>DAOTTV010000174.1:0-27672 GCA_034437755.1 Anaerolineae bacterium | reverse complement strand
ACAGCACCACAACGAAGCCGGCGAGATCACCAAAGAAGAAGCGCGGAAGGTCGCCGCCAATGTCTACGAAGCCCACCGCGACACGCTGACGCACGTCACCGTGGTTGATGGCGATGATACATGGGATTATGATTACGATGTGATCCAGCGGAGTAAAGTATCGGGTGGTGAAAAAGAGGATGAGAAACCACCTGAAAATCCCATTGATGGATGTACACCTGTTAAAGTTACTAAGAGTGGTTCTAAGACAACGTATCACTTCCATAAAACGGGCGATATCGCCACTGCCGAAGAAGACTTTAACTCCATCGTGGCAAATAGCACAAAAATACCTATAGGCGCAACAGGTCAGACAAGCGATGGCCGAACTGCCAATTACCGATCCAAGAGTTCAGAAGGTAGTGTTACACTAGAAATACAAACAAAAGATAAACGGGGAAGAGTCGTTCAAGACATCAAAATACGTTACCAAGCAGAATAGGGATTTGATATATGAGTTTAACAGCGATAACAACATCAGATAAGGTGATCAATCTTCGCAAAAAAATTGCTAAAATGGTTAATACTGAAGCCTATGCTGAACTTTCTGTAGAATGGCTGAACAGTAAAGGCTGGAAGGCAATTCCGCTATCTAATATATTTTCCGATACGCAAGTCCGCAATCTTCTGCAAACAATCGGTGAATATGTGTATACGTCTCAAGGATTGGCTGTCTATTGTGGATTCTTCGACTCTGAAAATACACTCTTGCCAGATGTTGAAGTTCCGATCGCCTATAAACTCGATTTTACAGAAGACGATTTTTGGTTGTTCGATGCTGAGTTCAGTGCAACTGGTAACGCTATTTTAACCAATGAAAATTTTGAGTTTGCTATCCTCAGAGAAGCTGGAGCAGACTATGCGCTGATTGCAGGTCAAGCGAATTTTGTATTATCCTCTATTGATAAATCTGCTGAAGAAGCTTTTGAAGAATTTCTCGAATTTTGGGCGGATGATGCATGGTCTGAAAAAATGAGAACAGCAATGAAACGACTAGCTGAAATTTACAGACCCATGTGGCAAGAGAATAAAGTGTCGAGCTAACAGATGCCTAACACACCCACCACCCTCTACACAGACGAGACCCAGCAATTTTTCTTCATCGTGCCGGATGATGCCGCCTTGCCGCCGGGCAAGTTCGCCATTTATGCGCCACTGGGCGAAGTGACGCACGTCCACCCCAAGTTCATGCAATTTTACGAAGTGACCCGCGAGGATGCCCACGACTGGATGCGGAATCGCTTGAAAGCGGGCGCAGAGAGCGTCAGCGAGGGGCTACGTGCCTTCCTGACGACGCTGGTCGAAAGCCGACAAAAGCCCGACGACCCCGACCCGACGACATCGCAGGCAAACAGCGCATTTGCCGCTGATTTACTGGGCGAATCAGTCGAAGATTTGCAGACGGACGACCGCGCCGCCCGTCGTGGGTGGCAACGCTTATTCGACGAAGCGCAACAGGTCTACGAGGGCGCAACATCGGACTCAGAAGATGATTTAGAGCAAGCCCGCGCCATCATGAGCGGACTCGGCGACATCTTACGCAAGCATGGCATCCCTGTCAGCGAAAAATGGGATCAACTGCCCGATGACCTGCACGCGATCCATCAGCGGGCGCAGAAGAAAGACGCGGACGACGAGCGCGACTGACGATCATATGGATGCTGTGCGTGCGTCCCCGCTTGATTGTTGGCTTTTAGCCTATTGCTTGACCAGTTTAGTTTTTGATTAAATGTAACTACTCAGGTCAATTGATTTACGCCAGCCTCTGCCCTCAAGACAAGCACGGTTGAAGTCCCTCTCTTAGCCACATAGTGGCGGTCGGGAGAGGGATTTAGGGTGAAGGCTGAGTAGTTACCTTAAAATGTATTATTCTCATCATCTATCAGTCCCCCTGCGCGGCATTGGTCTGCTTTGTCGCTTGATTCCGCGCCCAATCCTGAGCATGATAAGCAATATTCAACCGATAGATGATGAAAGTGACTGACGATGGTTAAAATTGGTGTACTCGCCTTACAGGGCGCATTTATCGAGCATCAACATATCTTCGAGGCGCTGGGCGCGGACGTGGTGCAGGTGCGCTTGCCACAACATCTCGACCAAATCGATGGGCTGGTAATCCCCGGCGGTGAAAGTACGACGATCGGCAAACTGGCGACAGCCTATAACCTGATTGACCCTTTGCGCGATTTTGCGCGTCGCGCCCCGACGTGGGGGACGTGTGCTGGCTTGATCTTCCTCGCGAAGGACATCGGTCGGGCGCACCAACCGATCTTAGGCGTGATGGATGTGACCGTCAATCGTAACGCTTTCGGGCGACAGGTCGATAGCTTCGAACGCGCATTACCCTTCGCTGGTCTGGGCGATGATCCCTTCCATGCGATTTTCATCCGCGCCCCGATTGTCACCCACGCCGATGCCGATGTGCAGGTGCTGGCACAACTGGACGACCAGCGCATCGTCGCGGTGCGGCAGAGACATCTCTTGGGGACAGCCTTTCATCCAGAATTAACGGATGATCGGCGCGTTCACCAGTATTTCTATGATATGGTAGATAAAAGTGTACAAGATAACTCCTAGGATAGATGCACTATGACGCATGAGAGCAACTTATTTTCGTATATTGCGGGTTTGCCCCCCGGCGACTACGATGACGATGACGAACAAGCAAACGCCACGCGCACGCAATTCGGCGGTGAAGACGAAGAAAATCTCTCGTTAGAAGAACTGGCAGAAGAAGAACTGGCAAAAGAAGAACTGACAGAAGAAGACGAGGTGATGACTGACGCTGACTTCGACGCGGAGCTGGAAGAAGACGAAGAAGTAGACATCAGCGAAGATGACGATCTCTTTCTGGAAGAGGACGAAGAATTGCTCGATAAAAATGGCGATGGCTTCATCGACGACGAGGGCTACGAAGATGACGAATACGACCCCTTCGATTTCGACGATGACGACGACGACCTGATCGATCTCTACGGCGATGACTGAACCGTGCCGCAACGGCTGGGATGCGCCTGATGACAGCGATTGACGTGCAAAACCTGAGCAAGCAGTATGACGATCATACGGCGGTCGATGACCTGAGCTTTTCGATCGCGAAGGGCGAGTGTGTCGCGCTACTGGGACCCAACGGCGCGGGCAAGACGACCACTATCAAAATGATCTGTGGCTTGATCGAACCGACGGCAGGCACGATCACGATTGCCGGCTACCCGCCTAACGAACGTCGCGCCGCGATGCGTCACTTCGGTGTGGTGCTAGAGGGGGCGCGTAATATCTACTGGCGCATGACCCCCTGGGATAATCTGGTGTACTTTGCCAATATCAAGGGCGTGCGCGTGACTGCCGAAGTCAAGGCGCGTATGGAGCATCTGCTCACGACGCTTGACCTGTGGGACAGGCGACGCGATGAAGTCCGCACGTTTTCGCGTGGGATGCAACAGAAAGTCGCGATTGCTTGTGCGCTGGTCGCTGACCCGCAGATTGTCTTGCTGGATGAACCGACGCTGGGCTTAGATGTGCAGGCCTACGACGCGATCGTCGCCTTCGTGCGTACACTTGCCATGCAGGATAAAACGCTCTTGATTACGACGCACAATTTTGATTTTATCCGTGATACAGCACAGCGGGTGTTGTTGATGAAGCACAAGCTCTTGTTCAGCGGCGGCACTGACGAACTGGCGCGGCTCTACGGCGGACGCTACGAGATTCGCGTGCAGGGCTTGCAGCCTGCCGATCAACAGCACTTCCCCGATTGGCGCATTTACCAACGCGACCAGCAGACGATTTTGCTGGGCGATGCCGCGCTTTACCCGACGCTCGCCCGGCTTGAGGCTTTGGGCTGTCGCTTACTCGCGGCGAACGAAGTCTCGCTCACGCCGCAGGTTTTCTTGGATGTGCTGGAGCAGACCGACCGATGAGCATGATATTGCAGGCGATCTTCGGCGAAGTCCGCAAGCAGTTGTTAATCGCGATCAGCTATCGCTTCGCCTTCTTCTTCAACGTCATCGCCTATTCGATTTTATACATCGCGGCGATGTTCATCATCGGGCAGGGGCAATTTGATGATGCCTTCATCCGGCAGACGCTCGTCGGCTATATCATCACGTATTTCGTGATCGAAACGCTGAATCAGATGGCGTTCGAGATCGAAGGTGAAGCATTAGAAGGCACGCTGGAGCAGATGTACATGAGCGCCGTCTCGCCGATCTGGTTGATCGTCGGGCAGGTGATCGCCGTGCAGATTCAATCGCTGGCGACGACGCTGATGATGGGGCTGACGCTGGTGCTTTTCTTCCAGATTGCGCCCGTGTTCCTACAGCCGATCGCGCTTGTCCTGCTGATGATTACGGTGCTGGGCGTGATGGGCTTCGGCTTCATGATCGCTGGCTTTGCGATCATCTACAAACAGTTGGGGGCGCTGGTGAGCGTGCTGTTCAACATCGTGCTGTTTACCAACGGCACCTTCTTGCCCTTAGATCAAATGCCGCGCTGGATGCAGATTTTCGCGCAGGTCATCCCGACGACGCAGGGCATTATCGTCACCCGCGACGTGTTGTTGACGGACAGCACGATTGTCGATGTGTGGCGCGATGGTAGCCTGATCCTTCTGCTGGCACACTCCATCATTTACTTGCTGGTTGGCGTGGCGATTTACCGCGCCTGCGAAGTCGTCGCGCGCCACGATGGTTCACTCGGACATTATTAGCCCGCGAAAGCGAGGTCAACGCCCATCCACATGACTGATACGACCCGCACAACCGATCATTCGCCCTTTCTCTTTGCGCCGGATAGCGCCATCTGGCACATCAACCGCGAACGAGCGCTCTTGCTCACGGGCTTGCGCGTCCTGCTGATGCAGATTGCCCATCCAATGGTCGCTGAGGCGGTCTACCAGCATAGCTATGTCTTTCGCAAGCCATTGACGCGCCTGCACCGCACGCTGACGTTAACGCTGACGCTGGTCTATGGCACACGCGCCGAAGTTGATCGGGCGCTTGCCGAGATCGAACGGGCGCACCGACCGGCGGTTGGTCGTTTAGATCAGGCGGTGGGCAAGCACAAGTTAGGCGCGGTCTATAACCCGCGCAATCCGCGACAGGCATTGTGGGTGATGGCGACGCTGGTCGAAGGGGCGGTGTTCGGCTATGAAAAGCTCGTCGCGCCTCTGGACGCGGTGACGAAAGACCGCTACTACCAGCAGAGCAAACGCATCTACGCCGAGATGGGCTTATCCACCAGCTACCTGCCGGCGCATTACAGCGATTTACGCGCTTATATGCAAACGGCGATCGACCAGCAAGAGATCATCGTCAGCGAGAGTGCGCGTAAAGTTGCGCCCTTCATCACCACACAAGCGATTCCGGGGCTGAACTTGTTGACTTATCCGGTGCGGCGCTTTTCGGTGGCGCTGTTACCGCCTGACCTGCGCGCACAATACCAATACGACATCAGCGACCGCGAATTGGCGCTGGTCGATCGTTTCTGTGCGCTCAGTCGGCGCGTGGTGCGGCGGACACCGCCCATCCTGCGTTATGCGCCGGAGTATCGGCGGGCGGTACGTCTCTTGCGCGCTTAGTCGATTGGGGTCTCTTGCGCGGCGTGATACTCGTTCGCGGTGGCGAACTCGCCGTTTTCGACGATGCGCTCGGTCAGATTGCGCCGATTATCAAAGTACAGCAGGATTTCGGCTTGGAACGGACAGCGCGCTCCGCTGACCATCTTCCGCACATGATAGCCATCGCCGTTATCATTCACCGATAGGTCGTTCCGCATATCGATTCGTACCGGCAGGATTTCATCGCACATCTTAGGGCGCACGTAGATGATGTACCCATGACGATCATCATCGCCACCCCCGCCGAACAAATTCTTGAGAAAATCAAACACTGTTCACAGCCTCACTCGTTATCAATCACGATATAATGCCATAATCCTACCAACAATCGCCCGTCAAGGTCAGGGCAAAGTCGGCTAATCCAACACGGATGATTGTAACAAAAAGAAGGTGGAGCAATTGCCCCACCCTTGTGGTGATTAAACTATAGAATGTGTGTGGTGCTTACTCCGGCGATCCGTAGATCTGGTAACCATCCACCACATATTCGACAAAGCGCGTGAAGATTTCCGTCGCTTCTTCTTCCGGTGCTTCTGCCCAGAAGAGATAGGCATCCTCTTCAAAGATCGTCACGTACAGGCGACCGCGAATGTCTTCGCCATCACGATCGATGCTGTAGACCAGCGTATCCCACTGGTGATAGGCGCTGTATAGCGTCCGCGTCGATTCGATCAGCAGGTTATCGCCTTCAGACACGATAACGGTGCCGTCATCGCTGGCTACATTGCCCGACATCACCGTATCGCGGCGGACTTCGCGGAGGATTTCGTTGGCGCTACGCCCGTTGACGGGCACGACCCGCGTCGCGAAGAAGTCGTTCTCAAGCTCAAGCGAGGGGCTAGCGTACACATCCCAGCCATCCGCCGACACATAGCCATCAGCCCATGTGATCGGGTAGGGATGGAAGCTGAAGTCGAAGCCATTGTAACTGCCATAGCCCCAGGTTGCTGTCGCGTTGCTGGGGACGATCCCCGTCGGGTTGAAGAGCGTGACCGTTTCAGTCAGATCGCTGAACAGAGCATCGAGATCGCCATCAACGGTCTCTGCACTGACCATATAGGTGAAGCCGTTGTGCGGTTGCACGGTGACGAATGCCCGACCGTTGTACACGTCATCGGTTTCTTCGTCGGCCATCTCGTATTCGAAGATCACGCCTTCGTAACCGCTGACTGTCGCCGGTTCGAGGTCGTCACTCGTCACCGTGAAGTTGTAGTTGGTCGCCAGTTGTGGCACCATCTCCTCGAAGGTCTCCGGCACATCCTGATACAGGAAGTACAGCCCGAAGCGTTCAGTTGCGCCTGCCACGCTGGAACTATAGGCGAAGTCTTCGTTACGGCTCCGTTGCACCCATTCATCCCAGATGCGATAGCGCGGTAGCGTGATACCCAGATCAGCGAAGCTGTTATCTGCTAGCATATTCATCTGGTCGAGATTGTTATCGACCTGTACCGTCGTGCTAGCGAAGCCCGTTGTACCGCCGGATGCGGTCATCAGCAGACCGAGATTGTACGTGCCGGTCGGTGCCGGTGCCCAGTCCCACGTCAAGCCTTCTTCGCCCCAGACGTAGCTGTTACCTTCTTGGCGCACGACGCGCCCATCTTCTGTCACTGTGTTGAGGAAGGTCTGGAACTCTGACCCGGGCGCAATCGTGACCGCCGCGAGGGCATCCGTGCCGGTCGAACGGCTGATAACACGTTGCACTGTGCCGACGTTCGCACCTTCCACGTTGTCAAAGGCAATCGTCACTTCGTTCCATTGTTCACTGCCCGGCTCGCGATAACGCCCGTCGAGAAAGGCAACATCATCTCCTTCGTTGACGATCAGCAATTCGTAGTTCTCGCTCTCCCCGTCCAAAATCAGCGGCAGGCGCACATCCCAGTTGAGGACGCGACCGTTATAGCCCTGATCCCACGGGTTGGTGAATTCCACACCGCCATCATCGGCGGCTTCTACCGAGAGCAAGCGCCCCTCGAAGTAACGGGCAATCGTGCCATCTTCGCGCACGAGGTCGATCGTCAAATCACCATGCGAGATATTACGCCCGATCACATCCACACCGATGCGGAAGGAGTCGACAATACTGCCGGTCTCCGGCGGGTAAATCCCCGTCAGTGTGATGCGCGGTGCCGCCGGGCTGTGGAAGGCAAGACTATCGGCTGTTTCCCAGATGGCGGGGGTCACAGAGTTATAGTACCCGCGCAACATGATCGCCCATTCCGTCAGCCGGCTTTCGTCGAAGTACCTGTTCTCGAAGTCGTCCGAGTCCGCTGGGAAGTAGATGTTGTAGTAAGAGCTACGGCGGTTAGCGCTCACCCCAGCATTCCCATACAGGCGCACGCCTTCGAGCGCGTCGATCACGTTCTGCGCGGCGGCGATCAATTCCACGTTATCCGTCGCGGCGATGACCTGCGTCATCAAGTCGCCCATATCAATGCGTGTATCATCACCGAGGAAGCTCGTATACGTATAGGCGTTAACGCGTGCCTGCCCGACGATCGGATACATCACGTTCGCATTCGCGTTGACCAGCGCCGCGAAGTCGTTGACGGCTTCCGTCACCGCGTTGAAGCCGTCGAGGTTGGTCACGGCGTAAGTCAGGTATTGCACATCGGACGAATCCACCTGCTGGATGTCGCGGTTGATGTAGGTATCCACGAGGCTGATGCTCAAATCCTGAATATCAGCGTTAGCTGCCAATTGATTGGTGAGCAGGGTCATATCCAGCGCGGGGTTGACCACCACTTCCGGCGATGCGATCGAATAATCGAAGAAATCCGCCACACCGGCATAGTACTCGGCACTACTCATCGAGCAAGCATCGTTGATGAGCAAGTCGAACTTGTCGAAGCCGACTTCGTCGCGCGTCGTCGTGAAGGCGCGGCGCAGTTCGGGCACGCTCAAAATATCGTAATTAGCTGAGTCATCGGTGATTAAGCCCTGCCAGCCAGCGCCGTGGCTCGCGAAGGCGACTACGTAGTTATTCGCGGGGTACTTCTGCATCGCCCACACGAGGAACTGTGCCAGCGTCTCGCCGTCGCCGGTGTTCACGTCCGGCAGTTCTGCCAGCGGTTCACTATCGATGGTCGGCGGGTAGTTCACGGCTTCATCGCCGCTTTGATCGGGGATCACTTCGTAAAGGCGCGTGTTCGACCAGTTGCCATTACTCTCGTTGAATTCAGGGTGACGATCGACGAGGGCGACAACTTGCACGCTCTCGGTATTTTGCAGACCAAGTTCGAACTCGTTGAAGTCGTTGAGGATGCCCGGCTCAAGGTTGGTATCGCCACCGTAGTAGGCGAGCACCGTCCAATCAGTGACCGCGCGCGTATCAATATCGGGGAAACCGGCGGCGACCAGCGACGCATTATCGACGGCGTAGGCTGTCTCGATGCTTTCAGCCGGTGGGTTCACGGCGATATTCAGCAGGTAATTACCGGTCGAGCGTCCTTCTTCCACTTTATAGCGCGTGGCGATCACTTGATACACGCCGGCCGGCGCTTCGGGGAAGATCAGGAGCGCGTCGGTATTGCCGCGCACGCGGTCGTCATTCTCAGCAACGATGTTGTTCTGCTCATCGACGAGATAGAGCAAGGTATCCAGATTGCCATCCTGCGCCCGCATATCGACCAGAATAGTACTGCCATCCTGTTCCACTCCGACATCATACTCCGAGAAGGGCGCGTCGTCGGTGATCGTCCCGAGGACAGCTTCCGGCGCGTTCTCATCGCTGACGAGATCGAAAATGTCGGCTTCGGGGACGGGGGTCGGTTGTGGGTCTTGCTGGGCGATGGGCAGGTTACCGGTGGCGAAACTGCTCAGGTCAAGATCGAGATTCGCCAGATGCACATCGTCGAAGCATTCTGATTTCCATGTGTCATCTTCTGGCGGTGGCACGGGCAGTTGTTGCCAGTCTTCGGGGATGCCCAGATCAAGCTGGGGATCAAGATCGTTCGGCACGCGCAAGTACAGGTACAGTTCGCGCCCGACATCTAGATCACGCCGTAGGGCTAAACATGCCGAGACTGCGTCAGCATCTTTATAGCGATTGCCGAGTGAGCCTTCTAACTGTGCATAGACGAAACCCAGCACATAATTCACAGGGCTGAGTGGGTCTTCATAAAATTCTTCGATGTTGTCGGTCGTCACAACTTCGTCGATGCGTGCGAATTGGTTGGCAATCTCGCTATCGACACTGAAGCCGGGGTAGACCGTCTCGATCCATTCGATCGTCTCGAGATAGCTCGTGATGTAAAAATTCGAGTCGTTGATCGTATCGCGGGGCATCGGTGCGCGATATTGCGGGTCGTCGGCTTCGATGTTGAGCAAATATTCAATCCCGCTCAACGGGGTAGCCGTCGGCGCGTAGACCACATCGCGCCCCCACACATTGGTACGCATATCCGGCGATAATCCAAAGAAGACGATCGTCGCAATGATACCGATCACGAAACTGGTTGCGATTAAGGCAAAGTTTCTGGGTTTCATCAAGTGTTCTCCTACAGTCGAACATCAATAATTCGTTCGGGCGATAAAAAGGCTGTCCCACAGGGCTAAAAAAGCGGGCGGGTATCAGGCTAGCGAATGATAAGCGATCAGGTAAGCTGTCCCCTCGCTCAGTTTTACGGGAATCATAGTACAATCAGTATATCGAAACCTATGAGCTTAAACAATCAAGAAGTCGCAAAAAACGTGCACCACTCGCCGAGCGCTGAATCAAAAAGGACGTGACGAATGCCACGTCCCTTCTGCGAATAATCTGTGTAATTGCCCGATGGCTTAGCGCAAGCCGTAGTTGTCGAATGCGCTGTTGCAACGACCGTTGCTGGGGTTCGAGCAGTTCTTGTTCACGTTCGGGCCACGCACGCCTGCCATCTCAGCACCTTCGTTAAAGGCATCGATGAAACCCTGATTAAGCACGATGAACAGGGTGCTTTCGCCAAATTCAGCCGGGATGCTAGCTTCTTCTTTGAAGTCTGCGCCAACTTCGGTGTAGTACAGTTCGTCGATGATCGCGGTGAAGCTCATTTCGCCTGTTTCAGCGTTGAAGTCCGGCCCTGATAGGGTCAGTTCCAGCGTCACTTCTTCGGTTTCCAGCAGGGCAGAGGTGCTCAGGTCTTCTGCGGCATCCCAGTAGAGTGCGATCAAGTTGGTGTTCATACGACCGCCATCCAGCTCGGGCGTGATGAATTGCCAGGCGGTGTCTTCCGCAACGCCACTCAGCGTCAGGGTGAAGGCTTCGCTGTCTTCGACTTCTGCAAAGCTACCACTTTCAGCGAATTGGACGAAGTTCCCGCTCAGGTCGGGGGTCTCTGTTTCAACATCTTGCGCGCCCACAACGGCGAACAAGCCGAAAATAAGTGCAAAAATAAACGTAATACGAAGTGTTTTCACGATAGGTTTACCCTTTCAGAATGTGTGTCATACCTTAATGATGACTGTTTCCCTTGACAAATATATCATACACGTAATTTTTCGTCATGACAATCAATAAATGATAAAAATATACTAACGACAACAATGTAATCTGTTTCGTTATTCTCTTGGGCAAAAATCGACGCGATCCGCGATCTGTGGCACTTCAAAACCCTGGGGCCAGATAGTGTTGTCGTTGTACCGGACACCGCTCAAATTCGCCCCAGCGAGCAGGGCACTGCGCTGGGCATCGGTCAGATCAGCATAGATTGTCTCGTCTTCTTCAAACTCGCCGCGCACGAGGATAGCATCGGTCAAATCCGCGCCACACAAATCCGCCCCGCGCATCGTCGTCCCGCGTAAGTCTGTGCCCTCTAGCCGCGCGCCGTACAAATCCGCGCCGCTGAGGTCAGCGCCGTTCAAACGCGCCCCATTCAAATTCGCCTGTCGCAAGATCGCCCCGGTGACGACCGCGTTGGTCAGTTCAGCCCCGGCGAGATTGGCACTGCTCAGGTTCGTGCCGTTCAAAATCGCCCGATCAAGCTGGGCACCGCTGAGATTAGCAAAGGTCATGCGCGTGCCGTTCAGCTGGGCTTGGCTCAGGTTCGCCCCGCGTAAATCGACTTCGGCTAAGTCTGCGCCGCTGAGATCAGAGCCACTCATGTTGATACCCGTCAGCGCGTTACCCAGCAAAATCACGCCGACGAGGCGCGTGTTTTGCATGTTCGTCGCGGTGAAGGTCGCGTTGGTAAAATCGGCATTACCCATATTCGCCCCTACGAGCACAGCACCGGTCAGGTCGGCATTGCTCAGGTTGGCGTTGCTCAAGTTCGCGCCGGTTAAGTCTGCGCCGGTTAAAATGGCAGATTCAAGATTGATGCTCTCCATATTTGCCCCACGAAAATCTGCCGAGCCGAAATCCGCCCCCAAGAAGTTCTCGTCCGATAGATCGACGTTGGTCAGGCGTGCGCCGAAGCAATCGCTCGGGCAACCATCCGGTAAGACAGTGCCACAGCCAACAAGGATGAACAGGACGATAATGCTGTATAGAGCTAGCGCGTGTGGTCTGCGATTACGCATGTGATTTTGATCCTCAATAATGCTAGTGATCCGCTTGGGTTAGCTGGTGTTGTTGCAATTTGTAAGATTGATTATACAAGACGACAGGGCATAGACAATGTTGCGAGCTTGTTAAAATTACTGCATTGTGCATTATCAATTGCTTGCATTTACAAACATAGCCTGCTATAGTCGCACGGTGTTTGACACGTGTAAATCAATGCAAACATAAGCTAAACCTGTTTCTACCGAAAAGTCCTATTTCAATAAAGAACCAATAGTTCTATAATGGACGTAATGTTGCTTTACAATTGAGGCTAAATACACCATGCAGACAATTCTTATCGTCGAGGATGACAGAGGCTTATCCCTGCTCTTTCGTAAACGCCTAGAAATGGCGGGCTATCATGTGATCACCGCTAGCAATGGGGTCGAAGCGCTAGAGTATCTCGCCCAGCATACCGTACATCTGATGACCATCGATCTGCAAATGCCCTTCGTGATGGGCAACGAAGTGATTCGCCGCGTGCGCGAGCAAGCCCAACACGCCACGATGAAAATCATCATCATCACAGCCTCTGCCGAGTGGCGCAAGATGCCACACATTGACCTCGCCGATTCCGTCCTCATCAAACCCGTGAACATCAGCGACCTGCTACAGGCGGTACAATCAACCCTGAGCGATGTCATTACTCCCGAGTGATAGCTGGCATAAGCGATACGTAACAGATCACAGGTAAGATCGCTCGCGGTCTTGAAGTCTAAGTAGCACAATAACACGTCGAATCGATATCGATGTAAACATCAAGAAAGGTATTGGTATGTCGAAGGCATATGTGCGTTTAGGCAATGAAGGTTACCGGACAGAGATTAAATCGCGTGGACACACGTATTACGCGGATGAACCCGAAGATGACGGCGGATTGGATAGCGGCCCGACACCGGTCGAGATGGCGATGGGGTCATTAGGCGCGTGCATTGCCATTACGATGCGGCTTTATGCCGAGCGCAAGGGCTGGCCGCTGGAAGGGGTCGAGATTGATCTAGACTTCGAGCGTTTTAAAGGCGCGGATTACGCGGCATACGAGGGCGATGAACGCTACATCCACGAGATTCGTAAGGCGATCAAGCTACACGGCGATCTCACGCCGGAACAGCGCGAGCGCATCCTAGACATTGGTGGCAAGTGCCCCGTGCATCGCTTGATTGCGACCCCGTCGTTCTTCGTTGAACAAGAACTCGCTAAAGAGTCCGACAGCCTCAGCGAGTAACATCCCGCACGAGCAGGCGGACGGGTGCCGCACCCGTCCGTCACATCGACTGAATTTTTTCGGGTCTTTCGTATCGTGCGTGGTCACGCTCTTTTCGTCCCCTATTTGAAAAAGGGAACATCAAAATGAACAAGGTCAAGGAACGATAGTTCCTTGTGGGGGTGTGGGGGCAAAGCCCCTGCGACAAAAACCACTCGAAATCCTAAAGAACCATTTTTTCTCCCCATTTCAACAACTGTATTGCACCACCTGTGTTAGACTCTGTATAGTCATCATTTATTGAATGAGGATTAACAGATCACTATGAAAAAAGATTGGCGTGATCGACGCGCAACGCCGCGTCGGATGGCACAGGTACTCGATCAGCAAGCCGATTTGCCGGATAATATCTGGCATCGGAGCTTGCAAGCAATGGGTTTAATCCCATCCCGCGACGACTGGTTGCGTTTTGTCGATCGTTTGTTGATTAGTCTCGGTGTGGTCTTGCTCATCGCGGGGATTTTCTTCTTCTTCGCGTTCAACTGGGCGGATTTACCGCGCTTCGGTAAGTTCGCGCTGGTACAAAGCACCGTTGTGATCGCCGCCGTTTTAGCGCTGACGCTCGATATCGACACATGGGGCGGTCGTCTGGCACTGATGGCGACGGCTTTGTTGGTCGGGACGACCTTCGCCGTCGTCGGGCAATCATATCAGACCGGTGCGGATAGTTATCAATTATTCTTGAATTGGACGCTACTCATCACAGGGCTGGTGCTTATCAGCCGCTGGAACATGATGTATTTCATCTGGATGGTGTTGCTGAATTTGACGATCACGCTCTACTGGTGGCAGGTCGTCCGCACTGATGGCGCTCTGCTGAGTATCATCATCATCGCGGTCAACTACGGCTTCATCATCGCGTGGGACGTGATCGCCCGCGTCACACAGATCGACTTCATGCAGAAGGGACGCTGGTTTCTTTATCTCTTGATGTTGCCGGTGCTCGTTTACGCGAGTTCCTTAATGCTCGACTATATCTTCGGATTTGGCTATCCATACACGATAGTATCTTTGCAGGTATACGCGCCTTATCTGTATGGGGGGCTGGTGCTGGCGACGATCGTGTTTTATACGCGCGTCTGGCGCGATTTACAGATGCTGGCGATGGGGGCATTCAGCATATTGGTGGTGGTCATCGCTGCGATTGGTCACATCCTCGTTGAAACCATATTCACTGATGGCGCTCCGTATATCTTCCTGATGACGATGGGTCTCATCACGATCAGCTTGACGATCTTTCTGGTGTATATCCTGCGCTACTTACAAGATAAATGGGAAGGCGATACCGCATGAGCGAACAACCACCAATCACCGTTGGCGATGTGCTAGAGCGTGTCGGCTTAGGCGATTATAAAGCCAAAGACGATGCCCCCATCCCGCCCGAAGAGCGCGTCGATCGCTGGTACGTCAGTGCCTTGTTGGGGTGCGGCGGTTGGCTGGCGGCGCTTTTCTTCTTCGCGTGCTTTGGCATCTTCTTGTTTACGTTTCTACTCGCGTCCGAAGCCCCCTTAACCCTTTCCGGGCTAGGTGTGGTTCTCATCGGTTCAAGCCTGTTCCTGCATTATGCTGTGCGTAACGTTTTCTTCTCACAGCTAGCACTCGCCCTGCATCTGGCGGGCGAACTCCTCTGGTATCTCGGTTGGGTTGATCTGATCGAACCGGGCCTTGATGAATATTTGGTGATCGGGCTGGTACTGTTGATCACACAGGTCATCATCGTACCGCTTTACAATAATCCAGCATATCGGGCGGTAGGGGCATTGCTCGGCATACTAGGGCTGTTCCTGATAGTGATCGACTTGGTAATCCCCGGCAGTCTATCGCTCTTGATTGCGCTGGTTGCTACCACGATTTTCTTGATCTGGGGCGGTCTCCTGCCGGATCGCGTGCAGGTGCGCTATTATGATTTCTTGCGCTCGGTGGGGACTGCGCTGGTCACTGCTTTGCTGGGTTTGATTGTCGCTCAGCTGGCGTATGGCGAATTTGTCAGGTTGGCGGTGCTGGATGATCCTTTCTATCGCTATGCGCCGCTCTATACACCTCTCGTCACGTCGGTGTTTCTGCTGTTGCTGGTGCTGTGGGCGGTCATACGCGAGTTGCGTGTCTACGGCAGCACCCTGACTGACCGCGCCGGCACAATCGCGCTGATCGCGATCATCATCATCACCCTGCCCACGCTGACGACCCCTGGGATTCTCGCCGGCATCCTCCTGCTGATTTTGGCATTCCGGCAGCGACAGCGCGTGTTGATGGTCTACGCCTACATCTTCATGACGGTCTTTATCATCTATTTTTACTACGTGCTCAATATCACCCTGCTCGTCAAGTCTTTCATTTTGATGCTGACAGGTGTGCTATTTCTCGGCGCACGCTTCGTCTATCGGGCAAGAGTCCCGCTGGCGGATGACAGTGCCGTTGGCTAGGCTGTGGGGCGTGTTTTCTACCTTGACACACGCCCTGCACGCTACTATACTACTATCTATTCGCTCAGATAGCTCAGTTGGTAGAGCATCGCACTGAAAATGCGAGGGTCGACAGTTCAAGTCTGTCTCTGAGCATAGAGGAAGTTCACTCGCCACTAGTGGACTTCTTCTTTTGATTCTGTCGCTTTAGTATCTGGCTCTTTGAGATTTCGCGTAGTTTTTGTTGCAGGGGCTTTGCCCCCACACCCCCACAAGGAACTGTCGTTCCTTGACCTTGTTCATTTTGAACGCTGTGCGTTTAAAAAAGCAAAAGTTTTTGGCGCTCCCTTTTTGAAAAAAGGGGACGAAAAGAGCGTGACCACGCAAGATACGAAAGACCCAGTAAAGTGTAAGCCGCCGCTTTCTGCCACCTTAACCGAATTTTATCCCATTTGACCTGCACATTTTTGTGCTTGTGCTATAGTACAAAACAACATTCACTGATATGCAGAGGGATAAACGGATCATGCGAAAACACTTAGTTGCATTGTTCAGTTCGCTGATGACAGCCTTGCTTTCGATCGCGGTTGTCAGCGCACAAACAGCGTGTCCGAGCTTGGTCAATACAGCACTCACCGCCGTTGATACCAATTGTGATACGCTCGATCGTAATGAAGCCTGCTATGGCTACGATCTTGTCAATGCGTCGTTCGTGGACGATGTGCCTGATGATTTCTTCACCGCGCCGTCCGATGTTACCAGCGTACTCGATCTGGAGAAGCTGACGACGACCCCCATGGATGAAACCAATGGCACTTGGGGCGTGTCAGTCATGCGCCTACAAGCCAACGTCCCCAACACGCTCCCCGGTCAAAATGTGACCTTCTTGCTCTTCGGTGATGCCGAAGTCGAGAACGCGGTCAATCCTGATAGCGTGTTTGAACCTGTCGATGGCACGACTGTCACCGTCGCCACCGGCGCGAATATTCGCAGTGGTCCCGGCTTGAACTTCAACGTCATCGGGGGTAGCGCGCCCGGCGATGAACTGACTGCCGATGGCTTGAGCGTCGATCAAGCATGGTTGCGCGTCGTCTACCGCGATCGTCCAGCGTGGATCAGTCGTCTCGTCGTCAGCGAACCGCCAGAAGTCGCTGATTTGCCCGTACTCACGCCGGATTTACGCACGCCGATGCAAGCCGTCTACCTGCGGACGGGTGTCGGGCAACCAGCTTGTGAAGAATCACCCGGCGACCTGCTGGTGGTACAGGGCCCGCGCGGGGTCGAAATCGAAGTGTCGATCAACGGCGCGAACGTCACTATCGGCTCAACTGTCGGTTTCCGCAATATCGCCCCCGACGTGATGGAAGCGATCGTCTTTGACGGGCAATTCACGACGACGAACCCCGACGACGGACGCACCGAGACCGTTACCGCCGGGCAACGAGCGCTGTTCTGCCTGGATGACCCGGATGATCGCGGCTTGGATGGCGAGAGCAACGACCGCGAAGTAACCTGTATCCGCGATATCGAAGACCTCGATCTATCGCCGTTCTGTGGGCTGGAAGAAACGCCCCTGCCCGTGCTGAATTACGAGATTGATCTGCCCTGTGAAGATGACGAAGAAATCGTCACGACCGGTGCTGGCGACCCGCCGCCGACTGATCGCTGTGCGGCTTTTACCCGTCTCGATTCGGGACCCATCGAAATGACGCTGGAGACCTATCGCTGGACAGAAGTGCCGGGCGCGACGCGCTATGAACTGGTCTTTTATAACTATCTGGGGCAGGCCGTCGATACGACCTACTTCACTTCAGATACAAGTTATACGATTAACATGGGGCAGGTCGCTACTGGTAGCGAACTACAATGGGAAGTGCGCGCGTATGATGAAGATGGCTACATCTGCGTGACCGATCGCTCGCCGATCATCTATCGCTTGCCCGACCCCAACGAACCGCCCGGTGGCTATGACCAACCGCCCGGCCCTGATGGGCGTAACTTTGTGGTCAGCTTCACCTGTACCAGCACTAACTCTGGCGTAGCGACGTGGTCAGGTGCGCTCCCCGACGATACGATCTTCTTCGATGTGGCTTCTTCTTTCGGTGGCACTGGAGAGTATATCGCGCCAAGTGATGGGAGCTTCACGACCTATACGGTCAGCGGCCCCAGTGGGTCGCTGAATATCAGCAATGAAGGTGGGATTGATAGCGTCTACGTCCGCACGTCTTTCGATGGTCGCAACGATTTCCTCAAATCTTGCACAGTCGATACATAAAGCGCGTGCATCAGCCCTACGGGACAGATGTATCTCTGTCCCGTGGGTGTCGATTGATCTGTGATTGGGGGGCGTGTTACTTGTTCTGCTGTTGGCGGGCGGCGGCGGCGACCATATTCACGATGCCCATCAAGCCCTGTCCCTTGCCCATCGAGATATTCTTACCGAAGAAATCGAACACAATGCTATCTTGCAGGTTGGCAACTTTGTCAATCGGTGCGCCGGAGCAGGATTCGCCCAGAATGACCGCCATCGCCATCGCGCTCAAGCCCTGCGGATTCAGCACGTCGAAGTAATAATTGAGCGTGCCATCCTCGTTCTCTTCCCACCAAACGAACGCATCTGACTCGCAAGCAGGCACGCGATGGTCTTCGTCGTAGGGTTTACTGGCGATGGTCTCGGGCACTGTCACATCCTTGAACTGGTCGGCTAATTGGATGAGATATTCCTGTCGCTCTTGACGGGTGGTGATAAATGAGAAATCTTCGATGTTCTCTTGTAGCTTCTGTGGATAGTCTGCCATAGTGTTCCTCAGTTTTGTTTGCAATGTACGCTTGATTGTACACAATCTAGACGACGACCGACAATCGCTTTCTTACGGCGTTAAGCGCGGGTTAAATTATCAGAAATAATCATGTCCAGATGTGCGAACTTGTACTATGATACGCCGCGTTTATCGAATCTATTCACGTCAAGAAAGGCACACACATGGCACACGAACGTACGCTGATTATTGTCAAGCCAGATGCTGTCCAACGCGGGCTAACGGGTGAAATTGTCAAACGCTTTGAGCAACGCGGTCTGCGTATCATCGGCCTGAAGTTCATCCAGATTGATCAGGCATTAGCCGAGAAACACTACGATGTCCACCGCGAACGCCCCTTCTTCGGCGATCTTGTGGCTTATATCACCAGTGCGCCCTCGGTCGTCATCGCCCTAGAAGGCACCGATGCGATCGCCGCCGCCCGTAAGACCATCGGCGCGACCAAGCCCAGCGAGTCCGATGCTGGTACTATTCGCGGCGATTATGGCTTAGAGATTGGGCGCAATCTGGTACACGGCTCGGATAGCGTCGAAAATGGTGAGATCGAAATCGGCAACTTCTTCACTGATGATGAACTGGTGACGTGGGAACGCGCAACCGATCCGTGGATTTTCGAGTAAACAAGCACGAACAGCACTGTTGGGACGTGTACAACGTCCCACAATGCACACATGAGCGTTCCTCAAAAGCCCGTGATCACTACCGAGAACGCGCCGGTACTCATCACGGCAATCGCGAGCATCGTCACGTGTGTTGCCCGCGCTTTAATCGGCTCTCCCGCGAGGCGATAGCGTTGCGCTTGCATGGATAAGTACAAGCACCCCGCGATAATCACCCAGTAGAACCACATCATCACGCCAGCGATTGGCGCATAAATGTTGAACATAGCCGCGCTCTTAATCAGCGACATCAGCGTGTAAAAGCTAGCGATGATAAAACCTAGGTAGGCGAGACGGCGCTGATGGGTGGGATTGACGTTTGCGTTTGTCGGTGATTGTGGTCGTCACAAAAATCACTCCTCAAAAACAACGTCATCGCCCATGATGACGTAAACAGTACGATTAGATGTGCGGAGTTGAATATCCGCATAATGCGATAAACAGGTCGTGCTATAATCCCAGCGTGCTTGCTGGCGACAAACGAGACCGAAACGGTCACAGCGCACGAGGACATATTCACAAGCTGGCGTGCCGATGCCGTCAAACTGATAATAGAGATGATAGCGATCGTCAGCGACGGCGACACTCTGCCAGTGGTGGGCGATCTGATTGATCGTTGCCAGCGGTGCAACCAGCGTGAACAAAAGCCACGCCGCACTGACGAGAAGCACCGTCCACCAGCGAATCGCATTCAGCCAGCCCCACACCCCGCGCAAAAAAATCCACAGCGCCAGCGCGATGACCCACACGAGCGCGAAGGACGCACGCGACATGACGTGGACGTGTGACCAATAGACAAAACGCTCGCCCGTCATCACCTGTGCGATACTCTGCCGCCAGATGAACACATCCGCGATTGCCAGTGCCAGTACGAGAGATGCGAGACCCAATTGTGTGCGACTGCTAACCTGTTTCATGGTGTCATGATAACATAAGCACTATAGACATCATGTTAAATTTGATTATATCCTGCATGAAAGCGCCCTGACTTGAAAACCTGCTTAAATCTGCCGCGATCTGCGCGATTGTGCGGTATAATCATTGCGAGTCCGCAGTTATGCGTTGTTGTATCACAACGGGTCACATCAGGGCATGATGTATCCAAGCTGACAACGCACGGGCTGAGATTACCATAGTGAACACGGGTGAACCTAATGCCTGACCGTTATCAAGAATCGCATATCCGACGTGTGCCACTGTTCGAGAATATGCCGCCAGAACCTTTTCATAAGGTGGCGCGTGCCTTCCATGTGCGCCGCTACGACACTGGCGAGATCATCTTCGAGCAAGGGAGCCAGGCGCAGGGCTTGTATATCTTCATCGAAGGGCAGGCGGTGCTGTTGCAATACACGCAGGATGGCAATCGCCGCCAGATTGGCATCCTGCGCGAGGGACAATATATCAACCAGAACGCGCTCTTCAACGATCAGCGCGAGACAGCGACCCTGCACGCTGTGCGCCCCGTGACCCTGCTCTTGCTGACGCGGCAGGCGATGGCGGACGTACTCGCCTACAACACGGATGTTGCCGAGGCGATGGGCATCAAGCGCAGTCAGCAACATCATATGCACGATGTTCACTTTAAGACTCAGCGCGAAAACGAGAAAGTCATCTTGCTGACGCGGCGGCACTGGTGGGCGTATATCCGCTGGATGGGCGTGCCCGTCATCGTGATGATTGCGCTGTGGATAGCAGCGTATGCCCTGCCCTTGACCGCGCTGTGGCTCGTGCTATCGTTCATCTTGCCGACTATCGCCGCCGTTTACCTGTATGTCGAGTGGCGCAATGATTCGGTGATTATCACCAATCAGCGCGTGATTCGCATCATCCACACGATTTTGACCTTCAGCGAGATCCGCAACGAAGTGACGATCGATAGCGTGCAAGAAGCCAATGCCGAGATTCCGCCGCTTGATCCCTTCGCCTTGCTCTTCAATTACGGCGAAGTTGAGATCAAGACGGCAGGATCGCAGGGGAATTTCATCCTCGACTTCATGCCCAATCCAGAGAAGGTGCAGGACATCATCCTCGAAGATGCGTGGAATCAACGCTTCGATCGGCAATCACGCGGGCGGCAAACCCTGCGCGCAGATATTGCTAAATGGACGGGGGCGCAAGCCGGCGCGTCATCAGCGAACCGACCGGCCCCCGCGCGCAAGGTGGGCGAGCACACATGGGAACCCGACTCAGGCCCGCTGTCGCCCTTCCGCCTGCGCTTCCCCACGCCTGAGGGCGGCACCGTCTATCGCACGCACTGGTTTGTGTGGGCACAGCGCATGTTCTTCCCGTTAGTGTGGCTGTTGGCGACGGTCATTCTGGGGATTTCGTGGGTAGTCGTGCCGTTCTTGCGTGATTTAGGCTTCATCGGCGCGGTGATTACCTTCGTTATGTTCCTGTTTGGCGCGGTCTGGGCGTATATCACCGATTGGGATTGGCGCAACGATTATTACATCGTCGGTGATACCTACGTGACCTTCGTCAATCAACGCCCCTTGTGGCTCCAGAATGAGAACGATCAAATTCTTCTGCGCCAGATTGATAACGTGAAATCCGAGATACAGGGCATCTTCCAGCGCTTGTTCGATTATGGCGATGTGTCGATGTCGTTGGTCGGCGCGGATGAACACAAAGTCTTCAAGACTGTACACCGCCCGACTCAGATTCAGGAAGATATCTCACAACGGCAGGGACGCTTGAAGCGAAAAATGGAAGACGTGAACGAGAGCCAACAACGCGAGATCATCGGCGAGTACATCACGGAGTATCACCGGATGCTACAGGAGCAGGGCTATCCCACGCCACCAACCGACGCGCCCTCGTCACCCGTGCAACCGTGGGACAACCCACCGACAGACGCACCATCGACTCTGCGCGATGGCAATCGCCCGCCCAAAGTACCACGTCCGCGCCCGCGCATGTCGTCCGGTCGTCCCTATGAGCAAGACCCGCAAGCGCGCCAGCACCCACAACCGCATGATCCCGATCAGCGACCGTACCACCCGCCGAATCTACCGCGTACGGGCAACCGTCCGCCCAAGTTCCCGCGCCAGCATCCACCGTCTGATCGTAATAAACATTAATGCAGCGAGTGAGCTTTTCGTGTATACTAGGTGTAATTCTCGTTAATTTATAATATGGATAAACAATGGCTTTTAGAACTGAGTGGCTTCACGATCCTTATATTCTGGCGACGACCTTCACGGAGAATCTGACGGCGACCGACTTGAAGATTGCGCTCTTAGAGTACGTCGGCGCGGCGCATGAATTGAGCGATATGTACTTCTTGCTGGATCTTTCGGGCGTGCCACAGGTGCCCAATCGTCTCTTGCAAACGCCGCTCCTGTTGCAAGTGGTCAATCACGGCAACACGCGCTGGTTAGCCGTCGTCAAGCCAGAAGATCCCTCGTCTTACATGACGCGCTTGCTCACCCGCGATAAACTCAAGACCTTTCGTGATCGCGAGAGCGCACGCGCCTTCCTTGAAAACATGGTACGGCTAGATTTAGGCGTTGATCTTAAAGGTGATGCAGATGGCGTAGAAGAAGCTACGACCTGAGCATCAATCAGGGGCGAATGCGCGTAAGGCCGGCAAGAACACCTGCTCCTGAAATTGCTCATAATCCGCAGGGAGCGCCTGTAACATCACCAGATAGATGGCGAAGGGGCGCTCGGCAGTGATCGCGTATGTGATGCGATACTGTCGGGTCGCCCCGTTGTGGATGCGCCACTCGCGCCCGTTGACCTGCTGGACGTTATACCCCTCAGCATGCCGTACAAAATCAAAGCGATTGCGCATGGCAGATGCCACGAACTGTATTGCTGGCGCGCTGATGATGCGCTGGGTGATGGCGCTATCTGTGCCGCGCTGGGCAAATGTGCCATCGCCGGCATCGTACCATTGCTCCGGTATCAGCGATGTGAAGCCCGCGCCCGTATAGGGCTGGAGATTGATGCTGGTCGAGCTAGCCGTGGGCGCGACAGTCGGCGTGGGGGGTGGGGGCGACGGTGCTGATGGACGCAGGATGAGATACGCGAGCGCGAGCGCGAGACCGATCAAGAACAGGGTAAGGACGAAGCGGCGCATGATTTTTAGCTCTACTCTGTGAACGATAGTGTATTCAGTATAGCAGGTAAATGTGAAGGCGAGCTTGGTATTCTGCATGAATCTGCATACAGAGCGCGTGTCATTCCTCATGTTTGACTCCCGCGCTTACGCCTCACCTGCCACGACATAGTGGTCAACAACCGATGAGCTTGTACAATATGAGGTGCATTGTTGATCAATTACGGTTCAAAGGATACGGCGCTATGCACATCGTCATGTTTTCCATGACTCCACTGTTTCCCGATAAGTCAATGGGGGGCGCACAAAAACAACTGAAGAAAGTCGCCCTGCACTTGGCTGACATCGGGCATGCGGTGACGATCTTATGCACCCGCCACAGCGATAACCCGCATGATTTTCGCTGGCATGAGCGCGTACAAATCATACCGATTTACCGCTTCAAACAACCTTTCCCCGAGCCTTACGCCACACCGACCTTCAACATCGCTAACGCCATACAGGATACCGCCGCTTATCTCGCCACGGCTGATGTTTTCTACAGTCATGACGGCGGCTTGATCTTCCCTTATGTGTATCAGGATACGCCGACGGTGATCTCGCTTCGCAGTATTCTCTTCTCCGAGACTCTGCAATCGGGCTATCTGTTTCAGGGCGCGTCCCTGATTGTGCCCTCGACGCATACGGCGAATGTCTGGCGTGAGACGGCAGGACGCTTCTTCCCCGACTTTAGCGATCGCATCCGCGTGATTCACAACGGGCTGGACTTCGACACCTATCGCCCGACTACGCCTGCGCGCGTGCGCGATCAGATTCCGGTCGATCCTGACCAGCACCGCATCATGCTCTACCCGCATCGCCCCGAAGCGGCGAAGGGCATCCAGCAGACGGTGCGCGTGGCAGATAAGCTGGTCAATCAGCATGGCTTCGATCATTTGCGCGTCCTTGTCCCGCGCTGGCTTGAAACCGGCATGTCGCCCGATGTGCGCCAGTTCTACGACCGCTTGACGCAGGACATCGACAAGCGCGGCTTGAGCGAGGTTTTCGTCTTCCATGAGTGGATCAGTGATGATCTGATGCCGGAATACTTGAGCCTGGGCGATGTGACGGTTGCGCTCGGCAACTACGTCGAGACCTTCGGCAATGTGCCGTATGAATCGCTCGCTTGTGGTACGCCGGTGATCGCGAGCCGTGTGGGGACATACCGCGAGATGCTTCCGCCGGAACACGTCGCGCTGGTCGATTATGGCGACATCAACGCCGCGACCGATCACGCGGTGCGTATCCTGCGCGCGGATACAGGGGTATCACAAGCGACGCTGACGTGGCTTCATGATAATTTCGATCAGGCGGAGATGGTCGCCGCATACGCCGATGTCATCCTCAATGCTCCCCAGCAAACGCCATTATCTTATCAATACACGCCACTGACGGACGCGACGCGCTTTAAACTGGCATCGTGGTGTTATCTCAGCGAGCAGGGCGTGTATAACGACTTTCTCGGCTTCCATTGCGTCAACGAAGAACTGCTGACGCTCGTGCGCCACGCTGAGACCTTCACTTTTGCCGATATGGGCGCAGAGAACCTGATGGCGTGGGTGCGAGAGGGCTATCTCGTGCCGGTGATGTGACCAGCAAGCCCCCACGCTCGACTATCAATGTCGGCAATGGGGGCTTGCTATCGGGCCTGCGTTAGATGAAGCGATCCATGCGCTCGATGATCGCTGTCGCGAACGTGCTGGTGGCGACTTTGGTCGCGTCGTCCATCTGGCGGGCAAAGTCATAGGTGACGATCTTCTCGGCGATGGTCGCCTGATAGGCTTCGGTGATCAGATCGGCGGCTTCAAACCAGTTCAGGTGTTCCAGCATCATCACCCCGCTGAAGAGCAGAGAGCCGGGATTCACCTTGTCCTGATTGGTGTACTTGGGCGCGGTGCCGTGCGTGGCTTCGAACAGCGCAATTTCGTCGCCGATGTTCGCGCCCGGTGCAATCCCAACCCCGCCGACTTCTGCCGCTAGGGCATCGCTGAGATAGTCGCCGTTGAGGTTGGTGGTGGCGATCACGTCATGTTCAGCCGGACGCAAGAGCATCTTCTGGAACATGATGTCAGCGATTACGTCTTGGATTAGGATTTTGCCGTCGGGGACTTGCCCGCCGTGTTTCTCGGCGGCTTCTTCCCAGCTGATCGTTTGATCGGGGAATTCGTCGCGGGCGACTTCGTAGCCCCAATTGCGGAACGCGCCTTCGGTAAATTTCTGGATATTACCTTTGTGGACGAGCGTCACGCTCTCGCGCCCGCGCTCGATGGCGTACTGAATCGCGGCGCGAACCAGGCGTTTGCTCCCGAATTCGCTCACGGGCTTGATGCCCAGCCCAGCCCCCTCGAAGAAGCCATCCGCGCCCATCTCTTCGCGCAGGAACTTTTCGAGCTTGTCGCGTTCAGGCGTGCCCGCTTGATACTCAATACCGGCGTAGATGTCCTCGGTATTCTCGCGGAAGATGACGACATCCACATCCTGCGGGCGCTTCAGCGGGCTAGGTACACCCTCGAACCAGCGCACCGGACGCACACAGCTATACAAATCTAGCACCTGCCGCAGGGTGACGTTGAGACTGCGAAAGCCGCCACCGACGGGTGTTGTCAGCGGGCCTTTGATGCCGACTTTGAACTCGCGCAGCGCTTGAAACGTCTCCTCTGGCATGTAATCGCCATCGTAGATGCCCGCCGCTTTCTCGCCGCTATAAACCTCCATCCATGAGATTTTACGATCGCCCTTGTAGGCTTTCTCGACTGCCGCATCCCAGATGCGCTTGCTAGCCGTCATGATGTCATAGCCGATGCCATCGCCTTCGATGAACATCAAAAGCGGGTGATCGGGGACGTTCATTACCCCGTCTGTAAATGTAATTTTCTCGCCTGTTTCAGGAATAACAATCTTGTCGTAAGACATTCCGTCGAAGCTCCTCTTATGTCGTGTGATTGTAAAATTGCGTCGCGCAATGTGGGCGATTATAGCATAGAATAGTCTCATTCTGCACTCATATAACGCAAAGGACACTTTTCGATGAAGCGCGAATGGCATCGCATTGATACGTGGCTGGCACAGAACGCGCCCCACATCCGCACTAGCTTGAACGACGGCGCAACTTACAAAGACCTGAACGCGACCGAGGACGCGCTCAACGTCGCCTTGCCCAACAACGTGCGCGAGAGCTACTTGATTCACGATGGGCAAGGTGGGGATTTACCCGCGCTCTTCGATGGCATGTTTTACCTGCTGACGCTGGAAGGGATGGTCGAAGAATGGCGCGTGATGCAAGAAGTCATGCGGACGAGCGATGTCCCTAACGAATCACAGGAAGACTCGCCAGAAGTGCGGTCGTATTGGTGGCATGACAAGTGGATTCCGATCTTCAGCAACGGGGCGGGCGATTTGTGGTGTGTCGATCTCGATCCCAGCGCATACGGCACACGCGGGCAAATTATCGAGTTCTGGCATGATGACGTGGGGCGCACGTTGATTGCGCGTGACCTACGCACGCTCCTCCGTCAGTTCGCCAACGATCTGGAGAACGATCACTACGAAATCGACGCGACCGGCTTATACCCGCCCGAAGATGACGACATCGACGACGATCTGGACGCGCTCGATCTCGATCTGTGATGCCTGCGCCTCACATCTGCATCAGGCGCAAAAACCACGCCGGAATCAGCGGGTCGTTCACGCCATCGTAGACCGGCGCATAAGGTTTAATATCCAGCACGGGCGTGCCGTCGATGGCATCTAAGCCCTTGACTGTGATCACGTTGCCCTCAATCTTGAGGACGCGCACGGCAGTCACGCCGATTTTGTTGGGGCGTTGCCGCGAGCGATGCGCGAATACGCCCGTCAGCGGCAGGTCATCGCGTCCGCGCGGGTGCGCGACAAGATGCTCCTGCGGGTTATAATCGGCATCGTGCATCGAGAAGATGACGATAATGTGTGACCAGCTATCCAACCCCTGTAAGCCATCTTGCAGGGCTTCATCGACGTGAATCTCGCTGATCTCCTGATTCCATTGTTGATCGTCGGGTGCGTCCTGTGTCGTGGTGTGGACGACCGCCACCGGTGTTAAGTGTATCGCTTGCATGATGATGAACTCGTTTAAATATAGTGGATCATTAATGCCCCTGACTATATACGAGACGCGGTATGTTCGTCAACAACGACACAACCGGCGCGTGTTTGTCTGACTTGACGATCAAATTTGGGCTCTTTGGGATGTCGCGTGGTTTTTGTTGCAGGGGCTT
>DAOTTV010000173.1:0-1588 GCA_034437755.1 Anaerolineae bacterium | reverse complement strand
CTCACCCTAAATCCCTCTCCCGACCGCCACTATGTGGCTAGGAGAGGGACTTCAACCGTGCTTGTCTTGAGGGCAGAAGCTGGCGTCAATCAATTGACCTGAGTAGTTACCAAGTTTTTAAGATATTTTTGTAGGGACGATGCCTGCATCGTCCGCCATCGATTTATGAAAAGGTGAATAGATACATTTGATGCGATTGCTCTGGGTTAGCAGGGCGCGATTGTGGTGATCTGTAAGAGATGCGATATACTAAATATGATATTGCACACCAACACCCGAAGAAGCGAGAAGCTCACGCCTCATGAAAATTATTTATTGTGCTGACCCCATCAACATCGCCAACCCTGACCCCGTCTACATCGACGAAGTCGCCGCCGCCACGCACGCGGGCGTTGCTTTCGAGTTATTGCATTATGAGTCGCTGGTAGAGGACGATAATCCGGCACGCGCAGTGCGCGATATTCCGGTGCATGATCCGGTACAATCGGCGGTCTATCGTGGGTGGATGTTGCGTGGGGAACAGTACGCCAAACTATACGACGCGCTTCTCAGTCGGGGCTTGCGCTTGATTAACACCGTGCCACAATATCGCCATACGCATTACCTGCCCGAAGCACTAGAGATCATCAAGGCACACACGCCACGCACCGTCTACATGAAAACGGATGGCAAGGATTTATCGTATGATGTGGTGATGCAACTGTTGATGCCTTTCGACGGTCAGCCATTGGTGCTGAAGGATTACGTCAAATCCGAGAAGCACTACTGGAACGAAGCCTGCTACATTGACTCCGCATCCGATGAGAGCAGCGTCCGGCGCGTAGTCGAGAACTTCTTACGCTTACGCGGCGATCATCTAGAAGGTGGGCTTGTATTCCGGGAATATGTGCCGTTTGAACCGCTGGGCAAGACGCATAAGAGCGGCTTACCCCTGACTAAAGAATACCGCATCTTCTTCCTGCACAATCAGCCCATTGCAACAGTGCGCTATTGGGATGTTGAGGGCTATAGCGATGATGATATGCCACCGGTGGCGCATTTCATCTCGATTGCGCGCGATATACGCAGTCCCTTCTTCACGATGGATGTTGCCAAGACGACCGGCGGTGGGTGGATGATTGTTGAACTGGGGGATGCACAGGTCGCTAGCTTGCCCAAGATGAGCAATATCGATGCCTTTTATAAGGCGCTGGCAGGGGCTTGATCCCAACTGATTTCGGGTCTTTCGTATCTTACGTGGTCAAGCTCCTTTTGTCCCCTTTTTTCAAAAAGAGAACACCAAAAGTTTTTGGTTTTTTGAACGCTGCGCGTTCACAATGAACAAGGTCAAGGAACGATCGTTCCTTGTGGGGGGGACGGGGGCAAAGCCCCTGCGACAAAAACCACGCGAAATCCCAAAGAGCCCTGATTTCTAATAGATTTTCGCATTTTAATCACAGCGCGTTAAAATTATAGGAGCTATAATAAAACTTGTGCTGTAACTACTCAGCCCTCACCCTAAATCCCTCTCCCGACCGCCACTATGTGGCTAGGAGAGGGACTTCAACTGTGCTTGTCTTGAGGGCAGAAGCTGGCGTAAATCAATTGA
>DAOTTV010000172.1:0-5117 GCA_034437755.1 Anaerolineae bacterium | reverse complement strand
CCCAGAACGCGCCGTTACGATCGTGCGCTTGTAAAAAAGTCACCGCCTTTTCGATCCAGCGTTGCTTATACGGATGATCATCTTCGATCATCCGTAGAGCCGCCAGCGTGCGTACATTAGCACTCGTCGAAGGATCGGTTTCGTTCGGGAAGGTACAGAAGCAATCGTCTTTCTCGTAATACCGGAAGACATCCGCCCGTACCGGATACCCGCACCATTTGAGGATCATATAAATCGCGGCAGTCGTATCGACATCGGGCACAGAATAATGCGACGAAAAGCCCACGCCGCGCCCTCGCATCTGTTGCCACGCCTGCCATGCGACATCCAACAAGGGGCGCACATGCGGATCATCAGGCGTGATCGCATCCGCATAACGCAGATGATTGATCGTCCAACCAATCTCGAACAGATCAATCGGTACGATCACTGGTGCCGCACCTGTGCCCTCTTGCAACACGGCGTTGATGACGTAGTGCAACGCGCCGTCGTGTGGTTGCCGCAACAGATAACCGGCGGTCGCCGCGATTGACGTACCTGCCGACTGATTCGATTCTAAAACGATGTCATGTTCTTCGATTGCCTCATACAAGCCTTCGATTGAGAACGCCAGCGTGTTCACGCGCCAATCGCGCTGTTGCTGGGCAAGCAAGGCATCGACGCGCTGTTGATACGGCTTGGCATAGCGCGGGGTCGGCAGGGGCACAACGTACCCGCGTTCCTGCGCTTCTTTCGTCAGCGCCACCGATAAAAGCGGAAAGCCGATCGTATCTTGATCATCCCGCTCTAACTTGCCGACGATGCGCCACAGAGCTTGCCGCCCGAACTCGATCAAGCGAGCGTCGCGCGGTTTGTCGCCGGCATCGTGCAGAGCCAGCATCGCCGCCAGCGTCGAGATGTAACGATCGTGATGATGGTAACTGGGTGCGCCCCATGTCCCGTCATCCAACTGATTGCGGCGCAACCAGTCTAAGGCGGCAGTGAAATGCTGATGCGGATAACGGGTAGCCAACCGCCCCACCCACGCCGTGTCGTATGCGGTGCCATCCGCACGCCCACCGCCAAGCTCTTGCAAAATCAAGCGAACATGAGGATCAAGTGCTTCTTTTATCTTAACCGGATGAACGACAGTAACCATTACGCCTCCATGTCTGCTACAACGTCAAACATCAACCAAACAGTTGTTACAATTTTTATACTCATAGTATACAGGAAGTTGCTATGTCGTTATCTTATATTTCTATACAAATTTTTATACTTAAAATAAACCTTTAGGGCTTTTACTAGCAAATTTATAAGTATAATAAAGTCTATAAGCGTTAAATTATCATATGTTGCGTTGTCAATTAATGAAGCATATAGATTATTAACGTTTGCATTATGCAAGTGCTTTCATTTGTAAATTATAACACTACTTGTAGATGAAAATAACACACATAGCCAACGTTCTCGCATCCAGCAGGCATATCTATCGTGATGGTATTAATGAATGTGAGTAGCGATTGTCGTGAGGATAGAAGCACGATGTGCGTCTGACAGTCAGCGATGCCGTGTGGTCGGCATCGTCTGCATGTCAGCGGGGTTTCGAGCAATGCGCTGAGGCCCCGCCGAAAATGGTCGTTACAGTCGTCACTTGCGTGCGTAAACAATGCGCGCGGAGGGCTTCAGTATACCAATGGCAACCAGCATCTTATCAACAACTTTGAGACCCCGTAGCAAAGGCACACCGATCGCGTCTGGGAGCTTGAGTTGTGCGGTGACGTAGCCCGTCACCGCTGGTGGGACGATGACCCGTTCAATCGAGAAGCGTTCTTCTATGAGTTCAAGCCAATTGTGGTTGCGCCCTGCCCCCTCGAACGGTGACAAGCCCTCGGCTTCCATACTCATTTTGATGCGCTCGGGTGCATTTAGACCAAACTTGAGCAAACCGCCGATCTTCTCGCGATAGCTAATCGCCGTCGGCAACAAAAAGGTGAGACCACTGGCGAACAAAACGGTCGAAATATGCTCATCCTCCAGCGTATCACTAATCCAGAACAAGCCACCGGGCTTCAACGCGCGATGAACAGTCGCGATTACATCATCCATGTTCACAAGATGGTGTAAAGTCGCTTTGATGACAACGACATCATACGTATTAGGCGCGAGTTTCAGTTCATTGAGATCAGCATAGCGATAATGAGCAGTTCCCGGCACATCATCGGCAATCCGAGCGTAGTAATCACGCGCAATCGCCAGCGATTTTTCGCTGACATCCAGTCCAGTCGCGTCAGCCCCACGTTGCGCCATCGCCAGCGTTAGCCAGCCCGACGCACATCCCAGCTCTAGCGTCTGCATACCGGTATCGATTCTGTCCAGCAGGCGATTAATATGCTCGCCATGCAGGATGCGATTATGGAGTAGATACTGATGCTCGCGCCAGTCCGGCGCAATGTTCTGCGCCATACGCTCTGCCTCGCGCCCCCATAATTCGGCTTCCTGCTGGATTTTTTCGTCATATGTCGCCACTCATTAAATCCTTTGTCTATTGTGCATGCAGATTATAGACGGATCACGCGACTACAAACAGCGTTGGACATATGGCTCTTTGGGATGTCACGTGGTTTTTGTTGCAGGGGCTTTGCCCCCGCCCCATGCTTACTGCACCTGATCTGAGACTTTAACTTTCCACTGAGGGGGTTGCTCGATTAACGCTTGATGCTCGGATGCCCACTCGAGCGCCTGTTCACGATGTGCCTCGTAGCCAATATCGACCAAGGACCACACATCATCGAAATCCATCGTCCCATATGGGGTCGTATCCGTTTCCATCAAGAAGTCGGCGCGATCACGATATTGGACTTGCTGGCGATACGCATTCACCGATGAAGCCGCTAGAATTGTCTTGACAATTGACGGCACGCGCTTCTTCTTCATCCAGGGCAAGATCCGGCTGAAAAACGCCTTTGTTCCATCGATCTCATCATCAATGTCATAAGCACGGGTGGAGCCCTTGCTGGTGACAATTGTACCGATGACCGTCCCCCCTTCGAGATATTCGCGCATAATATCAACCGGGAAGTTATTCATCACACCGCCATCGACAATCAAATCACCATCACGCATGACTGGTGAAAACACGCCCGGAATACTGAGGCTGGCGCGTACAGCTTTATGCAGTAGACCACAGCGATCGACATTTAAGGATGTCTGCGAAAGATTGGTGCTGACGGAATAGAAAGAAATCCAGCCATCTTCAATCATCAGATCACCACAGACACCGCGCATAGCCTCGCTCACTTTTTTAGAGCGCATGATTGCGCTGATGGGGATAGTCGTATCGAGCAATGCTTTTTTAGAGCCATATTGAGCACTTTTTTCGACCACAGCTGACACTGCATCAGGTGTACGCATACCTTCTAAAAAGCCAGCACCCACGACAGCGCCCATGCTCACGCACCCAAGCGCATCAATCGGAATCTGGGCTTCAGTAAGCGCCTTGAGTACGCCAATATGTGCATAGCCCCGCGCACCACCGCCGCCAAGCACCAGCCCGATGCCATTGCCCGTTAGTAACCGAGCGAGGCGTGCATAGTGTGCGCCATCCGCTTGACGAACATGATGATGGCGATTGACATACCGCACATCTAGCCATTTTGCCGTACCGGATGGCTGTTGTGTATCGGGGGTATGGAGTAGCACCAATTCGTGCCGTTGCTCGCGGGCATGGTCGAAGACAGCTTGCTCAAGCTCACCCACTTGATGTTGACCCTCTGCATGACCGATGTGCAACACGCGGTCAGCATGACGCATGATCCAGTTTGTCCAGTCTGTCCAATCGGCATCGGGCAAATAGACCACGTATTTGTAGGCTTTCTCTAGTTCATTCAGCCATTGGTACAGCACAATCTCAGGGATGCGCTCGATCGCATTCTCGACCCCGTAATGATCATCGAAGATTTTTCGATCGAGCACCATGACATCCCCGTGTTTTTCAAGATGCGGTCGCAAAGCCTCAGCAAAGCTATGCAGATCAACATCGCGTTGCGTAGGGACGAGGGCAAAATTTAGGCTGTGCGGTTTTTGGATGTAGTGGGCATCAATATTTTGTTGTTGCCGCTTGAAGATCAGTTTCATCAATCGCCTTACAAAAACCGGTGATAAGCTCATGAGATGCTCGAATGTCGGGCGATTCATACGGGCAAGTGTCGTTTCGCGCACAGTAGTGACAGTTGCACTGCGTTTTAAATCACTGAGCAAGGCGAGTTCACCAATCAAGCTACCATTTCCCGCCTCGCCTAATACGCGATCGCGATACCCATCGTTATAACTCGCCCGTACACGTCCCACAGTCACGATCAGGGCATCATTACCATCAGCGCCCTGTTCAAGGATGATGTCACCGGCTTTATATGTTTCCCATACGAGCTTATCTTCTATCTCACGAATGATGTCCGGCTCTACAGCCCCGATCAAGCGGTCGAGTGCCATCGCCAACAGCGAGCGTTGCAGTTGATGTTGTGTGCGCTCGTATAATTTTGTAGCAATAGTGGGGTCGGCATCCATGATCTTACTAAATCCTGCACGCGATACCGTGATGAGGGCGACATCCGTTTTAGCAATCGCAGTTGCTGTACGCGGTTGGCTGTTGAGCAACGCCATCTCGCCAAACCCGTGCCCGACATGCAATTCATTGAGAATCACATCCCCTTCGTTAATCTCAACCAGACCCTCTTTGATAACGTAGTAAAAACGGGGATCGTCACCCTTGTTGAAGATAATGTCACCACTGTTGAACGACATCTGACCAAATTCGGACAAAAGCACAGAGAGCGATTCAGGGTCTAACGTTTGTAATAACGAATTATGAATAAGATTGGATGATAACGTTGTACTCATTACGATTCCTTCATGAATAATTGGCATTTTAATAACGAAAGCTTACATAACTCCTTTATATAGTATCTAAGAAACAATGCCAGAACACAAGCAAACGAATTGATTTTTTACTGTAAATTTTCTGGTTCTAACGGAATTGGTGGAAAAGGGGTGGCTGAAGCACAATTGACCTGATCTCAAGCCAAAGAGAAAGGTCAATTACATGCCTCAGCCTAAACGTAAGTGTAATCCAGAGTTGC
>DAOTTV010000171.1:0-2042 GCA_034437755.1 Anaerolineae bacterium | reverse complement strand
AACACCCCTGCTTCGTGCAAGGATTCACACAGCGCATACACCGTCGCGTAGGTTTCTGCACCGACTGCATCGCGGTTGATCGGACGACCGGACGGTTTCAGCGTTTCGGGGTCAGCTTTGGTCAAGTCCGGGCTGATCTCATCCCAGCTTTGCCCTTCATTGGTCGATTTCAGCACTTTATTCCCGCCGATGTACAATACATCAGGATCATGCGGCGAGATCAAAATCGGGTACGTCCATGCGAAGCGTACTTTTTGCTGGTCTGCACCCTCGCCCCGCGTCGATTCGGGATAACTTGTAATCAAGCGAATCTGCTTTGTTTTGTGGTCGTAACGTTGTAGGGCGTTGCCGCCACCGGGCGAACTGCCGATCGCACCAACGTAGACAATATCGGGATTATCCGGTCGCACTTGAATATAACCGCTCTCGGCTGTGCCGGCGATGTAACAATCCGTCCATGTGATGCTCGCGTTCGGACTGCGACTGGGCACGGCGAGACTGCTGTTATCTTGCTGAGTGCCGTATACATTGAAGGGTGTGCGGGTATCGGCTGTGATATGGTAAAACTGCGCGGTCGGCTGATTATAAGGAGTCGACCACGATGCCCCGCCATTCATCGAGACACATGCGCCGCCATCGTTACCCTGCACCATGCGCTGGGTGTTACTGGGGTCAATCCAGATGTCATGGTTATCGCCATGCGGAGTCGTGATCTGCTCATAGGTACGACCGCCATCCGTGCTTTTCCACAGGTTCAAATTGTTGACGTAAACCGTGTCAGGATCAACCGGATCAGGCGTGACGTGCATGTAGTACCATGCGCGGCTAATCAAGTTCTCGTTGTCAGCGACGAACGCCCACGTATCGCCATAATCATCACTGCGATACATACCGCCTTTCTCATGCTCGATCAAGGCCCACACGCGCCCCGGTTGCGCCGGCGATGCCGCAATGCCCATCTTGCCCATCACACCAGCGGGTAAGCCTTCATTGCGGCTGATGTCTTCCCATGTGTCGCCACCATCGGTACTGCGCCAGATACTGCTATCGTCGCCACCGCTGATAATATCCCAGAACTTGCGGCGGGCTTCCCAGATTGTCGCGTAGAGAATACGCGGGTTGGTGTGGTCGATTGTGATGTCGATCGCACCGGCTTTATCGCTCTTATACAGCACTTTCGCCCACGTCTCGCCGCCATCCATGCTCCGGAATACGCCGCGGTCTTCGTTCGTGCCGAAAGCGTGACCGAGCGCCGCCACATAGACGATGTCGGGGTTATCGGGATGGATGCGAATTTTGCCGATGTGACGTGTATCTTCTAAGCCCATGTGTTGCCATGTCCGTCCGGCATCTGTCGATTTATACACGCCATCCCCGTGTGATACGTCGATGCGGATGGTTGCCTCGCCCGTACCTGCATAGATCACGTTCGGGTCAGCTTCCGAGACGGCAAGCGCCCCCACCGATGACGTGTTGAAGTAGCCATCCGTGATACATTCCCAGTACATACCCGCGTCTTCGGTTTTCCACACGCCGCCAGCACATCCCCCGAAGTAAAAGACATTCGGGCGGCTCACATCGCCCGCTACTGTGACGACTCGCCCACCCCGAAATGGGCCAATCAAGCGCCAACGTGCTAATCCCTCAAACTGTTTTGCCATATGCCATTCATCCTCTTAATAATCTTCTCTCGCGTTTTGTTATCTCTTAATGATAGCTGATGTTTATTTTAACATGAGAATAGCAGTTTTGCCGATCAATTGGACTCAGGCTATTCCAAAGTACAAAGTCACCCAAGTATGGTAAACTGAAGTGAGACATATGAGTGAGGGATAATTTTGGAACTGACAGCACACAAATGACATTGCCTTCACCAATGTTCCCTCTATCGGAGCAGTCCATATTTAGGCAAAATTCTTCTTGAGGGTTCATGTCTTTTCCAAATCTTGCTTTTAGTTGAAACAAGTGGTTCTTTCGTATCTTGCGTGGTCAAACTCTTTTTGTCCCCTTTTTGAACGCATAGCGTTCAAAATGAACAAGGT
>DAOTTV010000170.1:0-8652 GCA_034437755.1 Anaerolineae bacterium | reverse complement strand
TCAATTGATTTACGCCAGCTTCTGCCCTCAAGACAAGCACGGTTGAAGTCCCTCTCCTAGCCACATAGTGGCGGTCGGGAGAGGGATTTAGGGTGAGGGCTGAGTAGTTACCTCTTTTTTTCAAAAAGGGGACAAAAGGAACTTGACCACGCAAGATACGAAAGATTCAGTCATATGATTGGTGCATCGGCTCAAGATGCCCTTGTGATGGCTGGCAACCTGCGTTAACGTTGATGGATAGTGATAGACAGGTGATCCATAGAGACGGGTGCGCCAGCATCCGCCCCCATTGAGTTCGAGGTCTTATGCGCGACATACAACAGAGAATTGAGAGCTTACGCCAACGCTTACAGAGCGCCACCGCCGCTGATATGACGGAGATCGAACAGCAGGCACGCGAGTTACTGTCCGAAGCCAAAAACACGCCCCAAGAAGCCAACGCGCAGAGCTTGTTCAACGAGATTGCGCGCTATCAACCGCAAACGCGCGCGCAAGAAGCCAACCCCGCCATTCGTGGGATTTTGCGACGGGCGCGGATTCGCATCGAGATGGCGGGCGACGAAGACGACATCGACGAGGCAATCGACATCCTGACGGAAGCGGTCGCCGTCAACCCGCAAGACCCCGACCTGATCGCCCTCTTGCAGACCGCCGCCGATCATAACCCGATGGCGGCACAGCGCGTGCGCGACCTCTTCAACCGGTACGGGGTCGATGCTGATGTGACCCCGCCGCGCACCACCGACGACGATCGCGCTTATATGCCACCGGAGACGCGCACCGACCCAGCGCCGGACGCACGCCAGCGTGATGATGATCGCGTGACTTATACCAGCGGCACGAGCATCGACCCCTACGACATCGACATTGAAGACCTGATGTCCGAATTGACCGAGAACTATTACGCGGGCAATTATCAGCAGACGATTGATCTCGCCAATCGCATCCTGACCCGCGACCCCGATAACCAGACCGCGCAGGAATACCGCGAGAAATCCGAGGATAATATCATTCGCGGGGTTGTGCCCGATCACCGGATTCCGTTTGAGGCGCGGGTGAGCTACAACCGCGCCAACTCGCTGGTACGTGCGGGCAATTATGACGAAGCCAGCAAGCTCTACCGCGAAGCGCGTGAGATTGCCGAGCGCGATGGCATCCTCAACTGGAAAGATGTCGAGCAAGCCCTGCTGGATATTCAGGATTTAGCCCTCGCACGCGAGTTATTGAACGAAGGCGATCGCCTGATGGCGGCTGATAACTGGGGCGAAGCCCTGCGGAAGTACGAGGGCGCGTTGCGCGTCGTGCCTAATGACCCGCAGGCAGAAGAGCGCGTCGAGATGATCCACAAGGTTCAGCAGGATATTGATGCGACATCGGTCGAACTGAATATGCTCAGCGGCACCTTGCAGGATCAAGTCGAACAGTTGCAGAGCATCCGCACGAAGTTGGCGCGTGTGCGACAACTCTTGCCGACGAGCCAGCGCGTGGGCGATATGCAACGGCAGGTTGACACGCGCTTGCAGGGCGTGAAGACCCAGCTCAACGATCAAGCCCGTGCCGCGCTCGACCGCTTGAACAACGCCGCCACGGTCGATGATCGGCTGGTGCTGGCGACCGATGCTCTGCGCCTGAGCGAAGCGGCGGTCGAACTCGACCCGTCTGATACGACCGCGTCGAGCATCGTCATGGAAGCCCGCGCCGAGTCGGGTAAGATGCAACGTGCCAAGCAGACGATCGAACGGGCATCGTCGTTGATCGCGCAGAACTTCGACAGCGATATGGAGCAAGCGCGCTCGATGCTGGCGGATCTCGCGGATTATGCCCAGGATGATCGCTATCGTGTAGTGGTCAACGATTTGTTCACGCGCTATTTAGAACGGGCGGAAATCGCGCTGGAAGATGGCGACATGACCGAAGCGCGCCAATGGTTGGATGCAATGCGCGAAGACCCTTTTCGTATTCTGGGGCGGCGCACGGAGATTTTCCGCCTTGAGAGTGGTATTCGCGGGCGGCGCAATCGGGTGGTTGCGCTGTCGGGCGGGATTGTCTTCACGACGCTGTTCATCCTGTTCTTAATCGGGCTGGCGACCCGTCCACAGATCGAAGCGGCTTTCTTCCCGTCGCAAACGCCGACGGCTACGCTGACCTATACGCCGAGCATCACGCCGACGGCGAGCGACACGCCCACGCCTTCAGCGACATTTACGCCGAGCATCACGCCGACGTGGACGTGGACACCCTCGCCAACGTGGACACCCTCATGGACACCGACCGCATCGCTGACACCGACGCACACCAGCACGCCGACGCATACCAACACGCCCACCGCTACCAGCACCGCGACCGCGACGTGGACACCGAGCAACACGCCAACATCGACATGGACACCGAGCATTACGCCCACGCCGCCGGCGATCTGCCGTGTGATCGTCCTGCGCGATAACGGCATCAACGTGCGTCGCCAGCCGCGCCTCAACTCAAATATTGTGCTGATTGTGGGACAGGGTACGACGATGGATGTCATCGGGCAGGATTTAGAAAATGGGGAGACGCTGTGGTATCAGGTGCGGATTGACACGCCCGAAGGACAACGGCAAGGCTATGTGCGCTTCGATACGGTGCGGCAGGTCTCGCGGGAGCCATGCCCACCCGTCGGGCGTTGAGCGCACACAGCAGGCGATTAACCCGCCCCGCGTGTGCGCTGATCGTCGCTCAGACGTTCAGGTTATCGAGCATGAAGTATGTCTCGCGAGCCTTGCGAACGCGCTCTGAGAACTTTGCCTGATCGACCTCTTCGGTATTCGTGTTGTCGATGAACTGGTCGATTTGTTCATGCGCTTTATCGAGATGCGTTTGATAGGACGCATCGCGCTTGACCATCGCCCGCAGTTCGATCTCGTAGATCACGATCAGCGATAGCTCGCGCATGATGGCGATTTCGGTCTCTGTCCAGTCACGCGGTTCGCCATCAATCACGCAGAATGATCCCAGCGTGCGCCCCCCGCGCAGGGTCATCGGCATCCCTAAATAGCCAATCACGTTCAGGTCAGGGATGGCTTGGTTGTCGTGTACCAGTTCGTGTTCACGCGCATCGCTGATAATCAGCGGTTCGCCGCTGTGGACGACGTGCTGGCAGAAAGAGTGTGATAAGGGCGTGCGGCGACGACTAGCCCACGGTTCAGGCAAGCCGACAAAGCTCTTGAAGAACTGATAATCCGCCCCGACCATCGAGACCAGCGAGACCGGCGCATCAAGTATCTTGCTCGCGAGGATTGTCAACTGATTGTACATCGTCTCTTCATCGCTATCGACCAGCGCAAGCTCGCGTAAAATCTGTAATCGTTCAGCGTTCAGCAGTACCATCTTCGGTGCGTTGGGCATTGGGTCTCCTACATTCTTGTCATATTTCTTAACATTATATGTTATCGAGAGCTAAAAAACAATGGATAGGTCATGTGTTCATACAGCTCATATAAACTACACATAAATTATTAGATCACCAACAACAAAAAATAAGTATCGCATATATTTGTACGTCTGATGTTGAGTTCTTAGTGCTGAGGGCTGAGTTCTGAGGGCATCTCATTTCACATAGAACATATTTGTATAAGGTATTAGATCGCGCTTAAGCGACACCCATACAATTCTTATGCGACTTCAATTGTGATGATTGTCATTATCTGCTATCCTGATTGTGAAACAAATCACAAGTGAAGTCAAGATCATCACGCAATCACCAATAAAGCAACGAGGAGCAATTGTCATGACGCAACAGGAATTACAACAACGCTTCAATCAGATAGATACCCTGATTACCCAATGGATGGCGCATTATGGCGTGGTATTGTTGCGCGTCAGCGTCGGGATTGTGTTCTTCTGGTTCGGGATTTTGAAGTTTTTCCCTAGCTTAAGCCCGGCTGAAGAACTGGCGGCGACCACCATCCAGACCTTGAGCTTCGGCTTGATCAAACCGGCAGTCTCGCTCCCGATTTTAGCAACGTGGGAAGTGCTGATCGGCTTAGGCTTGATTACCGGACGCTTCATGCGCGTGACGATCCTGCTGTTGTTCGCGCAGATGCTCGGCACGATCACGCCGATGTTCTTATTCCCCGCCGAGACCTTCACCGTGATTCCGATTGCGCCGACGCTCGAAGGGCAGTACATCATCAAGAATGTGGTGCTGGTCAGCGCGGCGATCGTCATCGGCGCGACGGTGCGCGGTGGCAATCTCGTCTCTGATCAGGAGATTGCCCGTACCGAGTTTGAGCAGTATCAGCAGAAGCGACAGAAAGCACGCCAGCCCGAACAAGCCTGACGCGCAAGCGGACGACGCAGGCATCACGGCAGAGCTTGCCCGAAGTTCTGCTGGATGATCTGCACGTCGCTCTGTGTCAGTTGACCATCGCGGTTCATATCCCACAGGCGGTTATAGCCCCCACCCAGACGATTGAGCAAGTACACCCCGTCTGTCGGCGCGACGATGCCATCAGCAGTCGTGTCGTAGGCGAGGGTGATCGTCGTGTCGATTGTGCCGCCGCCCGTTTTACTGCCCACGGACACGTAATAAGTCGTGTTCGCCGCGACCGGAAACACCACCCGCGATGCTGTCCCGCCGGTATTGTCGTTGCAGGCAATCGAGTTAAAGCTCGTGTTGAACACATGAATGACCGTATCTTCGCCCGTGTTGAGCGTCGTCACAGCGAGATCAACCGCGACCGGCACCGACACGCGATACCACACGCTGTTGTCGATCGTCGCGCAGATATACGTGGGTTCGCCGCTTTCGATAGTGGCGGTGCTGTTATCGACCGTTTGCGTGTAGGGCAAATCACCCGCACCCAGCACCACAGCAGAGCTGATGTCGTTGTTGGTCGGTGGTGCGGTGGTCGGCGGCGCGGGCAAGCGAATGATCCCCGCGCCATAGCGATAATCGGCCCCACTATCGCCCGCATCCTGCGCGTTGCTCGTCAAGAAGTTCTGGACTTGTGCGTTCGTCCACGTCGGGTATGCGGATAGCACCAGCGCACTCGCACCGCCGACGTGGGGTGCCGCCGCTGACGTGCCGAAGAATTGCCCGCGGGTCTGCGTATTGGTACGGGCAGGGCCGGCAATCTGCGGCTGGAAGTAGCCATTAGGCAGGGGCGCATTGCCATAGAGCGTGTTGGCGGGGCCGGCACTGCTGTAATTTTCGATCAAGCCTGTCATGTAATTGACTGCGCTCACGCTGAAGGCTTCGTTCGCGGTCGCGGGCGTGGTGACACTGCTGAAGCCATACGGATACTGAATATCCACCTGAATGTTGGCTTCTTGCAGTTCAATCCACGGCGTACCAGTCACTTGTCGCTCAAGGATCATGAGGCGATACCAACCATCGAAGGGTAATTCGTAGCCGTCCTCGTCGCTCACGCCGATCTCTTCATAGGGTAAGCCGGTCTGCGCGTTGATATTCTGCGAGCCGGTTATCAGTTCAAAGATGCCGATATTAGGATTCCAGCGATAGAGCAAGAGATCAAAATCGGACTGTGGCACGACGTTCCATTCGTTCCACTTGAGGACATAAGCGAAGCGGGTGCCAGACGGCAGAAAGTCTACCGCGCCATCCGTCCGCCGATCGACAGTCGCGCCCCATTGACCGGCGTTGAAGCCGTGCGTGTAGTAATTGCCGCTGGGATGATAGGTGCGGTCATACGCTGACTCGTGATGCCCGCGATGCCCGTTGCCGTTCGCCAGCGCGAAGATGACACCATGCGTGTTGACCGCATCTTCGACCGCCTGCGCGCTGAGGCTGGTCTCGCCATCTGCGGGTGTCTGGTAGAAGCCGAGCGAAGCGACAATAATATCCACATCAACCGTATCGGTCAGGTACTCGGTCGCGTTGACGAAGGTCAACTCGTTGCTGATGCTGACGGGATAAACCAGCGCACTGGGTGCGACATCGCACACGGTCTCGACGACTGCCGTCCCGTGATCCTGTCCGGTGGCGATGTAGCTGTTGCCATTCCAGAACACGGGCGCGAGCGCACACAGCGTCTCGCCATTGTTGAAGCCATCGAAGCCGACATCAATCACGCCGATTTTGACTCCCTGCCCGTTGTAACCGGCGGCTTGCCAGGCATCCGCATTCATGAAGGACACGCCCTGCGACACAATCGCGCCCTGTTGGGGTGCGTCCGCTTGCGTCGCATTCTGGAAGACGGTCGGCTTCTCTGGCAGGCTGATATTGATCACGCTAGCACTGCGCCCGAGGCTTTGCAGGCGACTAACGGGAACTTCAGCGACGAGTAGCCCATCCAGCACGCGCAGAACTCGCCCGCGATTGGCACGCACATCCCGCCCAGCCCGATCGGTATCCGCCGTGCGGATGACGACCGTCGCGCGGTCGTCGCGCACCACGTCAGCCAGTGACCCATAGCGACTGAGCGCGTCATTGATGCCGGGTTGCGCGAGCGCCGCCACTGCGGGCGCGAGTCCGGTGGTGGTTGTCGGTGTTGGTCGCTCCGGAATCGGCGGGACAGCGTCGGCGGGGGGCGGTGGCGGGATGTCGTCGCCGGTCTGCGCCTGTGTCCACAAGCCCCCGACCACGAAGAACACCATCAATAAACTGCTGAGTCGTTGATACATGCTGAGTCTCCCCTATTTTGCCTGCGTGTTCTACTACAGTAGACACGCCCCACGCCCGAAAGGTTGCACATGCAACCTGATTCGTAGCAAATTTCAACGGTATCTTAACGCGCTAAAATCGCCTAAACTGTGAACCTTACCAGATCAGTACGAAAGTGAGACAGTGTTGTGTCGGTTCGCATCGCGTATTACATCAGCAGTCACGGCTATGGACACGCCGCCCGCCAGCAAGCGGTTATCCAGCAATTGGCACGACGGGGCGCACAGGTACACGTCCGCACCGCCGCCCCGCCCAAGTTCTTTCAGTCGGCGGCATCTTATCATCAGCAACGCTATGACATCGGCATGAAACAGCGCGATGCCCTGCACTTCGATATCGAAGCCTCATTGCGGTGGTATGCCGATTTCATCGATCAGCAACGGGACGCTTTGATCGCGCAGGAAGTCGCCTTCATCCGGCACACAGCGATCCAGCTGGTGGTCAGCGATATGCCGCCGATTGCGATGGACATCGCGGCGATGGCGGGCGTGCCCGCCGCCGTCGTGACGCACTTCACATGGGATTGGGTCTACGCGCACTATACCGACGATTATCCGCAGTATCGCTACCTTGTCGATGCGATTGGCGCCAGTTATCACAAGGCGACGCTGGCATTGCAGATACAAATTCCGCTCCCACACGCCTTCGATATGTTCCCGCACGTTGAACCTGTGAACTTGATCTACAATCAGGCGACACGCTCCCGCGAGCAGATACGCGCCGCGTTCGCCATCCCCGACGATCATCGCGTGGGTTTGCTCTCGCTGGGGGGGCATGATTGGGGCGATAGCAACGTGCGTACCCTGCGCGCGATGGCGGGGTGGGTCTTCCTGACGATGCCCGGCGCGTGGGAACAGGTGCGCGATACGCCTGAACGCTTTCGGTTGGTGCCGATGGCTTACGACGATTATCACAACTTGATCGCCCATGCCGATTTAGTGGTGGGCAAGGCAGGCGGGTCAACCGTTGCCGAAGTGATCGGTCACCGCACGCCGATGATCTACACCACCCAGCACAACTGGCGCGAGATCGAACTTTTGCGCGCCACCTTGACGCGCTATGGCGTGGCGCATCATGTCGATTTAGCGGCGTTCATGGCGGGGTCGTGGGTCGAAGCCATTGATCGCTTCATGACACAGGCGCACCACTGGCCCGCTGTCGCACGCGATGGTGCTGACCAAGCCGCAGAGCGCCTACTCGCCTTAGTCAGCGCGTGAGTTGCCTAACGACGGCAGCAGGGCGATCGTGTTTTGCTGGCGCGTATACGCCCAGACCAAATACAGCAGTTCTACGCCGGTGCCGGCACTCATAGCAACCGACGCGGTAGGGATCGCCGCGAAGCCCAGCGCCACTCCCCCCCACATGACGATCGCCGTCAGCACGAAGCCGATGAACATCGCTTGATAGATGGGCGCGGTCGTGTTGTTGAGCATCAGCAAGGCGCGTAAATAGCTCTGCAAGGTCGTGAAGATCGGCACGAGAAAGCCGAACAGCGTGCCGATCGCGATCAGGTCAATCAGTGCGGAAGGCACGCCCAGAATCACGCCGGTATACACGTCAATTGCCGGTGTGAGCGCGAGCAAGAGCGTCAGCGTGCTGGTGATCGTCCCCAGCAACCATGTGAAGCGGCGCAGGGGGCGCGTGGCGTTCTCGCGCTTGCTGAGGGCAATCACGACTTCTTGCCATGCCATGCCGCCGGAGCGCATCACCAGCAGAATCGAGAAAATCACGGGGAAGGCGGCGAGCGCACGCTGGGCATCGGGCGTGCTAGCGAGTCCGCTTTCGATGACAGGGCGCACGAAAAGCGTCAAGAGGCTAGTGAGCGCCAGCGGCGCATGAAACTTGAGCGCGTCCCCATACGTGAGCGGGTTTTCGTCGGGTTTGAGCTTGATCGCCCGCAATTGTGCCACATCGGGGCGGCTGATGATATGCACGTAGATCATCTCGACCAGCACCGCGCTAATCAGGCTGAACGCGCCGACCACCGCGCC
>DAOTTV010000169.1:0-3885 GCA_034437755.1 Anaerolineae bacterium | reverse complement strand
AAATTTGCGACTCTGACGTGGAAAAGCACAGAAAATGGACAAAATGTAGCCTAAATAGAGAGGTTTCATTACAGAATTTTTGTTCGCCACGCGAAGTCCTAAAGACCCACTAATTTTTGGCTCTTTGGGATGTCGCGTGGTTTTTGTTGCAGGGGCGTTGCCCCCACCCCCCCACAAGGAACTGTCGTTCCTTGACCTTGTTCATTTTGAACGCTATGCGTTCAAAAAAGCAAAAGTTTTTGGCGTTCCCTTTTTGAAAAAAGGGGACGAAAAGAGCGTGACCACGCAAGATACGAAAGACCCAAAATAAAAGGACAAGCCAGCAGATGTAAGGGTTTGCTACAGCGAACCCGTCTGTGACCGAACGGGTGTCGTGTACGTCACCCTTACCGACAGAAGCATTAGGTTGTTACAGATAGAATCCTTCTCCACCTTTATTTGTGAAACATCAATAGCGTTTGACGAGACCATCACACCCATTCAGCGCCATTATTTGGTAGACTCAGGCATGATCGAGATAACCGACACAAGGAAAAAACCCGCGATGATCGTTCACGTTGTGATGTTCAAAACTCAGACGAGCCAGAAAGATCAGTTGCCCGCCATCAAAGCTAAGTTAGAGGCGTTACCAGCGCAGATTGAGCAGATTCAACAGTATGAAGTGGGACTCGATGAAGTGGGGAGTGATCGTTCATACGACATGGTGCTTTATTCGCGCTTCGCCAGCTATGATGATCTACAAACGTACCAGCAACATCCTGAGCATCAAGCAGTGCTGTCCGATATTCAGGCGGTGATGGCGCAGGTTCACGCGGTGGATTATACCTTGCCCGAATAAACAAGCAGGTGCGGGGACGCGATGCGCCAACTGGCAATCCGCCCCCGTGTCGCGTGTGCGCTTATTCTTCGTTTTCTGTGTCGGCGCTATCGGTGTCGGCATCGCCGTCGTCAGTTTCATCGCTTTCATCCACCGGTAGGGCGACAAATTCGATCTCCAGTCGCACATCATCTTCGACGCTGGCGACCTGTGGCGGCGAGCGGAAAGAGATGCCATATTCTGGATACTGGATAGTTGTCGTCGCAGTGCCGGTGATCGTCTCCTCGTCCGTCAGCGTGACAGTCGCATCGAACAGCACTTCGTTCGTGGTGCCGGTGACCGTCAGATCGCCAGCAATCTGGAATTCTAACGCTTCACCCGCCGCCACGCTATCCGTCGGCAAGCCCACTAAGCCCGTCGGTTGGAAGCGGATAAACTCGTTTTCAGGGTTCATCGTCTGGAAGATGAACAGGCGCAGGGCGCGATTGCGATTCTGGTTATCGGTCTCTAGTGTGGCGGCGTTCATCAGCATCTCGCCAATTTCGGACTCAGCTGGATTATCGAAGTTGACGACCATCTGTCCGCCGACTTCGCTCGTCTCGCCGATCACCGTGATGTCTTCGCCGTTGAGGACTTCGTTAATGTAGAAGCGCGCGGTCGATTGTGTCTCGTCGATCTGGTAAACCACCTGTCCTTCTTGTGCGTCGATGGTGCTGATGGCATCGTCAATGGCGACGCTTGCCTCGCCCGTCCCGCTCAAAAAGATGAAAGCACCGTAGCCGATGGCACCAATGAGGACGACAACTATGCCAATGATGACGATAAGCGTGAAGAGACGGCGGTTGTTGTCTTCTGATTTGACTTTCTCTGACATGATGTACGTATCTCCCTAGAAAAAGATGAGCATAAGACTAGTATATGACCACAAAAGTTTTTAAGATGTTTTTTGTTCCCTTTTTGAAAAAAGGGAACATCAAAAACTTTCAACTTGTGAAAATCTATGATTTTCACGCGTAGAGTTTTGGTCAAGCGTTTGCAAAAGCCTCTGGGTCTAAAAGGCAAAGCCCTTTAGAAATCTAACCAAAAACTAAATGGGTCAAGTAATAGGTTACGCCTCATATTATAGGGGATACATATGACAGAACAGCGGGCAAAACGTAAAAACTTGATGAGTGATACCCTCATAAACGCTCAGGCTAAAACGTCGTTATGTCTGCGTTATAAACAGGTTGTAATTGGTGGAAAATGCTCGTTTGATGCTAAAATTAGCATACAATGACAGAGATGTAGGATAATACGCTGTCAACGCTCATAGGATATTGCGATGTTAACAGTAAAGGATCAACTCGTGGAAAGCGAACGGCTTCTCGGTCAGTATACAGCAGTCATCTTGCGCTACCATGCCTCGGGCAAGTGGGGGTCGTCGATGATTCAGTTGGATGCCGTCGTCACCAATTACCGCTTACTGCTTCGCCCACATCGCAAGCGTTACCGTCCAGCGGCACTGCCGGCCCGTTATGTGACGCAGGTCGAACTGACGCGCAAGGGTATGTATCGCTGTGCCATGCTCTCGTTGACCTCCGGCGATGTGCTGTGCCTCAGCATCCAAACCGGCTCGCTCGATGATTTCTACGATGACCTGCGCGCGATGAAAATCCCGCCGCCCAAATTCCGCTTCGACGATAAGGTCGCCCGCGATGATATTGAACGTTTGATTACGTTCTTCGGACGCGAGCCATTGCCTGATAAGACAACCTCTCGATAGCACAGGGCAATCAATTGTCAATCGTCGTTTGCTCCACTTGGAAACGCGCACTATTCCGCATATAGTTGAAGATGAGTTGCCAATCGAAATGTCATTGAGGACGAAGGGCGTATGCGTTGTCGTTTGTTTGCCTGTCTGTTCGTAGTCATCCTAGCCCTATACCCCGCCCACGCGCAGGAAACGCGCGATTATGCCATCACAGCGACTGATGTCACATTCACCGATGATCGGAGTCGCTTTGTCGTCGTCGTCACGGTCGAGAATCAGGGGGCAACGGCGGATCGTCAGGTCGATCTGATCGCGCGGCAAGTCAACGCGGATAACCGCCCGATTGCCGCGAGTACGCTCACCGCGCTCGCCGCCGGCGAGAGCATCCCGATACAGATTTCCTTTATGACGGCCGACTTCCCGCCGGATAGCACGCAAGGCATCCAGATCGAAGTCGGGATTGATGCGGTCGAACCGCGCGGCAGTGCCATCGCCGACGATAACATCTGGTCGGTGACGGTCGTCATCCCGGCACAGGTCGCCCCCGCGTGGCATCAGCGCGTGCAAGCATGGCTCGCGACAGCTGTCGTGCTGGCGGATGATCGCGTCAGCATCGGCGGCTATAGCTTCGATCGCCGCGATTTCGGCATTTATCTGGTGATTGCGCTACTCGGCATCATCTTCTTGTGGCTGGTGACGGTCATCTTCCGGGCGCTCTTTGCGCGTCCGCCGCGCTTCGGCGTGTGGCAACCGCCGTATGCCGTCATGCCGATGTATGACCAGACGACGATGGCAGGGCGGCGACAGGCCTGGCAACAGCACGCGCAAAATTGTATTATCCTCGCCGCGCCCGTCGAGAATAACGTCTATCCCGTCAAGATGTTGCTGGGTGCGGATGGCGAACCGCTCAACAATTGGCGTATCGAAGCCCTGCGCCTGAGCCAGTATGATACCTATGGACGCATCGCACGTAGTCAAACCTTCGCCCGCCGCAAATGGATAAACCGCCTCAACCGCCTGCTGACGCGCCGCTACTACGTCGATGAAAAGCGCCTGCACAAGATGTTACGGCCGGTCGTGCGCGGCTTAATCCGTGACCTGCGCGGCAATATCAACCGCAAGAGCGCGTTCTTGCCGGTCGCCTTCGACATGCGCTTCATCGGTCGCCATGGCGAAGTGAAGATTTTATTCGAGCTGTATCAGTTCAAGCAGGGGATGTGGTTTCGCATCGATCAATGGGAACCGACGATGACCGTCGTATCGAGCAAGATGCAGGAGAATTACACCTTCACGATTCATGGCAAAGCACCTAGCG
>DAOTTV010000168.1:0-17286 GCA_034437755.1 Anaerolineae bacterium | reverse complement strand
CGCCGTCGATCGTGATCGTGCTGGTGATGATCGGCAAGCCGGTCTCGCCCACGAAGGGAGTGGTCAGCGTGATGTCTTGACCCAGTACGATGGTGTCTGCCGTACCGTTATTGTTGGCACAGTCGATCGCTTCAATCAGCGTCGATGCGCTCGAGACGGTCACCGGATTGCTGAAGTCGAAACCACCGCAGACGTTCGCAACCTCGAACGCGCCAATGTCCACTTGACCGTCCTGAACGCGATCGAAACTCGCGCCGCGTTGATCGACATCGACCGGATCATCGGTCACGCTGTCGCCATCAACATCCAGCTTGATCGTCCCTTCACTGATCAGATAGATCGCATCACCGCCATTGATCGCCGGACTAATCGAGGGCAGGGCGACTGTTGCGGTCGTGCCGCCGTTGTTGGTCAATAGCGGGGTCGTGCCACCGCCAGTATCCAGCACATCTTTCAAGTCTTGCGCCGGAACAAGCGTATTCGTTTGCGTGCCAATAGCACCGCAACCGCCCGCATCGCTATTCGACCCGAACAGGCTGTTATTCGCCGTCACATAACCGCCCAGACCGCCGCCACACTCGGCATTGTTCGGCGCGGTATTGCCCGCGATCAGCGTGTTATTCAGCGTGGTTGATGCCGTCAGCACATGAATGCCGCCCGACTTGTTCGCCGTGTTGCCGGCAATCGTCGTGTTCGTGATCGTCGCTGCACCGCTCGTGACCAGACCACCACCGACCTGTTGCGCGGCGTTGTTAGCGATCGTCGTGTTGAAGACACGCACGTTGCTATCGCCCACGACCATCATGCCACCGCCGTGTAACACATCTGCTGTGTTATTGGCGATCAGGCTGTTGACGATCGTTGTCGTGCCGCCGCTCACAAACAAAGCACCGCCGCGCCGTTCAGCGCGGTTACCGTTGACATCGACATTCAGCATCAGGAGCGCGCCACGGTTGCTGATCGCGCCGCCCTCTTTGGCGAAGCCGTTGTTCAGCGTGATATCGCGCAGAGTCAAGCTACCGACGCTATCAACGTCCAGCAAGCGGAAGCTATCGGTCGCGCTCACATCACGCGATAGCGTAAAGCCCTGACCATCGAGCGTGATCTCGCTGGTGATTAGCGGCAAGCCATTCTCAGCCTTATAGGGTGTCGCTAACACGATGTCCGTACCCAGATTGATCGTGTCGTCGGTCGCGTTCGCATTGGCACACTCAATCGCCGTTCGCAGATCAGTCGCGTTGTTGACCGTCGTCGGGAAGGAGATGATCGAACAATTGCTCGGGTTCATCTGCATGTTGATGCTCGATGCATCGGGACTCGTCGGTGTTAATACGATGCGCTCGGCAAACTGTAAAGTTCGCGAGTCATCGTAATACTCATTGAGATAATTTTCGTTGAGCAGATCACAGGTAGCCGTGCCGACGAAAGGCAAGTTCGATACCACATAGTCATCGCCCATCGGTAATTGCGAGAAGCTGTACGCACCCGTGCTATTTGTGCAAGCAAAATCTACGAAGCTCAGCGCACCACTGCCGACGAAGACCGCGCCATTCTCGATCGGGTTACCTTCGTTGTCGGTGATGATACCCGTGATTGACCCCAAGGTTGTGAGTTCAAACACAGATGGGAAGGATGGCGTTCCTTCTACACCTGAGTCGTAAGGTGTCACCTGCCAGCTGTAGTCACCGAATTCTAAATCGAAATCGGGGATAAAGAAACAATCTGACGGACACGATGTAATCGTGCGCGTGAATGACGTGGGACCGAACACTTGTAACAGGTAACTCGATGTATCCGGCACGCTCGACCACTGGAAGGCGGGACGGGGCGTGTCGATCAACGTGCCCGAAGGCGCGATGAGTGTCGGTGCTGACGGTGCGCCAGCATCACCCAGATTGAAGTTAATTGCGTTCACTGTCATCCCGCGATCGGCGAATTCACGCGCATCACCGACGTAAACGGGAATGTTGATCTGCGAGAAATCACCCGCGCCGGGGTTGATGTCGAATTCTAAGAAGATCAACACTTTACTATCAGTCGGGTTGGCGCTTTCCGGCACACCACCTAGATACCAGTAGAGACCGTCCGCCTGATTTTCTGGCGCACCATCCCAGTTGATGTCGATACGGCGGTCGTCGAAGCCTGTCGAACCGCGTGATGGATAACCCACCGAAGCGCGCCAGTTGCCCGTATCTTCTGGTATATCCACATGCAGAACAACACCCGTCGCTGGTATTTCAGCACCGTTTTCGATCGAGATTTGAATCTGACCAGTGTCGCCGGGGTCTGCGAGTGGCGTTTCCTGCTCGATCGTGTAATTCAAATCTACGGACAAATCGCCTATATCACGCGATCGCTCGCGGTCTTCATCCGTCGTCGGGCATTGTAAGGCTTTGGACAGAACGTTGTTTCTATTGCGCCCATTGCCCATTGCATCAGCACGGAGGGGCAAGAATACTTCAATTTCTTCATCACTTGGGTTAGGCGGCAGAGGATCAATCCGGTCGCCCGGTGGTGGCATCGCGCAGATGGTTAGGTCAGGATGTGTCAGTTGTAATGCCAGCGACATCCCCGCGAACGGCGTACTGAAGGACGTACCCGCCCGATAGAAATTATCGTTGACCCCGCCACGATTCTGATTATAGAAGTACCACGCGCCCGGCGAGCGCATGTCGCCATCTTGCGAGTAGGGCCAATCGTATAGCTCGGGGACAGTATCATCTTGATAAGCCGACGATGCCAGCACGGATGTCCAGCGTGCTGGTGCAAAGGGCGCTGTTTCGCGTCCGGCATCTCTCAACACCTCGCCGAAGTTCCCCGCCGACCCCACTTGGATGAAGCGCTTGCCCGGATAATCGCTGAAGATTTGCTCTAGCCCACTACGGAGACCAGCGAAAGCCGTTTGGTCATAGCTTGTATCCCCCATCAAGTTCGCAAGATACACAGCGCCAGCATCTATGTCAGAGACAATCCCTTGATCGACCAGATATTGCGCGGCATTGTTATCAGGACTGCCGGGAACGTAGCCCGTATCGGGATCGATGCCGGTTTTGTTGCTGTAGTCGTCCCATTCATCTTGCCACCAACGTTGGAAGTCGTAGAAGTTCCAGCCCCGTTCATCTTCACACGGGAGCAAGACGAAGCTCATGTTCAGCACCCAGCGATCATAGCTAATTGTGCCGACTTCTGGCACGTTATATGTATCTGCGACGGCCTTGTCGATTACCTCCGCGATGTTATTCGTATTGTAGTTAATATCGGGATGCGATACGTCCAGCAGGATCAGATCAATCGGCAAGCTATTGTTGATTGAATACCCGTTGTAGGATGTCACTGGCCCGCTGAGTGAACCGGGCGGGGTTGCGGCATCATCCCCCTGATTGCGTTCAATCGCGGCAAACATATCGAGGTAAATCTGGCGTACCCACCAGCCATGACCAATATCCGCATCAAGTGACGGAATATCGACCGCGGGGGCGACATCGGTGAACCAGTCTGGCACAATCGGAGCCGTCTCTAAACCCTTAGAACCGGCATACTGGATACCATCGAAATCATCAATGATCAAGACAGCTGTCCGCTCATTACCAACACCTGTCGAGCGATAATGATCGACGATCCAATCGGGTTCGATAATGGCACCGGCAATTTCGGCTTGTTCATCGCCGTTTTGTCCAGTGAAGGCGTAGAATGATTGACCGGTGAACGCATAAAATGATTGCCCGACGAGATTCTGCGCGTTAGCCGCACAGCCTGAAGTCGAGGATTGCGCGGACACAGGCGTATACGTCGTTATTGATAAGATCAGCGGCAACAGACTGGCGAGCAAAATGCCCCATCTGCGCCATGAAGCCCATTCGTATCTTGAAGTCATCAGTATTCTCTCAATAGATTATCTATGCACCTACCACGTGCGCGAATGTAGTGTATTAGATCACAATCTTAATCGTAATACATATAAACACATTGTTACACTATTTTAAGTATAGGCTCAATCTAAATAAACGCAAAGTTGCACATTGTAAAAATCCGATAGAAAATACATACATTGAGTGTAAGAGACAGATAGGACATCACATGGCATACACGGCAAGCCAAGCAAGATATATCATGCGCGATAAATTAGGCGAAGGTGGCATGGGCGCTGTTTATCGCGCGGTTGATCGCCTGACGGGGCAAGAGATCGCCTATAAGCGCGTGATTACCCGCACGGATGCGGGCGAAGCCACCCAGGTGGAAAACCTCGGTTCTGATTCGGGCAATATGGGGTTGCGCTTTGCCTTAGCGCGTGAGTTCGAGTTACTCGCGTCTGTCCAGCATCCCCATGTGATTCGCGTTCTCGATTATGGGTTCGACCGCGAGAAGAACTCGTTCTTCACGATGACACTGCTCGATAACCCGCGCACGATTTTACAGGCAGCAGACGGCCAGCCCCTGCCCCACAAAGCCCAGTTGTTGATTCAGTTGTTGCAGGCACTGGCATATCTGCACCGACGCGGCATCGTGCATTGTGACTTGAAGCCCGATAACGTCCTCGTCACCGATGACGGCGTTCTGCGCGTGGTGGATTTTGGTCTGGCGACTTTACAGAACCGGAGCGATAGCGATGATGTTACCGGTGGCACGCTGGCATATATGTCGCCGGAAGTGTTGCAGGGTCGTCCGGCTTCTTACGCGTCGGATTTATATGCGGTGGGCGTGATGGCTTATGAGATGTTCGTCGGCAAGCACCCATTCGATTTAGAGAGTGTCTCGGCGATGATCTCGGCTGTGTTGAACAGCGACCCCGATCTGAGCGCGCTCGAAAAGACTGTCCAGTTCGACAAGCCACTATCCGAACTCGACCCTGAGCAAATTTACCAGTTGCAATCCGCGAATATCGGCGATCACCTGATTCCGTTCGTCGAGAGCCTGCTCGCTAAAGATGAAGCCGAGCGCGTCGCCAGCGCGGAAGAAGCGATCGATCTCTTAATCAAAGTGACGCACATCCCCCGCCCTGAAGAGACCATCGAAATTCGCGATAGTTTCTTACAGGCGGCAGAGTTCATCGGGCGCGAAGCCGAGATGAAACAATTGACAGACGCGCTGAAGCGAGCAACGGACAATCACGGGAGCGCGTGGCTCATCGGCGGCGAGAGCGGGGTCGGCAAATCGCGTTTGATCGACGAGTTGCGGACATCGGCACTGGTGCGGGGGGTGCCGGTGCTACGCGGACAAGCCGTTGCCGAACGGCAGGGGACGTATGCTGTGTGGCAGAATGTGTTACAGCATCTCTTGCTCTATGTCGATGTGAGTGATCTGGAAGCCAGCGTCCTTAAGCCGATTGTGCCGAACATCGCCGACTTGCTCCAGCGCGATGTCGATGAAGCCCCACAGATCACCCCGCAACAGGCAAAAGACCGCCTGCTTGGGACAATCGTCAGCCTCTTTCGTCGGCTCCAACAACCGGCTATCGTCCTGCTAGAAGACCTGCAATGGTCGAGCAGCAGCCTCGAAGTTCTCAATCGTTTGAACGCGATCGTCAAAGATATGTCGCTATTGATCGTCGGCAGTTATCGCACCGACGAAAGCCCCGACCTGCCGAAATCCCTGCCGAATATGCAGATGATGAAGCTCGAACGACTATCACAAGCCAATATCACAGATTTAGCCGTCTCGATGATCGGTCAATCGGCACAGAGTCCCGAATTGATCGAGCTAATCCAGCGCGAGACCGAAGGGAACACGTTCTTCCTTGTGGAAGTCATGCGGACGCTCGCCGAGGATGCTGGACAACTGAGTCAGGTGGGCATCATGGATTTGCCGGAGAACGTGTTCGCGGGAGGTGTGCAAGCCATCCTCGAACGGCGTATCGAGCGTATCCCACAAGCGATGCGCCCGCTGTTGGTCAAGGCGGGGCTGATGGGACGACAACTCGATCTCTCAGTGCTGGGCTTGCTCAAAGATGATTTAGAGGTTGACGAATGGCTGACGACCTGCGCGAACCTCGCCGTGCTGGAATTTCAGGATGATGCGTGGCGCTTCACACATGACAAGTTGCGACAGGCGGCGCTCAACAACAGTCAGATTCGCGATGCCAGCCCACACCATCGGCGCATCGCGCAAGCACTCGAGCAAGCCTACCCCAACCGTCAGGCACGCGCTAGCGCACTCGCCTATCACTGGCGCGAAGCACACGAACCCGATAAAGAGAAGACCTACGCGGTCATCGCGGGCGAACAGGCGTTGCAAACCAGCAGTTATGAGACGGCTATCCGCTTTTTAGAGCGCGCAACCGAACTCCAGAGCGCCGCCGAAAGTGCCGAACTGCATTATCGCATCGGCGAGGCGTATCGGGCGCTGGGTCGCTATGATGAGGCGACCGCAAATTACGATCAAGCACATGCACAAGATTTGCACCTCGCCCTGCTCGGTCTGGGGCAGACCTTGCTCGACAAAGGACAATTCGACGATGCAATCCCCCAATTAGAAGCCGCGCTCGCGCTATTTCGTACCGATGGCGATCAGGTGAACGAGAGCTACGTCCTCTACGCGCTGAGTCGCTCACGATCGGACGCGGGCAAAATCGAAGAAGCGCAAACCTATGCCCAGCAAGCCCTAGAATTATCGAGCGCGATCGACGACAAGCGCGGGCAAGGCTTAGCGTTGAACGCGCTCGCGCTGACTTACCTGCAAACTGGCAAACTAAGCGACGCCCGCGACTATCTCGAACGCGCCAAGCAAATCGACGAAGCGCTGGGGAATCGGCGTGGGGTGGGCTTCTCGACCTTGTATCTTGGCGTGAGTTACTTCCTCGCGGGGGCATTGCAACAGGGGATTCCCTATGTGCAAGATGCCTCGGAGATTGCACGCAACATCGGCGATCGACGCTTGCTAGCGGTCGCGCAGTTAAATTTGAACACGACCATGCACCACATCGGCAAGATCGACGAAGCCTTCGACATCGGTACAGAAGCCCACAGCATCTTCACCGATGTGGGCGATAAGAAGCAGGGGACGATTATCCTCATCAATCTGACACAGGATGCGCTCGCGCTCGGCGAGTTCCAGAGCGCATTACGCTATGCCCGTCAGGCGTATCACGCCAGTCAGGATAATCAGATGACCTTCTTCGAGGCGTGGTCATTGTGCGACCGCGCGAAGATTAGCATGATGCTCGCCAATCCAGCGCAGGGCGTGAGCTATATGGACGACGCGCAGACCATCCTCAACCAAACGCCGATTCCGCCCGTGTTGCGCTATTATCACGGGTTGCGAGCGTGGCTCCATCTCGAAGCGGATGAGACCGACAACGCGCTGACAGCGGCCCGCGCCGGTTTAGGTCATCAGGGCGATAACGAAGCGCATCTCGCGCCCCTCATGGAGACGATCGCGCTCTTGCGGCTGGGTCAGGCTGATGAAGCGCGCACATCAGCAGAGCAAACGCTCGCCACCTGCCAGCACATGCACGATGCCGCACCAGAGAAATACATCGGGCAGTATGCGCTGGCGTTCGCCCATGTGCTGGGCTTATTGACAGCCCCGCCAGCAGAAATCATGACCAAGTTCAACGACGCGCAGACCGCCTACGAAACAGCGATCGCCGCCTGTGCGACCAGCGGCGTGTTACAGGTGAATCTCAAGTATTTCGATCTGGTCGAAGCGATCGATGCAAACGGCTTGGTCGCGCAGATCAAATCTCTGCTAGAGCAAGCCTTATGGTCAGCCCAGTAGATAGCGGTCACATATCATGGCGAGATGGTGATAGGTGGTAGTAGTGCTTTCGGTGATATGGGATAATATCGGGGCTGTGTCTGGCTGACACCTAAATTAATCTGATTTCATAAGAAGGATATTTTATGGCACCCGCGATTCCATCTGATCTTGAGATTGCACAAGGGGCGAGTCTCGTCCACATCAACGATATCGCCGAACAAATGGGACTCGATCCCGATGTTGACCTTGAGCATTACGGCAAGTACATGGCGAAAGTGAACTTGAGCGCGCTCGATCGCCTGCGCGACACACCCAACGGCAAATACATCGACGTGACCGCCATCACCCCCACGCCATTGGGCGAAGGAAAATCGACGACGACGGTCGGCTTAGGGCAAGCGATGAAGCACATCGGCAAGCAAGCGGTCGTCACAGTGCGCCAACCCTCACAGGGGCCGACGTTCGGCATCAAGGGCGGTGCGGCTGGCGGCGGCTACAGCCAGATTGTGCCGATGGAGAACTTCAACCTACATTTGACGGGCGACATCCACGCCATCAGCGCGGCACACAATTTAATTGCAGCGATGCTGGACGCGCACATTCATCATGGCAACAAGCTGAACATCGACACGCGCAATATCCCCTGGCGGCGCGTGGTCGATCTCAACGATCGGGCGCTCCGCAATGTCGTGATCGGGCTGGGCGGGCGCGGCGACGGTGTCCCGCGTGAGACAGGCTTCGATATCACAGTCGCTTCAGAATTGATGGCAATCCTCGCCTTGACGACATCGCTACAGGATATGCGCCAGCGCATCGGCAAGATGGTCGTCGCCTATGACCACGACAAACAGCCGATCACCGCTGAGGATATTCAAGCGGCGGGGGCGGCAACGGTGCTGATGCGCGATGCCATCAAGCCGACGCTGATGCAAACGCTAGAGAACACCCCCGCGCTGGTGCATGCCGGCCCCTTCGCCAATATCGCGCATGGCAATTCCTCGATTGTCGCGGATTACATTGGTCTCAAGACGGCTGAATATACGATCACCGAATCAGGCTTCGGCGCGGACATCGGCGCGGAGAAATTCTTCAATATCAAGTGTCGCTACTCCGGCTTAAGGCCTGATGCCGTCGTGCTGGTGGTGACGATTCGCGCATTGAAGGCGCACACTGGCAAGTATCGGATCTTCCCCGGCAAACCCTTACCGCCGGAACTGACGCAGGAGAACGTCGCCGATGTGACCGTCGGCGCGGCGAACATGATCAAGCATTTGCAGAACGTGCGCCTGTTCGGTATCACGCCGGTAGTGGCGATCAACGCCTTCACGGATGATAGCGCGAGCGAGATCCAAGCAGTGCGCGAGATTGCCGAAGCTAACGGCGCACACGGGGTCGCAGTGGCGCGCCATTGGGCTGAGGGCGGCGCCGGCGCGGGTGAGCTAGCGGAGATGGTGGTCTCGGCGGCAGATGCTGAGGATGACTTCCGGCTGTTATACGACGATGACGCGCCCTTGAAAGAGAAGATCGAAACGATCGCACACAAGATATACGGCGCTGAGCGTGTCGAATATGAGCGCAAAGCCGAACGCCGCTTGAAGCAATTCGAGGCGAACGGTTACGGCAATCTGCCGATTTGCATGGCGAAAACCCACCTGAGCTTGAGCGCCGATCCCAAGTTGAAGGGTGCGCCGACGGGCTTCACGATTCCGATCACGGATGTGCGCTTATCCGCGGGGGCTGGCTTCATTTATCCGCTCTGTGGGGACATCCGCACGATGCCCGGCTTGCCACGCACACCCGCCGCGATGAACGTCGACATCGACGAAGATGGCAACGTCGTCGGCTTGTTCTAACGATGGCTCAGACCGTCATGATGAAAGCCCGTAGGTTGACCTGAATGTTCGCGTTATTTAATGGTAGTACAGCACGAAACAGATCACATACCCACAACAGTAGGGGCGAGATGAGATGATACCCCAACTGAGCATCCACATCGTGACGCACAACAGCGCATCACATATCACCGCTTGCTTAACATCGGTGGTCGCGCAGGTCGGCATCAGCTACGATGTAATCGTGCTCGATAACGCCTCGCAGGATGCGACGGTGACGCTCGTGCAAGACTTCGCGTTCGTGCGCGTGGTCAGCAATCGCGTCAATCGCGGGTATAGCGCAGCGCACAATCAAGCCCTCGCACTGAGCGATAGCCCCTACGTGTTGACGCTGAACCCTGATGCCACGCTTGCGCCGGATTTCGCCCAAGAGATCGTACACGCGCTCGATCATGCGCCAGCATGTGGATCAGCGGCGGGGTGCGTGTTGCGCGTCGAGGCGCTCGGTCAAGCGCCACACAGCGTCGATAGCGCCGGCTTGTACCTTCAGCGTAATCGCCGCCAGCGCCTGCACGGTGATGGCGCACCGCTCGCGTCTATCCCGCACGAAACGCGACTCATCTGGGGCGTAGATGGCGCAGTGGCGGTCTATCGGCGGGCGATGCTGGACGACATCGCAGTCGCGGGCGAAGTGTTCGATGAAGATTTTTTCATGCACAAAGAAGATGTCGATCTTGCATGGCGGGCACAAGCGCACGGGTGGCACTGCCTGTCTGTTCCCACAGCGCGCGCGCATCACATCCGCCACTTTCGCCCCGGTCAACGCCAGCAAGTGACCGCCGACATGCGCTATTACGGGGTGCGTAATCGTTACTTACTCTTGCTCAAGAATGATCGCTGGCGCGATGTTCTGCGAGATAGCCCGTTCATCATCGCCTATGATTTACAGATTCTAGTCTATTTACTGCTGTTCGAGCGCGAGACCCTGCGCGCGCTGGTCGCGGCGTGGCGTTTGCGCGGGTGCATGTTGGCTAAACGAAAGCGACGCACATGACCACAGAGACCGCCATCGTACACATTGGCATCGTCAGCTACAACGAATCAAGCGACCTACCCAATTGTCTGCACGCCATCCAAGCGCAGACGTACCCGCACTATACGGTGACGATCGTCGATAACGATTCGCAGGATGGCACATGCGATTGGCTGGCGGGGTGCGACATCGCGCACACATTGGTGCGATCAAGCGCGAACATCGGCTTTGCCCGCGCTCATAACGCGATAATCGCCCGTTTGCCCCTGCACGAAGGATCGTATTATCTCGCGCTGAACCCCGATGCAACACTCGCGCCGGATTATATCGCGCAGTTGGTCGCTGCCTTGCAGACGCAAAATGCAGATTGGGGTATCGGCAAGCTCTATCAGCCGGATCGCCGCACGATTTACGCCATCGGGCACGCGATTCGGCGCGATGGCTACGTGACCCTGATCGGGCACGGGTTAGCAGGCGACGATGAACGGGTGGCACACTCACGGGCAGTGATGGGCGCACCGGCGAGCGCCTGTCTCTATCGCGCGCGCCTGATTCATGCGCTTGCGCCGGATGGCAAGCTCTTTGACGAGCAGATGTTTCTCTATCATGAGGATACTGATGTCGATTGGCGCGCTGTGCGTTATGGCTTGCGCGCGTGGTATTGCGCGGGGGCGATTGCGTATCACCGTGGCAGTCAACCGGCGCGCCCCATGCGCCTGCACGCGCTCAGCAATCGTTATGTGAGCGTCATCAAAAACGCGACCTGGCGCGATCTTCTGCTGTATAACCTGCCTGTGCTGGTGTTGCACCTTATAGCGTATCTGTTGCTCTCGCCGCGTGCGGGGGTATCGCTCGTGCGCCAGACCATACGGCGCATCCCACACGCGCTTCGTAATCGATCAGCGCGGCGCATTTCGTATGCACAGATCGCGCATTGGTTCGCGTGGAGTCGCCAGCAAGTGACGGGCCAGCCCAGCACCCTGCGCGATCGTTTCCAGCATTATCGTCAGCGTTAACCGAACGCGTCGCGGACTTTCACACCCAGCATTTGCAACACAGACGGACGATATTGCATCCCCAATCGCCGCTCGATCTCATCCAGTGTATGACCGTTATCGTACCAGCGGCGGGCGACAGTCGCGCGCAAGTTACCGAATAAGATCGACACTTTGCGTCCGTTGATGGTCACTGGATAGCGTGCGAGGACGATGCTGGCGGTCTCAGGTGCCATCGTCTTAGGCGGGGGTTCATCGCGCTTGGATTGCGTCGGACGAAAGACCGCACCTTCGCTGATTTCGGCTTGTGCAAGCCACTGGTCGATCCAATCCAGCACCCATTCATAATCGTCATAAGGGATATAACGCTCGCGTGAGATGCTACTGGGCACATAGAGCGCGGTTTGTCCCTGCCATGTGTGGCGCAGATGCGTTATCTGCACCCGTGCCAATTCCGAGCGATACAAGCCGGTTGCCAGCACCAGCGCGATAATCGCCCGATCCCGCAAGCCGACCAATGTCTCTGGCGAGGGACTGCTGAGGATCTCTTGCACCTGTGCCGGCGTGAGCCAATTATTATTAGCGGTATCGTCTTCCAGCATCTCACGATTAGGATGTAACTTGCTCGGATATTCGTCCATGTACGCCAGACGCTTGCGAAACTCATCGACAAAGGCGCGATACTCGTCCGTGTCGATTTCATCGCGCAGTTGCTCATCATCGAGCAATTCATGATACCGCTGGCGCACGATGCCGATCGCGTTCTTGATCGCGTTCGACGACATATCGCGCGTCAGCAAGTATTCTTTATAATCCAGCAAATCGGGATAAAGCCAGTGGCGCTTGGTCTCGTTCAACCAGTGGATGAAGGTCGTCAGCTGGGTTTGGCGGCGCGGGTTGCTGTTATCGGGCAAAAGAACGCGCATGTTATCGCTATGCTGGGGGTCTTCGTCAGATATGAGATACTGATAGCGCACCGTCAAGGGGCTAAAGCCCAGATACCACAGCACTTGGTTGACAAAATCAGCACGCTGATCTTCTGGAATGTGGTCATAATGATCGGGGTTGGATAGCACCGCCAGATAATGCCGCTTGATTTCCAACACGGTCTGGTAGATCGTCTCTTGATGCAAGCCGAATTCATCGCGCAGATAATCGGCATAGCGATCAAGATCAGGGCGTTTCCAATCCTGTTCGGCATAGTCAAGCCACGACAAATAACGCTTGAGGCGAATTTTGCCGATCTCTCCCAGATGAAATTGTTCTAAGACGGTGTGACCGTCATCTTGCCATAAGTGTTGCTGTCGCACGGTATTGTCCTCACATCTCACAGACATTGACCAGCCCAGAGCTTCGGGGGCGCATCAGTCGATCACCTGCATACCGTCCACCATCGGTTCTAGGATATTATAGATGAAATCTGTATTTTCGGCTTTGGTCTCGGCCCAGATGGCGATGACTTGTATGCCGTCGTCCGTCTCAAAGACCGACGTATACACCCGTCCGGTGAGATCAATATCTTTGTTGATCGCATCGTAGAGCGTGGCTTCCCATGTCGCATATGAGCCGAAGTAGGTCTGGGTTGAGTTGATCGTGTAGGTCTCGTTCGACCCGATCCAATCGCGGCGGGCAATGTCATTGATCGTCTCTAAGACGCGATCGACAGACGCTTGCGTATCCAGCACCTGACTGAACACGCCGACGAAGGTATCAGCATCATTGGCGCTCGCGGGTGGATAGTAGAAGGTCACGCCATCATCGACCGCATCAACCTGCCACGAAAGCGGCACCGGCAACTGGACAATGCCTGTGTCATCGGTCGGTTCGTAAGACCATTGGCGCGTATTGCCGACTGTCACGAGGCGCACATCATCGAAGATCGTTTGTGCGCGCTGATCGAAATCTGCATCGGTCGGCGCACCCAACACAGCAAACACCAGTTCGCTATCGGTGACTTCGTTGGTGACAGTACGCGCCTGTATCTGCCACGTTGCGCCGAAGAGGTCGCCCGTGTAGGCGAAGGCGAGCGCGGAACGCTCGTCAATGGTGGTGGTAGTCGGCGCACCCTGTAACGCGCCGCCGAAGGATGTCGCGAGAAAGGCATCGGTGATCGCCTGTAAATCGCTTGTGCCTTCGTACATCAGCACGATAATCATGCCGGTGGTGCCCGCTTGGTCGGATGTCACGTAAATATCCGACTGCGGCAGATATTCCATCTCGGCCCACTGTGCGGGGAATCGCACGTCGAAGCCGACATCGACCGAGATTTCGCTCTGCTTGTCGGGGTCGATGTTATCGTTATCAATCTGCACGTCGATCGTATCACGCCCGCTAACGCCGCCATAAGTTGTGACTTCGACACCGATCTGGTAATCGCCACTGGGCGCGGGGGCAACGGTGATGCTCATGCGCTCGGCAGACCACGTATACGAATTGCCCGGCACGCGCACGGTGCGCCCGTCAGGAGTCACGTCATAGCGATACGCCTGAAAGGTCGCGCCGTCGGCAATCTGGATCGGTGCCGCCGCCCCATTATCGGAGACCGCGATCACCTGTTGCACCGCGCCGACTCCTTCCGCTAGCGCATCAACAACGGCGAAGTCAAAGACGACTGTCGCATCGCGCCAATCGTCAGTCGATGTCTCGCGATAGCGCCCCTGCAAGGAAGCAACTTCGTCGGTGATCGTCACAAATTCGTTGTTGGTCTGTGTGCCATCACTGATGACGGGCAGATTCGTATCGTCAACTAGCGTCACCTGATCAACACCGGAGCGCCAATCGTTGATCAGGTCAAAACTGCCATCGGGGTTAAAATCCGCCGTGAGGATGGTAAAAGCCGCATAGCGTCGATAATTGCGATCGCTCTGCTGACGATCGATGAAGTAGGTCGCTGTGGCGATGTTACGCCCGACAACCTCAGCTTGGATGTTAAACGGGCGCTGAACACTACCGACCTGCGGATAAACGCTCGATAAGGTCACATCGGGCACAATCGGTACATGGAAGTTATCGACGGTGGGTAGAGTATCGGTATCAGGCGCATCAACCGGCGTCAAAAGCGCGGTCACATCCGTCAATTCGTATGACCACGGCTCGGGCGTGACAACCGTATAGAAGTTGCGGAGCATCAAGCCCCACTCGGTCAGCGAGCTATTGATCAGGTATTCCGGACGAAACTCTGAACCATCGGCCGGAAAGTAAATATTGTAATACGAGATGCGTCCCGCGACAGTAGCGCCAGCACTGGCATATAAACGCGCCTCATCGAGCGCGGTCAACACGGCTTGTGCCGCCGCGTTCAGGTCGGGGTCATCGCTCACAGCGCGCACGCCCTGCATGAAGCTCCCTAGATCAATGCGTGTCGTGTCATCGAGGAAGAAGCTATACGTATAGGCGTTGGTGCGTGCCGAGCCGATGATGGTGCTATAAGTGCGCGGGCTGGCGTTGACCACCGCCGCAAAGTCGTTGACCGCCTGCGTGACCGCATCGAACTTATCGAGGTCAGTCACGGCGTGAGTCAAGTAACCGGCGAGACTGCTACTGACATCCTGCATATCGCGTTGCATATAGGTATCGATCAATTCGCGCGCGATACCGAGGTCACTCATGGTCGTTGGGTCGCGCAGTAACTGCGTGAAGAGCGTCATATCCAATGCCGGGTCAACGATCACTTCCGGTGATGCTAGCGATAGCGAGAAAAATTCGGACATCGCCTGATGATACTCGACACTGCTCATGAGGCAGGCATCGTTGATGAGCATATCGAACTGCTCAACGCCGATCTCGGCAGAGGCGACTTCAAAGGCGCGTTGTAGTTCTGGCAGAGAGAGAATCGCCTGTGAGGTATCGTCCTGTATCAAGCCCTGCCAGCCTGCGCCGTGGCTCGCAAATGAGATGGCGTATTGCTCGGCGGGATAGGCACGAATGCCCCAGACCAGAAATTGCGCCAGCGTCAGACCGTCGGCGGTGTTCAGCTCTGGCAGTTCAGCAATCGGGCGGCTATCGGGCATCGGCGGGAAGTTGATTTCATGATCGCCGGTGACATCGGCTTCAATTTCGTACAGGCGAACGTTGCGCCAATCGCCGTCAATCGTCGTGAAGCCCGGCGAGCGATCGACCAGCGCAATCACGCGCACGCGCTCGTCACTGCCGCCAGCAAGCTCGAATTCGTTGAAATCGTTGAGGATACCGCGCTCTAAATCTGTATCGCCGCCATAATACGCCAGTATCGTCCAATCCGCCGCCGGACGTGGGTCGAGCGCGGGGAAGCCCGCCGCTTGCAGATCAGCCGGTGTGACGGGATAGCGCGTCTCAGCAGGCGGAGGCGCGAGATCAATATTGAGGCGATACGTGCCGGATGAGCGTCCGTCAATGACGTTATAGCGCGTGGCGATCACGGTGTAATCGCCGATGTCGATCTGCGGGAAGATCAAGCGCGAGTCCGTATTGCCAGAGGCGCGATCGTCGTTCTCAGCGATGATGTTACCGGTCGCATCCAGCAGATAAACCAGCGTATCGAGATCACCGTCGATCGTCTCCATATTGACGGTTAGTGTTTGGTCAGCTTCTGTGACCTGGATCGCATAGGCTGTGAACGGCACATCGTCGCTGATCGCCCCTTCGATGCTCTCATCGGGCGATTGAGCCACGCCTGTCATGCTCAGCAGGCAACATAGCCCCGCCAGTAAGATAAAACGCACAGTCATCATCAATCACTCCTACTCGTTGCGCGTATCACGCGCTGGGTTGTCGGTCGTTTCGGTATCGTCGTCGTCCTCTGTATAGCGATAGAACCAGCCATCCAGCGCCGGACTGCCATAGAACGGGAAGAGTAATTGTTGTTCGCGTTGATCGGGATCAAGCGCGCGCAGGATAAATTCTTCGGGTGTGTTATCTGGCAGGCGGTTCAGATCACAGGCTTCATCATTCGTGACGGCGATTGACACGACCCAACCGAAACCGTTGCCGTACTGGATGCGCGTCCAGAAGCCGGATTGGGTGCGCCCCAGCAATTTCGCCACGCCAGAGTCTTTGATCAGTCCACGACGCTGATAGCCCTGCCCCGCGCCTGTCCGCACCAGCACGCCGCGAAATTCATCGCGCGTGTTGACCAGCGCCGGACAGCCATCAAGTTCACCGATGAGGCGTGCGCGATTGAGCGGTTGCGGGAAGGTCAACACTTCTGAGGCGGTCGCTTGGTAGCGTGCGCCCGCGCCCGTCGTCAATGTCAGCGTTTGGTCGGCATCATCCGCCAGCAAGACTGTGCCCGCCGCGACCGTGACGACATCGTTCGATAGCTGATCTGACCAGATACCAAAAGTACCATCAGCGGATGTAAGCGTCAGTTGTCGTGTTTGTAGGCGAAAATCAGCGACGGTCTGCACCTGTTGTACGGCTACCCCGTCTAAGGTCGCGTGCCATATCAACGCGCCGTCGTCATTATCGAGCGCATCAATGCGATATTGGCTGTTCGAGAGTAAGAGCAAGCGCGATTGCCCATCGAGGCGCATGTAAGCGCGTCCGGTGCTATTGGTGCGGATTTGATCGCCCGCCCCGACCGGAAAGACAGCGCGATCCCGCACGCTTATCCAGCGATCCGTGTTCACGCGGCGGACATCGACGCCTGCATATGTCACTTCTAACGTGAGCGCCACGTCCTCGGCGCGGCTGACGAGCGACAAGAGCGCGACGGTCACGATGAGTATCGCCCAGCGATAGCCTGCCATCATGC
>DAOTTV010000167.1:0-6993 GCA_034437755.1 Anaerolineae bacterium | reverse complement strand
TGTGCTTATCTGGGTGGGCTTACCCGCAGTCCTCAGCACTCAGCACTTGTTATACGTGATTGATGACACCAATAGACTTCGATAGTTATTCAACCATTCCACATCAGACGTATGATACGATCAGAAGCCGAGCTTGAGCGTCGCTTGCTGAAGGCTATCAGGCTTACCGACCAGCGTCACTTCGTCGTCAATCTGAATTTTGCTATAGCCATGCGGCACGATGGTATTACCGGAGCGATTGATCTCCAGCACCAGTACATCGGTCGGCAGGCGTAAATCGCGGATGAGCATACCATCGACTGATTTCTCGCGGATGGTAATCTGCCGCAGATCGTACGTTGGGTCATGGTGCATCAACAATTCGGCGGCTTCCGGTGCGCGCACGTATTGATCGAGCAGGTTGACCATTGCCGATGACGTATCGATGATACGCACGCCCAGTTCTTCAAATTGCGGTCTCAGCGTCGTGTCTTTCAGGTAGACCACCAGCTTACGAATACCGAACTTCTCATATGCTAGCTCACAGGCGGAATAGTTGGCGTGGTCGTCTTCCATCATAGCCACCAACGCATCGGTTTTGTTGCTCACCAATTCCGAGAACACACTGACCGTGATCGCCGTAATATGTCGCTCATCAACATCTTCAGACGCCATTCGCTCCACTTGCTCTTGATCGGTATCGGCAACGATCACTTGCCACCCATTCGACGTGAGTTGGCGGGCGAGAGCGATTGATTGTGGCTCAACACCCAAAATCAGCACGTCGCGCACGTCGTCCAGCTCGCCCTTCACGGCTTCGTGGGTTTCGCCCGTCTGCCGTAGCGAGTACTTGAGCAAGAGCGGCCCGAAGATTTCGTTGAGGACGACCACCGAAATAATCAAAGTCGCGAACTCACTGCCCAGCGACGTGAACTCTGTCGCCGTCTCGCGTGCCAGCCCCAGCGCAATCCCTGCCTGTGTAATCAAGCCCAGCCCAGCCCAACGTCGAAAGACGGGCGATTCGCCGGCGAGTGTCCCACCAACATACGTCCCGGCAACGATTGCGATCATCCGCACAAGGAACAAAATCAGCGCGACACCGATCGTCGCGAATAGCACATCCAGCTTGAGCGCAATCCCCGTCAAAGTGAAGAAGGCGACGTACACAAACGGGCTGATCTGATGCAGAATATCCTCGAATTCGTGGCGATACGGCGTGAAGTTCGTCACCGTGAAACCCGCCACCATCGAAATGAGCAAGGGCTCGATCTTGATTTTGACACCGAAGGCGGCACTCGTCCAATCCGGCACGCGATAGCCGGCTTCAAACACGATCAGACCGACGAGGAGCATAATCGCCGCTTTCGTTATTGTGCCCAAACTTGTCGATAGCATTAGGCGGAAAAACAGCCCGATGAGATACCCCGCCAGCAAGGCAATGGCAATATCAATCACCAGCAATATAGCGAATTGAGCGTCGAGCGGTTCATTTTCAATCAACGCGCTCGCCAGTGCCACGCTGATCGCAAACAGCACGATAATCACGACATCCATCACAACGGTGATACTCAACACCGTCTTCGAGAATGGTCCGCGCGCGCGCACCTCTTGCATGACGGCAATTGTCGAAGCGGGCGATAGAGCAAGCAGGATCGTCGCGCCTAAGATCGAGACAGCAACCTTCTGAATGACAGGGAAATCCGCCGTGAAAGCGACGAAATTCTGCACGATAAAGATCGTGATGCCGATCAGTGTGAAGGCGGCGATGACAATCCCCACCGTATTCAGCAGGATACTACGTAGCCGATCGCGTAGTTCTTTCAAGTACAGCTCGCTGCCCGCGATGAATGCGATCACAGCGAGCGATACATCGTCAATATAACGTAACTGATCGATCGCTTGTGTCTCGACGAGGCCTAAAATGAAGGGGCCAGCTAGCGCACCGGCGAGCAAATAACCGGTGATGTAAGGCAATCCATACGCTGAGAAAAACGTCCCGATTTGGCGGGATGCGATCGAAATCAAGAAGAACGCAACTGTGAACCCAATCACAGCCGGAACATCAAATACTGGCATATATACCTATCCTCAAATTGACATATGTCATTGTGGTGTTGCGGTTAAATTTGGCGTGGTCGGGTCGGTCTGGCGGGCGACTGTTGCCGATGTCGCAATAATCCCCTCAGCAAAGAGCGTATCATACTGTGCGGGATCGATCATCGCAATGAGTTTTTGCCCGTTTTGCAAGCGCGGCGGGTCATCCTGTGACCAGATGAGCAAGCGACCGTCTTCAGTTGCGATGAACAAGGGCACAACCGCCTGTGGCACATAGGGCATCAGTGCCTGTGCATCACCGACGACGACTGTTTCAATGTGTGCGCCTTTTACGTGACGTGATGATAACACATCGTACGTCATTTCAGGAGTGAATAATTTACGTCCTCCCAAAAACGACGACATGCCCGCTTTATCGTCCGCACCACGCGCCACATTCTGCAACTCGTAGACATTCTCCACGCCGAAGGTATGCTCGAAGTTTTCGCTCGCCAGCGCATTAACTTCTGAGTTAGGTGTCATGGCGACCAAACGCCCCAAGCCGGCGAAGTCGATTTCATCGGTCACCGCTTCGGACAATATGCTCCCGTGATACACGTCCAAGCCTTCTTCTCTGACACGAGCAATATGCTCTTGATTGCTATCGGCAACCAACACGCGAAAACCCGCCGCCTGTACTTGCTTGGCAATCGCACGAATCCAGCGCGTCCCACCGACGAATAACACCCCCTGCGGATTGCGCTCGGCTAGACCCAACCACTGTGCCAGCCGTCCGGCTGTCAGGCTATAGGTCGCCACCGTCATGATGATGACGGCGAAAGCAATTGGCACGATGGCTTCTGCGCCCTCGTATCCTGCCTCTTGCAGTTCGATCGCAAAGATCGACGCAACCGCCGCCGCGACGATGCCACGGGGGGCCATCCACGCGAGGAACAGTTTCTCGCGCCAATTTAAATCGGATGTCCACGTCGATAAAAACACCGCTAGCGGACGCTCGATAAAGACCATAATCGCGACAAAGGCTAGGGTCGCCCAGCCAATCTGTGCGATTTCGTTCGGTTGTAGGCGTGCCGCCAGCATGATGAAGAGCGACGACAATAACAAAATCTGCAAAGTTTCTTTGAACTCGATGATGTGACGAATATCAAAGCGATTCTGATTCGCCATGATGATGCCCATCAAAGTCACCGTCAATAAGCCCGACTCTGGCTGTAACGTATTGGAGATGGCAAAAGCCACCAGAACCAAGCCGAGTGTGATCGGATTTTGCAGATGATCCGGCACCCAGTAGCGACGATAGGTCTCAATCATGAGTTGGGCGATAGGCAAAGCGATGCCGAACCCGATCAGCAGAGTTTTGGCTAATAACCACGCTGCGCCAATCAAGTTGGTATGAATCAGCAACTCTTCAAACACAAGAACGGCGAGAATCGCGCCTACGGGGTCAATGATGATGCCTTCCCAGCGCAAAATCGACCCGACTCGCCCTTTCGGACGGATTTGCTTAATCAGAGGGATAATCACAGTCGGGCCTGTGACGACCAATGTCGCGCCAATCAGCAATGATAAGCCCCACGTCATATCGAACAAATATCGCGCGGCAACCGCACTGATCAACCATGTGACCAGCACCCCCACCGTCACCAGATAACCGACGACTTTGCCGCTTCCTCTGATGTCTTTCAGGCGTAGGCTTAGCCCGCCTTCAAATAAGATAATCGCGACAGAAGCCGAGACTACTGGGAACAGAAGCTCACCGAGTAGATGTTCAATGTCCAGCAGAGGTGTATCGAGCCATATTGTCGTGAACGGGCCGACTAGCAAGCCGGTTAGTAAGAGAAATAAAATGGACGGTAACTTCAGCCGCCATGACACCCACTGAGCCGCAACTCCTAAGCCCAATATCAGTGCAATGCTCCCTAATGGGTTTAGCGTCATGTCTGTATCCTTAACTATTGTGATGAACCGATTATTTGCCGTCTCACAAAAGCTATCTGAGACGACATACCTTACCTTTAAACTTTATCTTCCATTATACGATAATTTGGGCAGTTTCTATCCACCTTATGCTAAAGGGGTCTACGAACAAGTTGGCATGACATGTCTCATCTATGTTCCACGCTTGTTGACATACAAGCATTGCCGTTTAGAAACATGCCTGTAAGCACAATGAAGGTGCTATCGAGATTTTCACATTCGCCCTTGATTATTAACTTTGCTTTGATATTATCATATTAAATGAAAAAGTAAGGGAGGATGAAAGATGCCAAAACGCACCAACTGGTTAATTGAAAGTCGCATCGCCGCCGGTTACGACACACAGGTACAATTTGTCGAAGCCCTCGCCGAGTGTGGCATCAGCAAGACGCAGAACACGATCAGCATGTGGGAGAAAGCTGGTAAGTTACCACCGAGCATCGTCGGTGACCCGCAGAAAGTGAGCGTGATTGCCGACATTCTCAACGTCTCGATTGCCGAAATTTTCCGGCAGACGGGCTTCGTCAGCGACATCAACCTGTCGTCCGATATTCATCCCGAAATTTTGGCGATGGCGCACCGTCTCAATCTCGCCGATGATGAAACACGGGCATGGTTGCTAGAGATGTTCAACCACGCGATTCGTCATACTGTGCCAGAAGCGACCTAACCCGTAGTCATCAATTTTGGTGGCGTTCTCTTGATGCGGTAAATCTCTAGCGACCCAGCACAAGGCTTCTATCGCTTGCATCGGCAGTGAAGCGAATAGAAGTGGCAGGGTCACTTTGGCAGGTTGTGATCGCACAGTCTACGCGCTTGCATCGGCGTTCGCTGTTTTGGCTTCCGGCTCGATGCCTAAGATATGCTGATTGAACCAGCGTAACTCGTGTGCCAGATGCGCTTTACGCAAGGGCAAGGTGCCATAGATTGACCCGCCATGCGAGCCGCCCGGTTGCCGTAACATCTCGGTCGTGCATCCATTGGCTTTCAGCACTGTATAAAACTGCTCGGATTGCTCCGGCGGACAGCGCCAATCGTGTTCGCACTGAATCATGAGCGTGGGTGTGGTGCAGGTATGCGCGTAAGTGATCGGCGAGCATTTCGCGTAAACATCGGGGATTTCGTGCGGATGCCCGCCCAATTCCTCGACGGCAAACCACACGCCGATGTCGCTCACACCATAGAAGCTCTGCCAGTTAGTGACCGGATTCTGCGGGATAGCGGCTCTGAAGCGGCGCGTCTGCCCGATAATCCATGACGATAGATTGCCACCACCAGAGATACCACAGCACCCTAGTTGATCGGCATCGGCTAAGCCCTGCTCAATCGCGTAATCAACACCTGCCATCAGATCATGATAATCCAGATTGCCCCAATCACCCTTGATCGCCGTGCTGAAGTCGTCGCCGTAGCCCGTCGAGGCGCGGTGATTGACAAACAACACGCCATAGCCCGCCCCCGCGAAAACCTGCGAGTCGAACGCGAAGTGATTGCCCTGCGCGGAGTGTGGCCCGCCGTGTATCCAGAGGATGGTCGGCGCGTGATCAGCCCCCGTCACCGGTTTGACAAACCAGCCTTCAACATCCGCGCCATCACTGCCCTTAAAGTGTAAGTTCACCCACTCTGGCAAAACGAATTGTTGCATCAAGCTCGCATTGAGATAAGTCAAGCGTCGCTCTTGCCCATCGACCGTCACATACAGATCGTGCGGGTCATTGATAGTATCGACTGCGTACAGTAGCGTATCACCGACGCGATCGAGCAAGCTCACCGTGCGATCCCCGTGTACGGTGACCGTCGCTTCAGCGTCACCCGTCAGCGCATATTGATAGATGTGGACGTTGCCCCCCCGTTGCACCTGCTGATAGGCATACGCGCCGTCTTCGCTGATGAGCAGAGGTGCATTCCGCAGACCGATTGTCGGCGCTCGCCCTTCTAGCCCGCCGCCGATGTTGTGTTGCATCCCCAGCGTGCGATTATCAAAGGTATCGGTCTTGATGTTGTAGACGTACAAATCGCTGTGCGTGCCGATCGGACGACCATCATCGGGACGACCGATGAACGCGATACGCTCGCCACCCGGCAACCAGTACGCAGGGCCGGCATAACCCCAATCATGTGTGATCAAATCAGTGATAGCCCCATCGTGATCGACCATATGCACCGTCGGGAAGATCGATTTGAAGCTATCCGGGTGCATCATCCGCACAAACAACAGGTGTTGACCGTCCGGCGACCATTGCACGTTACCATCGACCGTTTCGCCTGTCGTGAGTTGGGTTGTCTCGCTGCTGTCGATGTCGATGATATGCACGTTCGTCTGTGCCAGTTCTAAGTCGCCCATCGCATCGAAGCGCCACACGGGGCGTTTGATCACGTATGGGTCTTGACTGCGATCGGGCTTCTTCTCGCCCCAGTCTTTGCGCGCTGTGAAGGCGATCATCGTGCCATCGGGCGACCAGACGGGATTGCTCGCGCCCTGCGCGAACTCGGTGAGTTGTTGCGCCTCGCCCCCATCAACTGGCAAGAGATAAATCTGTGGCGTCTCATCGCGGTCACTGACGAAGGCAATCGTCTTGCCATCCGGCGACCATGCTGGACTGCTATCCTTGTACTTGCCACTGGTCATCTTGCGTGCCGCGCCATTGACGATATCGAGCAAGTATAGTGTCGAATATTCTTGATCGGCATCGAGATCGTTGTCATCATCGGCTTCGACAATGTGGCTGACGACATACACAACGTACTCACCATCGGGCGATAACTTGCCGCCCTGCAACCATTGGAACTTGAATAAATCCTCTTTTTGAATCGGACGAGGGCTGATACTCATAGCGCATACCTTCCGCCAAATAGTTTGGGTAAATGAGGGTCTTTCGTATCTTGCGTGGTCAAGCTCTTTTTGTCCCCTTTTTGAAAAAAGGGAACGCCAAAAACTTTTGCTTTTTTGAACGCTATGCGTTCAAAATGAACAAGGTCAAG
>DAOTTV010000166.1:0-2540 GCA_034437755.1 Anaerolineae bacterium | reverse complement strand
GTCAGCGTGCTCCATGCGACTGATAGATAGCGCACGGCAAATTCACTGATGCCTGCGAGCCGTACCCAGAGATGTAAGGCCCACTGATAGAGCGGTGGATGTACGTCACTGGCGGTGAGGCGCGTTGTCTCGGCGATGTTTTGCTGGGCAACCCATACCGACCATGCTTCATCCCACCACACTGCCGCGTCACCTAGCGCGAGGACGCGCAGGGCGACGGCGACGAATATAAAACTGACGATCATGCCATACTGACGACGACTCACGATGCGATAATCACCTTTAGCTGATAACGCAGGTTCTTTCGTATCTTGCGTGGTCAAGCTCTTTTTGTTCCTTTTTTTCAAAAAGGGAACGCCAAAAACTTTTACTTTTTGAACGCCATGCGTTCAAAATAAACAAGGTCAAGGAACGATAGTTCCTTGTGGGGGTGCGGGGGCAACGCCCCTGCAACAAAAACCACGCGACATCCCAAAGAGCCATAACGAAAAACCCCGTGTCGATTTTTCGTAACATGGGGTCGTGATTGTACTGCTAGATTGCCATGCTGTGAAGTCACTCTGATTGGGCGTTAGGTGTCGGTGCTAGCACGTCATCAGCCGCTTGCTGGAATGTCGCCCACAGACGATCAACCCAGATGTCATGTTCGGGCTTCATCAGACAAGAGCGCAGGCATAGTACCGTTGCTTGATCCCAGTCGATGTCGGGGAGGTGTGCCTGTACAATGCTTTTAGGAAAGCCAGAGACGGCGAGATGTACGTCATAGGCGGCGGCGCGATCGAAAAGTTGTTGCGAGAGGGTCGAGATGCGGCTCGCACTTTCGGCTACTGGCACCCAGATTACTATATCGAGATCAGGATTGAACAGCACGCGAAAGCGATCATCGTTGGTGATATGCTCGATTAGAGTCAGTGCGGCGTTGCGCTCTTTGCTCAAATCCTGCGCGAATGTCCCGTCTTTTTCTAATGGAAGCAAGCGTTGGGTGGCCCAGAGGGCGACTGCCGACGCGCCTGCCCGCGAGCATTCGAGGCTGATCTCGCCCAGATGTAAGTCATCTGATGTGAAATAGGTATAAGGCGAGTCGTGCTGGTAAAACTGCCCGACGGCGGGGTCTTTGAACAAGATACACCCACATCCGTATGGTTGTAAGCCCTGTTTATGGGGGTCGATCGCGATCGAATCAACGGCGTGGATCTGATCGAAGGCGGCGCGCACGTCGGCGCTCAGGTTATCAGCCAGCGTGAAGTAACCGCCATAAGCGCAATCAACATGAATGCGAAACGCGTAAGTCTGGCGCAGGGCGAGAATTGCCGGCAGGGGATCGACCGCGCCAGCGGCGGATGTCCCCAGCGTGACGACCACAGTGCCGATGTCGCCCTGTTGCAGGGCCTGTTCCAGCGCGGCAACGTCCATCCGCGCACGGCTATCAGTTGCGATGGACTGATACGGGATTTTCAGCACATTCGTCAAGCGCGAATGGGTGTAGTGCGCCTGCTCCGAGGCGACGATCTTTTGCCCCTCACCCTGCGTGCGTCCGGCAATCCACAGGGCTTCCATGTTGGCGATCGTGCCGCCGCTGGTCAAATGTCCGAGATAGGTCTGCCACCCGAACATCGCCGCGATTTCGGCAACGGCTTCCTTTTCCATGAACGAACTCGCCCGCCCTCCGTCGAGCGCGTGATTGTTGGGGTTGATCCATAGGGCGAGCATGTAAGCGACACGCGCCATCGGGTGCGGTGGCTTCAGCATTTGTCCGGCATAGAACGGATGCGGATAGGGATAATTGTCTGTCATGCGCTCGGCGACTTCTTGTAAGATGTCGCGCATAGCATCGAGATCGGCGGCTGGGTCATAGGCGGGCAGGCGATCGAAGCGCGTTTCTAGCGTTGCGAGCGCATCCGTCAAGAGCTTCAAGCTATCTGTTTCGAGCGTCATAATCGTGTTGTTCCTTCTGTCTGTGCTGTTTACGCGTCAATTGTGTTTGCTCGATTGTAATCTATCTGGCGATGACGCGCATCATACCGCGTTGGGGCGGGTGGTGCTATGCCGATTTCGGAATAGCGCGATCTGGGCTGGCGATATATCATGCTACTTTTGGATAGTACGAAGTAAAGGCTAATGCGTTGTTTGTCATCTCTGCTAGTGCGATGCGCTCCGGTTCATCGTGGTATTTGAACCTGACCAATGATCTGCTGAACCTGAGAAACAAGAAAGCCGTGCGCCAAATCCGCCAGACGTATGACTTGCAAGATGTGATCGTCAATGATTTTGTCGATGTCGGCAAGTTACAGTATCGGAAGTTGCTACGGCTTTTCGGCGTGAGTTTACGCACGGGCGCTTTTGCCGTCAAGACGCACAAGAACCCGACGCGTGGCACGCGCGTATTCACGCATCTGGGGATGATACGCAGTACGTATATCTATCGTGATCCGCGTGATCGTATCGTATCCTTGTTGGAGATGGCAGAGCGTGCGCGCCAAGCTGGTGAGACGGGCGGCCCCTTCGCCCCGTTGCACACCTTCGCGGATGCTCTGGCTCTA
>DAOTTV010000165.1:0-12434 GCA_034437755.1 Anaerolineae bacterium | reverse complement strand
CCACAGAATGCCCCAGATAACCCCGATCAGCACCCTGCTCCATCGTCTGTTGTTCATAGTTCCCCTTCGTCCCTTTGTCGTGTTCATCGGCTTAAGATACATCACTCCGCTGTTGATGAGCCGCCACAGCGTTTCATCTCGTCGATATACTGCGGTGGATACGCATATGTCTCCGGAATTGCGTTCGCAGATGGATCATATGACACCTCATGAAAATCCACAGTCAGCGACTCGCCCGCAGTCCCAAATGACAATACCGCATAGGTTGGACAGTCGCTACTACGCGGGAAGCCCACACTACCGGGGTTGATAATCGCCGGCGATGCGCCCAAATCCGTGAGCGTCACCGTCTCATCAGCTGGTTGTTGGGTAATCGTCTCGGTAGTCGCATCCCAGCGCCAGATACCCGCGACATGCGTATGTCCCAGCAAGATCAAGCGCGGTTGGTCGACATCCGGCAGATGATCGCGCATGTTGAGCATCATCCGCTTCAAGTTCTGTGGATAACCATACAGGCTGACGCTGTGGCGGTCGATCACGCCCGCCTCATCGCGCAGATATACCCCGTGTACCAGATAGATACCATCACCGGCATAATAGTACGACGGCAAGCCCTGCAACCACGCCCAGATTTCTGAAATATTGGCGAGATTATCGGCATGATGCAGAGCGACATCCAAAGCCTTCTGGTTGAGTCCGCTTTCTGTACCGACGATGGTATCAGCATTCATGAACACATCCTGACTGAGCTTACCCAGCACCAGCCGATCATGATTGCCGGATAACCAGTGGGCTTGATCGGCGGTCGTCTGTCGTTTATAGAGCCGATGCACCCGCCGCGCCGTGAGGACATCTTCCGGCCCGCGCCCGACAATATCGCCGAGGCACCACACCGCGTCGATGTTGCGCGCTTTGATATCTTTCTTGACAGCGTTAAATGCCGCCGCATTCGCGTGAATATCTGATATGAGTGCGATCGTTTGCGCCATGATTAGATGTCTTTTCCTCGTTGGTAATTTTTATTCTGTCGATAACTGTCGATTTCGCTATGATTGCGACTGATGCGCTCCATCTGCCCGAGTGCCGCATCCGCCCGTTCCACCTCACGATGAATGACTTTCGGATTTTTGACGCGCCCGAGCAAGCCGGTGTTCGATAGCTCTTGCCCGATCTTAGCGACGGCATCCGCGAAGGAATGCACCGCACGTTCCCACTCGGCGGATTGTTGCTCGATCTGTTTTCGCAAGGCCTGCGCGTCGGTTGACCACTCGCGGTAAGCGTCATAGCGATGATGCCGCATCCACCGGATGAGACGCTTACCAATGTGGCTTCCAGCATCGCGCTCAGCCGCCTGATAATCGCCGTATGCGCCTTCACCCTGCTGTGCCAGTGGCACATCTTCTAACATCTTGATCGCACGCTTCAGCGAGTAACGCCCCTGCAACAGACCATCGTCATCAACTTTGGTGCCTGTGACCGTATCGAGGCGGGAGAGCGCCTGCGAAAAATGCCCATCGCGCACTAAGGCTTCGATGGCGACCTTCTCTGCGGGCCAATCGATCACTTTTTCCGCCGCGGGGATGTCGTCGGCAAGGATTGTCGTCGGGTCATCCGGCGCATCTTTCGGCATGGCATAATCGCTCCCCCATGCCCGTATTAAGGACAGATGGCGCGCACGGACAGCGACTTCATCGACAATATCTTCCCACCCGATGATGTCATCCGCGCTGAGCGCATCCGGCACGCGATAGGTCTCATACAGGGACGTGCGTTCGAGTAGCGTTGTGTCGAGTTGTCTGTCGTCGATGATCGCCTGTGCATCGACGTAGTATTCCTGCCTGATTGCGTCGCGCAGGTTTTTCAAGCGCGTCACCAGACGATCGACTTCTGCTTTGCGCTTTTGCAATTGGCTGTGGACAACCGCCATATTGGGATGAGTGACCAGACCAACCGCGATTTTATCGACACTATCCTGAAACTCGGCCCACTTCTCGTCAAAGTCGGAAGCGGCTTGTTCCCAACGGCTATCCGCATCTTCGATGAGGTCAAAGCTATTCAAGTAACCGATGAAATCGCTGATGCGCGTCTGGAAGAGCGTCAAATCGCTGAGCATCTCCTCAAGGCGCTCGATGAGCTTGCTCGTCGTCTCCTGCAAGGACACGCTCCGCTCGGCAATCGCCCGAATGTTACGAAAGCGATTAGCTAGCTCTTTAATCAAGTTGATGTAAGCACGCCGTTGGCGTAAGGTCGAAATTTGCGCTTCCAAAACGTCGTCCCCGCCCGCGGCGACTCCTTCTTCCTCAAAAATTTCGCGGCGCAAATCTTCGACTTCGCGCTTCAAATCCTGGGCGATGCTGGGCAACGCGCGTAACATTGTCTGACCATAGTCGTTGCCATCGTCCAGAATCAACAACTTAGCGTACAGAGGCAAGGTATACGGGTCATAGACAGTCTCGCCGCGTTCATCGTTGGTCTGCTGGATAGTCGTGACCAGTTCCGTCTTGACCGCATTCTCGCGCTTGTCATACCACTCTGCCAGCGTTTTCAAGCGCGTGCGATGATCCGCCATCACGCCGCGCCACTCTTCGACGGCTTGCACGAACAAGCCGAAATCCGCGTTGATCGTCACGTTTTCATCGACTGCTTGAATCGCATCGGATAGCTTCGGCGCAATCTGAGCAAGCTGAAGTCGGGCGCGCGCGTCGTCCATCAGCTTGATCTCTTCTGGCGAATAATGCCCGCTGTCGCGGCTTTCGATATCGAGCCACATCTGAAGATCAACCCCGATGTTATTCGCATCGTTGAACGCTGTGCGCTGGGCCCGCTCTTCGGTGCTGTGCTGGGCGATTGTCATCAGCAGATCAATCTGCCATGCCAGATAATCGACACGAGTCAAGCCCTCGGCACGCTCGGTCATCGTGCGGACTTGGTTGCGAATGTCGATCAATTGCGTCAGGGTCGAGCGATGCAGGCTCGTATTCGGTTCAGTCGTCGATAGCACCTGAACATATTGTTCTTGATCTTTGCTCAGTTTGCGCTTCTTAAGATTGAGAATCTCGCGCCGGATGTACGACAATTGCTTGCCGAAGGCGTTATCAGTCAGGCTCTCTAGCTGTTCGATCGCGTCTGCATAATTGCGTTTATCGCGGTCATTGCGCGCAATCTGTATCCCCTGAAAAACGCGCATCCGCCGCCGATACTGCTCGCCCTGCAGGGGATCGAGATCATCGAGATGATCGAGCTTGGTGTTGAACTCGTCAAGATCGAAAGGTTGGTCAATCGTGATACTTTTCAGCCAGTCGATAATTTGATCCGCCCACATCTGCTGCGCTTGGCTGATGAGATTGCTATGTTCGGAGCGTTGCGAGTAGTTGGCAAATGTCTTGATGCTACGCAGGCGATTGTAAGCTTCTTCGGCTTTGCCCTCTTGCAAGAGTTTGCGCGCGCGTTCCATCGTCTCACGATCGCGCCCGATTGTCTCTGAGTCGCGCATGACCTGATCGTAACGTTCAGCAAGGCGACTCGCGAGATCAGGCGTTAAGCCTCGGGCATCCTGATAGCGTTGCAAGCGTTCGATCGCGATTTCGTAGCCATCCGTGCGGATGATGCTATCGACGCGCAGTAACAGCAGATGCACCTCAAGCTGAGAGACGAGCGTATCGAATTCGGATGCCATCGGGCTGTTGCTACCAGCGACCTCACGCGCCTGTTCAATCGCCCGTTCTACGCGCATATCATCGGGATTGTTCAAGAAGTTACGCAGGCGGTTGTACTCTGCCTGCAAATCGACCTGCCGGTTGATGCGCCCGACGACGGCATCATAGCGCGGGTGCGCTTGCAACAAATCCATGTTGACTTCTAATTCCAGCGCGCGCAATAAATTGCGCGCGTTGTCCGCGTCTGTCTCGACTAGCTTGTCGATCTTCTCCAGCTCTTCGTTGATCTTCTGCACCAGTGCAATCTGTTTCTGCACCTTCTCGGCAAGCCCTTGCAGCATCCGCAGGCGATCAGTTAGCGGGATGTCCGTCACGTTGCCGTATTCTTCCTGTGCCTCGCGCAGACGGTTGGCGGCGTCGGTCAGCAAATCCGTCGTGAAATAGCGCGATTTATCTTCCGTATCGAGATCATCCTGCACGGTTTCAGCTGTTGTATCCAACTCATTGATGAGTGTCGATCGGATTGTCTCGCGCACGCGGCGCACCGTCTCCGATTTGCGCGCCCCTTCATAGGCATCCAACGCCGTCTGGTAATGAGCATAGCCGGGCAGGGCTTCGTTCTCCGCGATTTTTTCAGCCTCAGACGCGATCTCTTCCGCATTTTCCAGCTGACCGACATCGTGGGTGATGTCTTCCTCGATCTGCTCAATACTCGCCTGTACGTCGGGTTCGTACAGATTATCGATGTATTCGCGCAAGTCATCGAATTTCGACTTTTCATCAAGCGCCCCGCGCGCGCTCCGTGGCTCGTGGACATTCAGGCGGCGGCGCGCATTATCAATATATTCGCGCACTTTCGAGTTCACATAGTCCCGTGCATGACGGGTCACCGTTTCGATCGCGACGCGCTTGGGCTGTCGCCCGGTCTCGTTACCATAGGTGTCGTAGGTCATGGCGTGCGCGTTTTCATCGAGGCTGTGCAGATACTTCAGCGTACGCACATATTGCCGCCCCTGAAAGCCAGAGAGCATCTCCTCGCCTTCGATTTCCAGCAATTTGCGCCGTTCTTCGGCTTCGCTCAGCAGTTCTTCTAGCGGCGCATAATCGGGATTATTATCGCGGGCATCACGGGCGATATCGCGCGCTTCGGTGTAGCGTTCGAGGATGAGCGCAAGCGCGGCGTTCTGCTTAGCGAGTTCCTGTGCTTCGTCCCACAGACGTTCTAGCTCTTCACGGGTACGATTGTAAATATCCTCGCGCAAGAGACGGTCTTGCATACGCCGGGCTCGCGTGCGGAAGTTATCAAGTTCAGCATCACTGCCGCCGGGCACAGCATCTTTCCACAGGTCAAGCCAGATCATTGCCTGCTCCATGTCGAAGCGTTGACGATCGCCCAACAAATCATCGAGTTCGACGTGCGCGCGATTGATCATGTCACGCCGGACTTGCCGTTCTAAATTCTCATCGTCGAAAAACGCACTGGCTTCTTGTGCCTGTTCGCGGGCTTGCTTCAGCAAATGCAACGCCTGACGATAGGCGCTGGGGTCATGGGTTTCATAGGCTGTTTTCGCCTCTTCGAGCAGTTGAAGATAATTAGACATAACAATTTGACCTTTGTAATTACAGACAACCGATAAATGACGGTACGTGTCGTAGATAGTTAATGTTGATGCTTGGCGACCACCTGCTGTAATTGCACCATAGCCGAGCGCAAGGCGGCGGGCGTGTCATCCGTCAGCAATGCCATGCAATCCTGCACATCATGGCTGGTCACCTGCCCCGCAGACATGGACATCGCCGTCCGCATACAATCCAAAATCGAGACGGCTGTATCCGCGACCTTAATCGGCGCTTGCCGCATCTGTTCATAAACCTGATAAGCCGCGTGCCCCAACTCATAGCGCACGGGTATCGGCAGGCGGTCGAGTTCAGTGGTGAGACCGGCAAAGCGTGTTTCGAGCGGTTTCGCCAGCCCCGGCAACTCCTGAATCGTCTGCGGCATTTGTAGCAATTGCTCGTGCGCCCGATTAATATCAAGCACAGGTGCGCTCGCCGTCGCTGGATCATGCGCCTGCATCAACGGTACATAGCGAAAGTGCAAATGTCCGAGGTCAACATGGGGCGATACGAGCGGTTGCTCCCAGTACACCGGACGAATAAACGTGCTACAACGGGTCTCTGGACAGCGATGCTTGAGCGCATAATCCCATTCATCGCGCACATTATCCGACGCGGCAGAGTGGCGCGACCAGAAGAGCATGAACACATCAGCAGAGGCAATCAATCGCGCTAGACCTGCTCGCCACTGTTCGCCCGGACGAAGCGAGAAAGTATCCATCAGCACTTCGTCACCGGTCATCATCTGCACTGTACGGAAGGCTTTGACCACATGCGTATCACGACGGGAATACGAGACGAAAATTTTGCGATAGGTCTGGGCAACCTGTGCGCTGTTGATGTCGTCCATCAAGGCGCGGTGCAGAGCATTGGTGGGTTTGGTCACAGCATCAATCGTGAACTGGATTGATGCCATATCCACGCCTTCAACCGCGATGTGGGCGGTCACTAGCACTGACGCGCCATCATCCGGCATCGTGAAGGCAAAGCCAAAGCGCACCCAATCCCCATTCCACAACTGGGTTTGCTGGGATGGATAAAACCCGATCGTCTCCGCGTCAAGGTGCACAGACAGACGCGCATCACGCACAAGCCTCAACTCAGAACCCGATGTAGCCGCGCTGGGGCGATCGGTCAGGCGGTCTTCGAATTGTTGCGCGTCAGCCACGATCGCCGTGCGTAATTGCTCGCGATGCGCGTAAACATAGATCGCATAACGCTGGTTGGCTTGCGCTTGCTGGGGATAAAATGCCGTGAATTGCACGCGCTGGCGTTGATCGAAATAATTCCACACACGCCCCACAGCACTTTGTACATGACTTCGTACCAGCGACCGATCCACATCGCCACCACCCATCACGACGTTGCAGAATACGGCGACAACTTGTCTTTGCTCTTCGTCTAGCACTAACATGATCTCGCCGGGGTTTTGGTTGAGCCACTGCTTAATCTGGCGGGCGTTATCCGCCGTTGTGACGGCTACCGCACGGGTAACGGGTGGCAAATCATAGTCCATAATCAAGCGTTCATGATATACAAGCTCGCGCTCATCTTCCGTGAGATCGGCTAATTGTTGCTCAAGGTCTAAAAAGAGCGCGGCACGATAGGTATCCATGCCATCGAGAAGCACAACATAGGTGTTATTTTCTTCGTACCCCTCTTGATTAACCACCAACTCAGAGATGTCGTGTAAGGTGTAATACATGGGGATGAACAAATATTTTTTGCCGAGCTTCTCGATCAAAACATCAGTGATTGGCATGGTTGGGTTTTCCTATGTCGGTGAATATCACAATGATCCCCTGTTGTGGTCAACATGAGCGAGATCAAATTAGCACAGATGTTGGCTTGTCGTGACTTTGGACCAGGTTTTATCATACCCTATGTGTAACGAACAAAGCAAACACAATTATACGGAATTTTTATCCATTCTCTAGTTTAACGAATACTAGGTTAATAAACAATTACAGTCTTTATTCAGATAGGCAAATTACTGATACGGCGTGATTTCTGAGGTAATGCGCTGGAGTGATCCATCGCCGGTGTTATACACCCAGATGTCGCCGTCATAGCGCACGGGTTGCGCGGGATTAGGCCCCAATTGATAAATCTGCACCAGTTCACCGCTTGGAACATGGAACGCGGCGGCATTATCCGTGTCTTTGAAGACGAACCACGCATAATCCCCGATGACCACCGGTGACCACGGATCCGCCCCGATGTCATCGTACACGCGGACGATTTGCGGATTCTGGGCATCGCGACTGATGAGCATCATGCTTGTATCTGGTGCTGAACAACCGACCCAGGTAGTGGTTAGGTATTGACTGATAGGTACATATTGAGAAAGATCGAAATCTGATTCGTGCCAACAGGATGAGAAAGCTAGAGCGTCATGATTCAGACCGTGATCGTCGAAACATGTCCCAAGTGTCAGAGTGAAGAGATCGTCAAAAAATGGACGGGATTACAAAGGGGATCAGAAATATCACTGTCACAACTGTGGTGCCTATGGCACGTTGCATCCCCAGAAAGGACACAGTGATGAGATCAAGAAACTCGCGCATGACATGTATTTAGAACGCGCGAGTATGCGTGGCGTGGCACGTGTGTTAGCAATCGCTCGGCAGACGCTCGCCGACTGGATTGAGCAGTGGGTGGCTCAATTACCGCCCCTCTCGGAGATTTTAGAGCCATTTCAGCCGGGTGATGTGCTGGAATTAGACGAGTTATGGTCGTTTGTCGCTCAAAAAGCCAACAAACGCTGGATTTGGATCGCTTTGTGTCGGCGCACTCGTCAGGTCGTCGCCTTCGTAATTGGCGACCGCAGCGCTGCCACCTGCCAGCATTTATGCGACGCTTTACCGGTGCCTTATCGAGCCAGTTATAGCTTCAGCGATTTTTGGGATGCTTATCAAAAAGTCTTTCCCGAAGACAGCCATCAATCCGTGGGCAAAGAAACGGGGCAAACCGCTCATATCGAACGCTGGAACAACACGCTGCGTCAGCGACTGGCACGCTTCGTGCGCAAGACATTATCTTTCTCCAAAGCCGACCGTTTCCACGAATGGGTGCTGCGCTTATTCATCCATCATTCACAACCTATCAGTCAATATGTGACCACTACCTCGATATGAACCAACCGGATATTGAGGGGCAAATTCGCACGCAGGCCCGCATCTTCCAATCACAGGTCGATCAACTCTTGCCGCGCTTCGACCTGACCATTGACCGCTATGTGTCGCTGACCGACGAACGCCTGACACGCATCCTGATTGATCTCGACGTGAGCATTGCTGACCCCAGCGGACAAATTGGTGATACAGCTATTCGCGGTGACGTGTCGATTGCGCTGAGTGGCTACGATCAAGGATTGATGGTAGAGGCACCTGCAAACGCCGTGCCAGTCACAGCAGAACAGCTGAACGAGTTGCAAGCCCAAATCCAGACCAGTCCGTGAGCCGATGCGATGCCCACCCCACAGATACCGTGACTACTCAGATCAATTGACGTGCGCTATTCTCGACCCTCATCCCCCATTGCAAATCCCTCTCCTAACCGTGATCGTGGCGGTCAGGAGAGGTTTACCCGCGTGCTATGCGCGCGGTTGCGCCTCGCCGCGTTATCATGCGCTGGTTTTGTCCTGCGGTTGATCGACCAACAGTGATGCCGCGACCGCCACCAGAGAAATCGCAATCCCCAGATAGAGAACGCCCGTGTAAGCGCCCCACATATCGTAACCCAAGCCGAAAATCACCGGCCCGATCGCTGTGCCGGCGACGAGTACCGTCATCACGAACCCGCGAATCGATCCTTGATGCGCTCGCCCGAAGACGTTTGTCCACACAGCACTGTCGATCACGCCACCGCCGCCCATCACTAAGCCGAAGCTCAGCGCATAGAGAAAGCGCAAGCCATCGCCCGTCATCACCGTTGCTGCCCACATCGCAACAATTAAGGCCACTAACTGAATCGCCAGTACCCAACCGGGGCGAATACGATCCACCAACCAACCAAAGACAATCGCTGAGCCTGCTGAGACGAGGACGATAATCGCATACGTATCGGCCGCGACGCGGGCGGCATACCCCAGCCCCTCGAAAATCGAAATCTGGTGGATAATCAGCCCTGTGCCCCACGCGGGCGAGATGATGCGCCCGATCAGGAACACCCAGAAGATATGCGTCCGCATCGCCTCGTCCAGCGTCCAGCTAATTTCGGGCAGGTCGTCGGCATCGCTTGTTTCGTCGGTCGGGGTCTTTGCCGTCGATCGCGGCGGGCCATCAGGAATCAGACCGTATTCTTCGGGTTTATTACGGATGAAGATCAGCAGAATCGGAATTACGAAAACGGCAACGCTAACCCCCAGCAGAACCCAGACCTCACGCCAATCACGCGCCTCCAGTTGGCGGGCGACGAAAGGCACGTAAATCGCTTGAAAGAGCGAGAAACCGACGATCGAAAAACTCATCACGCGCCCGCGCAAGCTCTTGAACCACTCGGCGATCACAGTTGTATTGACCAGCGTCATCGACCCCTGACCGAAGCCGCGAATCGCTAGAAAGCCGAGGAAGAGCGTAATCGGCCCAGTGACAAAGGACATCAGCACCAGTACAATCGCGAAGCACAGCGCGATGACCACGCTCATCCGGCGGTTGCCGTAGCGATCGATCAAACGCCCGATGAAGGTTAAGCTGAGGGATGCTACGAACGTCCCGCCACCATAAAGCGAAGAGACGAGCGTGCGGCTCAAGCCGAAGTCCTCGATGAAAAAATCAAAAAAGAGTGCGACGGTGAAGCTCTGCCCCGGCGCGCTCGCCACCCAGCCAATGCTCGCCGCCAGCCATACAATCCACCCGTAATATACGGGCGATACCGTCACCAGGCGACTGTGCTTAGGCGAGTGTGTCGTCGTTGTTGTTGTCGTCATGCCACATCAATTCATTTATGAGTCCAATTTCCATGCACCATATCCTATCATCGGCAACAGATCAATGACCTAACCATCTAACACCAATCACATCATGATTGATCGACATTGCCCTGATGCCTATCGTCGCTTGCTTGTCATCCGTGATGGCGTAAATTATAATCGATACTCATTTTTAGACCATGCGAAATGACATCCCTTATGACCGAGTCAGCCGTGATTTTCCTGCATATCTCAAAGACGGGCGGCACGACACTGCGCTCGATTATCCAGAGACAATATCGCGCAGAACACATCTACGACCTTGACCCATCGTACTTCACCAGCGACGCGCACCTATACGAAGATATCGCTCAAGTACGTCTACAACAACTACGCCAGGTATCAGAGGCAGACAAACGCCAGCTATACTGCTTCTTCCACCCGCGCGGGTACGGCATACACGAGATCATCCCACAACCCACACAATATTTGACTCTGCTCCGTGATCCGATTGATCGCTATATTTCTTCGTATTATTTTGCGGTCAATATGAAAGGGCACATCCTGCACGATGAACTCAAAGCACAAGGCATCACACTCGAGTCGATGTTCGACCATTATCCAGTCGATAACTTGCAGACGCGCCGCCTCAGCGGGGTCGATGATGCGACAGCGCCCTTGCCCGACGATGCACTCGAACGCGCCCGCCACAACTTACGACATAATATTCGCGTCGTCGGTTTGCTCGATCGCTTCGATGAGTCTGTGCTGTTGATGCAGGATGCCTTCGGTTGGGACGATGTGCGCTACGTTCGTAAAAATGTTGCGCCCCGCCGTCGCGCTGTCGATAGCCTGCCGCCTACCCTGCGCGAGCGCCTTGAAGAAGCTCTTGCACCAGATATGACCCTGTACCGCGACGCACAAGCGATATTCGAGGAACAACTCGCCACGTATGATAAGGATGTATGGCACGCTCGTGTGCGCGATTTGCAGCAGGCGAGCAATCGCTATCGACAAATCACGCACCTCAAGCGTCGCCTACGTCGCATCCCAGCACAGATTAAACAACTGATCTTCGCTGAGAAATCATGACGCTCATGTATAGTAGTCGTGCGTAGCGCAGGCTTGTATTGCACAGAAGCCTTGATTATGATCGGCATTTATCGGAGCTAAGGATAATTTTCCGCAATGGGATGCCATGATGAATACCATAAAGCAGTTGTTACCGACATCGCTTAAAGTGTGGGTTAAAGATTTGATCGGCTATCGCGAGCTATCAGGGCGCGAGAAACTGCTGAAGCAATTGCCACAAGGGTCGATCGGCGTTGAGATCGGAGTCCATGAGGGCGATTTTTCCGCACAAATCCTCGATATTGTCCAACCGACGCGCCTGTATCTGGTCGATCCGTGGGAATTCCAGACAGATGACACCTATGAGAACGCGCTTTATGGCGGTCACAAGGGCATCGACCAGAGTCATATGAACGTGCGGCTCGATCAAGTCAAAACGCGTTTTGCCGACGCGATCACACGCCAGCAGGTTATCATCCAGCGCGGCTACTCCAACGAAGTCATCGACGCATTCGACGATCAATCTTTAGATTGGGTCTATATTGATGGCAATCATCTATACGAATACGTCAAGCAGGACTTAGAACTCTATTACGATAAGGTCACGTCCGGCGGGTATCTCACAGGCGATGATTATAATAATCGCGGTTGGTGGGAAGATGGCGTGACGCGGGCGGTCGATGAATTTGTCCATGAGCGCCAGTTGACCTTGCAAACACCCGGCGGCGGGCAATTCATCATTCAGAAGCCGTAGGCTGATACCCGAGCTGTAAGAGATCGTCGCCGAGCGTTTCTTCTAATTGTGCGATCTGCGCCGCCGTCAACACATCCCGATAACGCCCGATTTTACCCTTCTGATAATTGGTATACTTGGCATCCGGCTTGAGCGCGTCACGATCGTAAGCCGCGAGAATCGCATCTAAATCTTCAGGGCGTGCGTCAATGCCGAGATGCACAGCCAGCCGTTGCATCTCGTACAGCGGTCGTTGTACGAGATTTTCGTACTGCACTAAGAGCGTGCGCGGGTGGCGCGACCAGCGCTGATAATGCGGGTAAGCATCCTGTATTAGAGCCAGAGCATCCGCGAAGGTGTGCAACGGGGCGAAGGGGCCGCCCGTCTCACCAGCTTGGCGCGCACGCTCTGCCATCTCCAACAAGGATACGATACGATCACGCGG
>DAOTTV010000164.1:0-44922 GCA_034437755.1 Anaerolineae bacterium | reverse complement strand
CGTAGACCGCATCCTGCACGTAATAGCACGTCGCGTCGATATCGACGCACAACCCCACCCGCCCATACGCATAGTTGATGATGCGTATCTGCCACGTCTGCGCGGCGTGCGTCACGGTGTGTACCTGTGTTGAGATACGCACCGACTGATCCAACCATTGTTGATAGATCGTCAGGAAATCCGGCGCACGCTCTACATCGGCGTGGTGTGGCACGAGCGCGTAGAGCCACGCCTGATTTACATCATCGAAGCCCGCGACCGCAAATTCGATCTCGGCGGGCTTCAGCTTGATGCGATCGTTGATGGCGTACATCCCCGCGCGGAACATCGCCCGTAATTGCTCAAACACGGTCGGCAACGTGGCGATCGTCAGCTTGGGCGGGATGGCATCTAAGAGCGATTGCCGTAAGTCATTCATCTCAGCACCGGCATTATCAATCACCGCTAAGCCCGTAAAATCCTTGGGTTCAAACTGTGCCATGCCGAAGCGCGCCGATAAGCCGTACCGTTGCCGGAACTGCTGGATCGGGATCAAGTCACGCGCTGTACCAGCAATCGTCAATCGCATGGCGATAACGTCATGCTTGCGCGTCTAGCGTCTGGCGCAGGTGCGCGATATGCTCAGGCCCGATGTCACAGCACCCGCCGACAATCGTCGCACCAGCTTCTAGCCACTGTAGCGCGTGCTGGCTATAGACCTGTGGCGATAGATCGGTGCGCGATGCAATTTGTGCGACGACATCACGATCTTTTTGCCAGTCGTCCGGAATTTTGACGAAGCCGTTGGCATAGCCGCCATAGGGTACACCAGCGCGTTGCAGAGTCGTGAGTTGCTGGTCGATGCTCTCGGGCATACAGCAATTGAGCAAGACAGCCTCCGGCGCGAAGGGCGCGATGGTCTCCAACGCAGAGACGAGTGTCTCGCCGCCGCGCAGATGAGCCGGCGCGCTATCATCCAGCGAGAGCGCCACCCAAATCGGCTTCTGCTGGTTTTGTGCCGCCGTGAGGAATGCCTGCGCTTCGATGCACGTCGAGAAGGTCTCGCCCAGATAAATATCGACGTAGGGCGCGAGCAGAGTCATCAACTCATCAAACTCGGCGACCATCTCATCATAACTCAGGGTGAAACTGTTGATATAACTGCCTTCCAGCGGGCCGATGCTGGCCGCAATTTGCACATTCGGGCGGGCGCTAGCGGTACGGGCATCGACCGCTAGTTGACCGCCCACCGCCGCCAGTTCTGCCAGTCGGTCTTCTAAGCCGACATGACGCAAGCGCGTGCGCGTCACGCTGTAGGTATTGGTCGTGATGACATCCGCGCCCGCGTCGATATACTCACGGTGAATGTCGCTGATGATTGTGGGGTTCTCGTGCAGGGCATCAATGCCCCACTCGCCATAGCCGCTCTTGCCGCCACGATTGACAATTTCATGTCCCATTGAGCCATCGAGTAAAAGTGGTGTGGTCATCAGTATCAGTGTCCTTCTTCCGTCGCGCTGATTGCGCGTAACATCACAGTTGCCCCTCAGTCTACTCATGTCTTATAACAGGTCAATTGTGAGTGATTTCGATCGCCGTTTTTTTCGCTGGCACTCATAAACGGTCACGGTCGCCAGCGCGGATCACGCTCAGATTCGGGTGTGTGCGTCAGGCGTGTGACCGCCCGCGATGCCACGTCGATCACGTAGAGATCATCCTGCCCGCCCCGCCGCGAGACAAACGCGATCCGCGCTCCATCCGGCGACCACGTCGGGTCGATGTCGTAAGTCGGGTGCGTGGTCAAGCGTTGCATCGTGTATGCCCGCCAATCGAACAGATACAGATCGACATTGCCCGCCACCGAGCGCGTCACTGCGACGGTATCGCCCCGCGGTGACCATTGCGGCTCACCGTTGATGATCCACTCGTTAAAGCTAGTCACGGTGCCCGTCGTCAAGTCGATCATGTGCAGGCGGCGGCTACTGACCCCCGACCCCGTACCAAAGATCAACCGTGTGCCATCCGGCGACCACTGCGGATTGCCGAATAAATCCGTCTCCGGCGTGATGTTGGTGCGCTCGCCCGTGATGACGTTCTGCACGTAAATATCAATCGGCAGATCAGATACATCGTCATCACTGCGGGCATCGTCGTCGATCTCGGCTGCTTCGCCGGCATCGGGGCGGCGCTGGGCAATGTAGGCGATGCGCGTACCATCCGGCGACCACTGCGGCGTGCCCCGTATCGTCTCGGCGAGGACGGTCGGCGCGTCGGCGGTCATCAGCAAAAGCGGCACATTGGCGGTGATTTGCTGGGGAAAGGCGAGGCGATCGCCGGCAGGCGCGTAAAGCGGCAGGGAGATATAGCCGTAGCGCGTCGTCAGGTTCGATAATTGCTGATCGCCCAGCGCGTATTCGTACACGGCAATATCGCGCCGATTGCGATAAGCGCGGAAGGCGACCTGCTCGCCATCGGGCGACCACTGCGGACGACGCGCATAGAGATAGCCCTGTGCCGTGTCGCGCGTCAGCTCCACGCTGATGCGCGTACGCACGTCAATCAGCATCACGCGCGGGTCGTAGGTCTCATCGACGTAGGTATAAGCGATCAGTTGCGGCGGTTGGGCGCGTCCGATCAGCATCGCTATGCCGATCACGAGACAGTGAAGCAAGAAGACATACGCCAGCAGACGATAGAAAAAGTGAGGCATGGGGCGTGGCTTTCATCACTAGCGGGTGTGATGCTCAGCCCTCCTGCTGGCGCGTGACACAGCAGGAGGCGAACAACACAGGTCGAGCGGGCTTAGATGGGTTGTAGGACGCGGTCTTGGCGCAGTTGCTTCCAGAGGACGATGCGTTCGCCCTCGCGTAGTTGCTCTTCGACCGCTTCGCGCCAGACGGGGATTTTGATCTCTTTCAGCGTGACGGAGTCGTAGCCATCCGCTTTGAAGGCGGCGATCATCTCCTCGGGCGAGTCGCTGGGCAGGAAGATGAAAGCGGCTTCGCTCTGCAAGGCTTTCGAGCCATCTTCGACGGCGACGATCATCGCATGAACGGCGGATTGAACCGGCACGCCGGGCTTGACGTAGAACTCATCGACCCGCGTCACCAGATTTTCGACCGTCCAGCCAATCAGCGCGACGACGTTTTCGTTCTCATCTTGTGCGACGAAGTAGCTCTTCTCGCCGAAGGACATCATCACGTCGATGCGGCTCAGGTCATCCCCGCGCTTGCCGTGCGCGTTGATGAAATCGGCAATTGCCTGTGCGATCTTGGGCATCCCGCGTCGGACGTTCAAGCCGCCGATGTCCTGCACCTGATCTTCTGGCGACATATCGTCGATCGTGTCGTCGGCGGTATCGGCTTCGGGCGCGGGGGTCGCTTGCACGGATGCTTGTTGGCGGGCTTGATCGCGCTGTTGCTTCTTGGCTTGTTGCGCGGCGATCAATTGCTTCTTGATACGTGACCACTCGGTTTGTACCTGTTGCCATGTCTTTTCAACATCACCATCATTTTCGATGACGACATCGGCGGCTTTGACCTTGGCGGATTGGTCACGTTGCGCGAGGATGCGCTTCTTGGCATCGTCCTGGCTCATCTTACGCTTGGTGACGAGGCGACGGAACTGGGTTTTGCGGCTCGCGTTGACGACCCACACTTCATCGACCCAATCTTTCAGCTCGCCATCGAGGAGCTTGATCGCTTCGATGACGACTACGCGCTGTTTACTGCGTTTGACAAGGGCATCCACCGCTTGACGAATGATCGGGTGGGTAATGGCTTCTAACTTCTTGAGCGCCTCCGGGTTTGAGAAGACAATTTGCCCCAGCAACTGACGGTTGATGCGTCCATCAGAACCGAGAATGAATTTCCCAAATGTCTTCACGACAGGCTTATAGGCGGGGGCATTGGGCATCATCACTTGATGACCGAGACTATCCGCGTCGATCGTGTACGCGCCAGAATGTTGGAGCATCTGCCGCACCACACTTTTGCCTGTAGCGATATTCCCCGTGAGACCTATCACATACTTGTTTGACCAACGACTCACGGCTACACCTCCAAATGTGGACTTTGAGTGACATATAAGAACGGTAAGATAATATTATGATTCAAAGTATACCATCAAACCTTATTCCCTGCATGTTGCTGAGATGAAGAAACGCGAATCAGGGCGCACGCGCTTGCAAGGACGCGCGCACGCGCTGATAATGGCGCTCGATCTGCTCGCGATAGTCGGGTTGGGCTTCGGCTTGTAGGTAAACGCGCACGCCAGCAATCACGCGCTCATCGCGGGCGGTGACGCGATGCGTTGCGGGTAAGATGGGCGCGGGCGGCGCATGAGCGACGGTAATCACCATGGTATCAGCGGGCGCGGCAAAGACGACCTGCACCGCGTCCTGTGCTTCGCTCGCTTTGACCACACGCCACCCGTCCGGGTAATCGACGGTGATCGCGGGCAGGTACACGCGCTCATCAGTGATCGCAATCGCCGTCCCCCACGCGGGTGCAGGCGTTCGCAACACATCCGGTCGTTGCGCGGGCACGCACGCACTGCCCCCTAGCGTCAGCACTATCAGCACGACTTGCATCCAGCCTTTGTTCGTCATCGCCCCATCTCCTGTGGTGCTTTCGTATCTTGTTAAAAAGCCGCCCCTGTGTGATTTATACGCGATATTAACTCGCCTGTGTTACGCTCCGGATAAATATCTGCACGCGATGAACACGCGATTGCGCCGGATGGGCACAACCCGCACAGGCGCTCTTACGTATTGTATGATAGATGTTCGTTATTTAATCACAACAGGAGAACCTGACAATGGTCAATAATCAACAACCCCCGAACGACGAGAAGCGCAAGAACGACGAAGAACAAGTGGAATGGTCTTTCGACTTCGCTAATCTGGGCGCGAGCTTCAATCGCTTGATGGACTCGCTAGCTGGCGAAGAAGACCTGAAGATCAGCGAATACGAAATCGACAAAGCCGACACGGAGACGGCGCGTGTCCAAGTGCAGTTTTCCGTCGGCAAAGGCTCATTGAGCGCGGTCGCTGAGGATAGCTATAACCTGTTCGAGGCGACGATTCGCCATGTGGGACAACTCGAATACGAGATCGACGGTGAGCGCGAGAAGCAGATCACGCTTCGCCAGCAGACCAAAGTCGAGCCGAATCTAGCACCGGTGCGACAGGGCTTACGCGCCCTCGCCAACCGCGATGATCTGAGCTGGGATGTGAAGGTCGCGCGCGACGTGCCGCTGAGCCTCGACGTAGATGCTGGCATCGGCCCGATCACGCTCGATCTCAATCACATGACTGTCCGTAATCTGGATGTCGATGGCGGCGTGGGCAAGCTCGATATTCACCTGCCCCAGCAAACGAACAAGCTCAACGCTGAGATTGACGGCGGCGTGGGGCAGGTGAACGTCAGCGTGCCAGAAAATGCCGACATGGTGCTGAACATCGATGGCGGTGTCGGCGGCATTGACCTGACGATCGCCCCCGGCACGGCGTTACAGATTCGCGCAGAGGGCGGCATCGGGTCGATCAATGTGCCGGAAGAACTCCAGCGCATGACGCGCCGTGAACTGCTGGACGCGGGCGGCGTGTGGCAATCCGAAGGCTTCGATCTTGCCGAGCGAACGGTCGTCGTGCGCTATGATGGCGGCGTGGGCGCGCTGAACGTGCGCTACGGCACGACGGTCTGACCGCCGCGCCTGCTATGGCTGGGCGTGGCGCTCGGTGACGATCATCTTCATGCCATGCTTAGGACGCAGTGTCACCAGCGCTTCCGGCTCGACCACTTGTTGCGGGTGTAGCGTCAGCATATAGCGCTGGATGATGCTGGCGAGGATCAAACGCGCTTCCATCATGGCGAAGGCGTTGCCGATGCACACGCGCGGGCCACCGCCGAAGGGCACGTAGGCATAGCGCGGGATTTGTGCTTCGTTCTCCAGTGTGAAGCGTTGCGGGTCGAAGCGTTCCGGTTGCGGGAAAATATCAGGGTTACGGTGCAGGGCATAGGCGACGACCAGCGCAACGGCGCGTTTCTGCACCGGATAACCGCCTAATTCCGTCGCTTCTGTCACCTGCCGCGCCACACTCCATGCCGGCGGATACAAACGCATCGACTCCTTGATGACCATCTCGGTATAGGGCAAATTTGGCAGATCCTCCAGCGTGGGCGCACGTCCCTGTAACACGCTGTCGATTTCGGCTTGCAATTGCGCTTCAACGTCGTGATTCTGCGAGAGGAGGTACAGCGTCCATGTGAGCGCGTTCGCCGTCGTCTCGTGACCGGCAAGCACCAGCGTCAGGGCTTCATCGCGCACCTGCGCGTCGGTCATGCGGTTGCCGTCGTCGTCTTCGGCGAGCAATAACATACTGAGCAAGTCGCCGTTGTCGCTGGGGTCAGCGCGGCGGGCTTCGATGATCGGGTTGACGACCTGATTGAGATGATCGATCGCCTGCTGGCGACGCAGGCGCAGAGGGGTCGGCATCCACTTGGGCAAGCGCACCCACCTGACTTTGCGCGTTTCCAGCGCGATGTCGTTCAGCATGTAATCGAGTGCCTCAGCCACTTGCCCGCTTGAGTCGTGCAGGTCGGTATCAAACAGCGTCTTGCCGACGATATTCAGCGTCAGTTGCATCATATCGCTATCAATATCGCGCGTAGCACCCGTCTGCCACGTCGTTAGTAGGCGTTGGGTATAATCGACCATCGTGCTAGCATAGCTACTGATGCGTTTGGAATGAAAGGCCGGTTGCATCAACTTGCGCTGTCGCCGCCAGAACGCGCCATCGCTGATGAGCAAGCCATTGCCCAGATAATCGGATAGTATTGTCTTATAGACGACCGATTTATGCCAGATTTTGGCATCGCGGGTCAGGATTTGTTGGATCAATTGCGGATCATTGACTTGATACGCGTGATACTTGCCGAATTGCAGATGAACGAGTCCACCGTAATCCAGCATATTCTGTGTGAAGAAGCCCGGCGGGTCGCGACGGATGGATAACAGATGCCCGCCGATAAAATCCGTCGGTGGCGACGGCGGAAAGTGATCAATATCTTGTGATACGGTTGCCATGCAGTCTCTCCCCTTTATCTTCGTGAATGGGTTCACACCTATCATTGTAACGTGACTCAGCACCATCGGGATGAATTCCCTGTAAATATTTGGTAGGCATGTCCACTTATGGACAGTTGTATATCAAATATAATGCCGAGCGTGTCGCGATCTGCTCACATCTGCGCGAGACGCTGTGTGACGTAATCGTAGATGGCATACTCTAGCGCGTGCTGTTCGCGGAAGCGTGCGCGTGTACGCGCTTCGTCGCTCAGGCTCTCGTTGTAGACGCTGGTATTCGCCCGCCCGATGCTGACAGGTGGTTTACCTAGTCGTTGACTGAGAATATCGAGCGATTGTTGGTAGGCTTCGACTGTGCCGATAAAGACGAACCGCGTCTCGATAATCGTCTGATAATTCTCCAGCGTCATCGCCCGCGGTAAGAAGTTCATCATGTAGGACTCAGTTTGCTCGAAGTAGCGGTCGATGTTGCCATATCGCTCGTCAGTCGTCGCCTTGACGCCGGTATCAGGATCAACCCACGCGAATCTTTTGCCGAAAAAGTAATTCGAGCGATGCAGGTCAAACGGATCGCGCAAGATCGTGATGAATTGGCGACTATCGGGGTAATAATCCGCGACACCATAGCCACGAAAATGATTGAAGTGACCATGCACGCACACGCCCCGCTTGTAACACCAGCGAAAAATGCGATGCCGAAGATTGTGCCGTTGCGGGTCAGTACCGCTCGCCTGATGGTGATAATGATAGAACAGGTAGCGCCCGAACCACTGTTTGAGAGCGCGCTCGAAGCTCGTGCCGCCGCATTTGGGCACATGCAAAGAGATGAGCGGTTCACGCGGGTTATAGGGGATCATTGTCGTCTGCTATCCGAAAAATGGCGTGTACTTGTTAGGGAGTAATAATAGATCAGTGGTGATGAATGTCAATCAGGAGCTTGTGCAGTAGTTGAAGACTCTGGCGCGTGGGGTTTGCTATTGCCCATGAGCCGTTTCAAAAAGAGCGTGACTACGGGTACGACTACCAAATAACGTGGTCGCGTCTCATGATAGCCCTCATCCCCCCAGCCCCCTTCTCTCTCAGGGAAGAGCAAGACGGTGCAGAGAGTCTCTCGCCATGAGGGAGGGATTGAGGGTGAGGGCTAACATACCGTCCAAGCTATCATGTGATTACACCTGACTACGCCAGATACGAAAGAACCGGCAGACTCTCACGGCGCAGGGCACAGCACAAAATGGCGGACGCGCTATAATAGGGGTATCTCATATGCTTATTGACGACACCTGAAGGACAACTAGATGAACCAAACAATCGAAATTGACAGCTTGATTGCCAATGAGTTCACCGTGACAATCAACGGAGAGCCGATTCGGGGGATTTTCCGCGTGGCGAATCTCGTCACACTTGCCTTCGACGACGACGGAAACCGCATCTACCCGTCGTTTGAAATTACGAAGATGGTGCAGCGCGACGGCGAGAACACATTCAACACATGGCTTCGCGAGACAATCGCCATGACCGATAACCAGAACTTGCCAACGCGTGAGGTGACGATCGTCGCTGTCGATGACGGGGTAGTGACGCGGCGCTGGATTGCCAGAGGTGCGCGCATTGTCAACGTGCGCTACACCGAGTTCGACACTGCACGATCGGAGATGGTCGAGGAGATTTACACCATCGCCTACGATCACATCGACGAAGAATGGCCCACGACTGACTCCTAAGAGGCTGCTTGACAAGCAAAAACATGGGTACAAGAGCTGTGTGAGGGCAAGAGCCCTCACAGACATCGCAACTGGCTTCTCAAGCTGACTTGTGCATCGCCGGCATTTAGAATCAGCTTAACTGATCGATCACCGTTTGGATCTCGTCGTTGACGGCATCAATCGTCTGATCGGCATCGATCTTGTGAAGCAAGTCCTTGTCCTCATAATACTGGAGCAGAGGCATCGTATTATCGAGATAGGTATCAATGCGCTTGATGACGGCCATCGCGTCGGCATCATCGCTCCGCCGTTTCAGCGTCTCGCCATCTTTGCTGGCGACTAAGCGCGGCGGATAGGCGTCGTCGGGGTGCTTCTCAACGGTGAAAGAGACGGCATCCGGCTTGTAATAGTAGTTATAGCTCTCGCCGTCGCTGGCAGTGACGCGCCCGAAGGCGCGTTTGAACGCGACGTATAAATCCAAATCCAGATACAGCACGCCCGTCACGCTTTCGTCACGCTCAGCGAGATACTGCGCCAGAAATTCAGCTTGGACGGTATTACGCGGATACCCATCAAGAATCACGCCGGATTGAGCATCATCCTGCGCCAGACGATCGGCAACGATGGCGTTAGTGGTCTCGTCGTCGATCAACGCGCCGGATGCCATGATCTGCTGAACTTTTTGGGCGAGTTCATCCTCACGCGACTTCATCGCGCGGAACAAATCGCCAGTCGATACGTGCGGGATGTCATAAGTCTGGCTGATAAAGTTGGCTTGTACACCTTTACCAGCGCCCTGCACGCCCATCAAAATAATATATAAACCCATTGTTACGTTACTCCATCAGTTCATTAAGTTTTTATCGTTCTTTCGCATTTTGCAGGGACAGCCAGACAATAGCGTCGTACATGACCACAAAAGTTTTTAAGATGTTTTCGCTCTTATGTCGAACGTGTGCAATCGCCATTTAGGGCTTTGCCCTAAGACTCATGAGCTTTTGAAAAAGCTCAACCAAAACTTTCAGGGTCTTTCGTATCTTGCGTGGTCAAGCTCCTTTTGTTCCCTTTTTGAAAAAAGGGAACACCAAAAACTTTTGGTTTTTTGAACGCTGCGCGTTCAAAATGAACAAGGTCAAGGAACGATAGTTCCTTATGGGGGTGCGGGGGCAACGCCCCTGCGACAAAAACCACGCGAAATCCCAAAGAGCCAACTTTCACAGCTTGCTTTTTTCAACGCCATAGCGATGAAAACAAATGGCTGCAAAAGGCGTAAGCAGGGTGTGGGACAGCGTCCCACGTTGCACAATGTGTACACATGAGCCTTTGGAGCAAGAGAACACCAAAAACTAAATGGGTCAAGCAGTAGACACCGGTGTGTTATCCATAGCATAAAGCGTTGAAGGGCGGTATGCACAGCACAGACCGCCCCCCGAATGATGATGACACGCGCTGACGTTTAGCGCATGAAGCCTTCGTAGTTACGCATCACCAATTGTGCCTCTAGCTGGCGCATGGTATCGATCACCACACCCACCACAATGATGAGACCCGCGCCCGTCAAGACCGCCGCCGGATTAGTCGCGGGGTTCATCGCGCCGCCGCCGACCTCGTTGGGGAAGATGACGCTATTCAAGGCTTGGATGATGCCCGGCACGACCGCAATCAAGCCGAGGAAAAGCGCGCCCACCAGCGTGATGCGCCGCGTAACCTTGGTGATGTAATCTTCCGTGCGTTGCCCGGGACGGATACCGGGGATGAAGCCCCCCTGCCGTTGCAGGTTATCCGCAAGGTTATAGTTACCAACCATCACATCCGCATAGAAGAAGGTGAAGCCCACCGTCATCAAGAAGAAGGTAAACCAGTAGATAAAGCCCTGCTGATTACCGAAGTTCAACTGCACATTCGCCCAGAACGTGCCGGGTGCTGGCCCGAAGAGCCCGATGAGAACCGCCGGGAAGGTGATGATGGACTGCGCGAAGATCAGCGGGATCATGCCCACCGGGTTCACACGTAGGGGAATGTGGCTCCCTTGCCCCTGCACCTGCCGGTTACCGCGCACGCGCTTACCGTATTGGACCGGGATGCGGCGCACACCCTCTTGGATGTAAACGATACCGATGATGCTGACGATCACAATCGCGAGGAACAGGATCACGTTGTAGATCAAGCGTGAGGTTTGCCCGCTGTTGGCGACCATCGTGATCACGTTTTGCGGCGTGATGGCGACGATACCCGCGAAGATGATGATCGAAATACCGTTACCGATGCCGTCTTCGGTGATTAATTCACCCAGCCAAATCGCGAACATCGTGCCGGCGGTCATGGTCGTGATGACCGAGATCGTCAGCAAAATTTCAGTGCCGAAGCCGGGAATGATCGGCACGCCACCGGCGAATTGTGAGAAGAGCGTGATCTGAGCGATCGACTGTAAAATCGCCATCGGGATGGTGGCGAGGTAGGTATAGCGTTGGATTTTCTCTTGCCCTTTTGGCTCGCGCTGGATCGCTTCCAGCTGGGGCACAATCGGCACCAACAACTGGAAGATAATCGACGCGGTGATGTAGGGATACACACCATTCGCCAAAATGCTGAAGTTGGCAACAGCACCGCCGGAGAGCAAGTTCAGCACCTGTGCGATGCCTGCGCCACTGCTGTTAAACACCTGTTGCAGGGCATCACGATCCACACCAACGACGGGGATATGTGCGGCAAATTGATACACAAGCAAGATAAAAAACGTGAAGAGTAATTTATTTCTCACGTCTGGCAAGCGCCAGGCGCTACGAAGACCCTGAATCATGATTCTAAAATCCTCTACTGTGTGCTAGATGGTTTGCATTATAGCGGATGCTGGAATGACTCCTACGGTGGATTTGCAGACGAGGGATGTTTGACGATTATCTGATAATCTTCTTACAGATACCCGTGCGCCTGCGCGTGACTCACGCGAGACGCAAACGACAATGCAGGTCGGGTCGCGCAAGTGTTACGACGCGATGACCTGCATTGGGGATCGTCTCTTAGCCATTTTGCTTTTGGGCGCGCAGGGCTTCTAGCTCTGCTTTGGGCTTTTTACGGATCGTTGCGACGACCCCTGTGACCAGCAATTCGAGCTTTTCAAAGCTCCCGCCCGCCTGTTCGATCTTTTCCGCCGCGCTTTTGCTGATGCGGTGCGCGTGGACGGTCAGATTTTTGCTCAGGTCGCCACGTCCTAAAATCACCACCGGCGTTTCGGCATCGCGCAGTAAGCCTTTTTCCACCAGCGTTTCCGGTGTGACGGTATCGCCTCCGTCGAAGCGCTCGTCCAGCTGGTTGACGTTGACTTCTTGATAGTCGATCCGCATGACGTTGGTGAACCCGCGCTTGAAGGGCAGGCGACGCACTAACGGCAACTGACCGCCCTCAAAGTAGGCTTTCTTGTGCATCCGACCACGGGCTTTTTGCCCTTTGATACCACGACCGGCGTAGGTGCCGCGTCCAGCGGCTTTACCACGACCGACGCGTTTCTTACGGTGCTTGGAACCGGGTGTCGGTTTTAAGTCATTTAATTTCATCGTCTGGCGGCGTCGGGTAGCGGTTCATCCGCGCCCGCTAACGCCTTACTCCTTTCCGCAAATCGCTTGCGTGCTACTCTGCGACTTGTTCGACATCCGCTTGAATATCGAGCAAGTGGCTGACTTTGTTCACCATGCCGCGCATATGAGGCGTGAGCGTCACGACGCGGGTCGCGCCGAGCTTCAACAACCCGAGCGCGCGCACGGTATCTTTTTGTGATTTGTTGCTACCGATCGCGCTCTTACGGAGCGTGATGCGTACCTTCTTCGGCTCAGCCATCATCAGTCCTCCTCGCGGGTCATACCGCGCCGCGCCCACACCGGGGTCGTTTCACGGACGGGAACACCGCGTTTATCGGCCAGTTCTTCCGGGCTTTCTAACTGTTTGAGGGCATCCAGCGTCGCCAGCGTCACGTTGAGCAGGTTGGCACTCCCTTGACTTTTGGAGAGGATGTCCTTAACCCCGATGACCTCGACCACGTTACGGACACCACCACCGGCGATCACGCCGGTACCGGGGGCGGCGGGCTTCAGCATGACTTGTGCGCCGGCGTGGATGCCGGTCACCCCATACGGGATGGTATTGCCGACTAGCGCGACATCGACCATGTTGGCACGCGCTTTATCGTTGGCTTTGCGGATGCTATCCGGCACGCCACGCGCCTTGCCGATGCCCACGCCCAACCGTCCTTTGCCATCGCCGACGACGACCACCGTACGGAAGGCGAAGCGTCGCCCCCCTTTGATGACCTTCGCCACGCGGCGAATATCAACCACGCGTTCTTCAAGTTCCTCGCGGTTATCATCACGCCGTCTGCGTCTTCTGTTATTATCTGCCATTGTGATTTACTCCGATTCTTAGAACTTGAGTCCGGCATCGCGGGCGGCACCGGCGAGCGCGGCGACGCGCCCTTGATAACGGAACCCACCGCGATCGAAGATCACTTCTTCGATGCCGGCTTCTTTTGCACGTTCAGCGACGACTTGACCGACGACTTGCGCGGCTTCCGTCTTGCTCTTGCCCTCTAGTTGTGGGGCAACTTCTTGGTCAATGGTCGATGCTTGCACGATGGTATGCCCATCATCATCGTTGATGACCTGTACGAAAATATTATCCAGACTGCGATACACGTTCATCCGTGGGCGTTGTGCCGTGCCGTGTACCTTCGCCCGCCCGCGCCGTTGCCGGCGTTTGCGCGCTTTGAACTTCTTCTTGCCTTTAATATCTGCCATTGACTTGTATCCCCTTATTTCTTACCGGCTTTACCCGCTTTGCGGCGGATGATTTCGTCGACGTAACGAATACCTTTGCCCTTGTAAGGTTCCGGGGGACGCCAGGCGCGCACATCAGCCGCCAGCTGTCCGACAACTTCGTTATCGATCCCATCAATGTGGATCGTGCGCCCGCGTGATTCTTTGGGCACGTCGAAGCTCACATCATCCGGCGGGTCGATCAGCACTTCGTGCGACAAGCCGACCTTGAGTTCAAGGCTCTTGCCACGCACCGCTGCTTGATAGCCCACGCCATCGATCACGAGTGTCTTACGAAAGCCATCGGTCACGCCGGTCACCATGTTGTTGAGCAACGCGCGGCTTAAGCCGTGAAGCGCGCGGTGATGGCGTAGATCGCTCGGTCGTTCGACAATCAGTTGTCCATCGTCTTGCTTGATGGTCATATCCGGGTGGAATGTGCGCGTCAGTTCGCCCTTGGGGCCTTTGACGGTCACATCACTGCCATCAATCGTCACCTGAACCTTATCTGGCAGGGCGACGGGTTGCTTACCAATACGAGACATGATAATTTCCCCTTCTCTCGGCTACCAGACGTAGCACAGCACTTCGCCACCGTAACCATCACGGCGCGCTTGCTGGCTGGTCATCACCCCTTGTGGGGTGGTCACAATGGCGATACCGGTGCCACTGCGAACAATCGGCAATTCAGCACGTTTACGATACACACGGCGACCGGGACGGCTCACCCGTTGTAGCTTGGTGATGACCGGTTTACGTTCGCGCCGGCTCCCGTGGTATTTCAACGTGATAGTAATCATAGGGATCGGTTGTTGATCCCCAACGGAATAATTTAGGACGTAGCCCTCTTCGGTCAGAATGCGCGCAATCGCGACTTTCATCTTCGAGTTCGGCACATCCACGGTTTTGTGGCGTGCCAGCAGGGCGTTGCGGATGCGCGTTAGCATATCCGCGATCGGGTCATTGCTCGTGTTCGACATCGCTGTTACTCTCTCCTACCAGCTCGATTTGACTACGCCGGGGATAACACCTTTAAGCGCCATCTCGCGGAAGCAGATGCGGCACAGGCCGAAGCGGCGCATGTAACTGCGCGACCGCCCACAGCGTTTACAGCGATTGCGTACGCGCACAGCATACTTGCGGTCTTTCTCGCGTGCGATATTGCTTTTTCTCGCCATATTGGTTGATCCCTTCGGTTAATTCTCGCGGAACGGCATGCCGAGTAATTTCAGCAAGCGCCGTCCTTCTTCGTCAGTTTCGGCGGTGGTCACGATGGTAATTTCCATGCCCCGCACTTTATCAATGCTATCGAAATCAATTTCCGGGAAGATGAGTTGCTCGCGCAAGCCCAGCGTATAGTTCCCGCGCCCGTCCAGCTTGGGCGGGACCCCGCGAAAGTCGCGGATACGGGGCAGGGCGATGTTCATCAAGCGGTCGAGCAAGCTCCACATCCGTTCGCCGCGCAAGGTCACTTTGACCCCGATCGCGCGTCCTTCGCGGATTTTGAAGCTGGCGACGCTCTTCTTGGCGCGGGTGATAATCGGTTGTTGCCCGGTGATAATCCGCAGGGTTTCGACCGCTTTATCCATCGTTTTCGGCTCATCTACTGCTTCCCCCATGCCGATGTTAATCACCACTTTGCTCACCCGTGGGACGCGCATCACATTTTCGTAGGGGAACTCATCCATCATCGTCTCGATGACGGTTTCCCGGTAGCGTTGTTCTAAAACAGGTACGACTCGTTCACTCATCGGTTATACGCTCCGGTTAATCCATATCTGAATTGCACTTCTTGCAGAAGCGCGTTTTGAAGCCATCGTCGGTAAAACGATAGCCGACACGCGTCTTCTGGTCGCAAGCGGGGCATACTGGCATCACGTTGCTCAAGTCCAGCGGTGCCTCAAAATCGACAATTTGCGCGGGGACTTGTTGATTACCCGCTTGACGTTCTTTCTCGTGTCGCTTCATCATGTTAATTCCGTTGACAACGACGCGGTTTTCTTTGGTGATGACACGGATGACATCGCCACGGAAACCCTTGTCCTTGCCGGCTGTCACTTCGATAATATCGCCACGTTTCACACGGTTCATGTTGTTGCTCTCCCTCTACAGTGTTTCCGGCGCGAGCGAGACGATCTTCATGAAGCCTCGTTCGCGCAGTTCGCGCGCGACAGGGCCGAAGACGCGCGTCCCGCGCGGGTTTTCCAGATCATCGGTGAGGATCACGGCGGCATTATCATCAAACTTGATGTAAGAGCCATCGTTCCGGCGATATTCCTTCGCCACACGCACGATCACCGCGCGCACGATTTGCCCTTTTTTGATATTGCCCTGGGTCGATGCGCTTTTGACAGCGCCCACGACCACATCGCCGATGCGCCCGTAGCGCACCTTCGACCCGCCGAGGATGCGGACGACGAGTAACTCTTGCGCGCCGCTGTTATCGGTGACGCGAAGCCGACTCTCGACTTGTATCATACGTCCATGCTCCCCATGCTGGATTGATCCTCTTCCCGGCGGGTTAATTCTTCCTCGAGCACGGCTTGTTCCGCTTCGCTGGTCGATTCGATCACTTCTTCGACCACCCAGCGTTTGGTTTTGCTGATCGGGCGGCTTTCAACAATGCGGACGATCGCCCCGAGCGGGACGCTATTGCTTTCGTCGTGGGCTTTCACTTTTTTGGTGAAGCTCACGACCTTCTTGTATAGCGGGTGCATCTGGCGGCGGTCGATGGCGACCGTGACGGTCTTGTCCATCTTATCGCTGACGACGCGCCCGACGAGACGCTTACGATTATTCGACATCGATCATATCCTCTTCTGTCAACATCGCCGCTAACTCGCGCTCGCGCATCACAGTGCGGATGCGGGCGATATCGCGGCGGACTTTCCGAAATTGGCTCGTGTCGATCAATTCGCCCGTCGCATGGTTCAAGCGCAGGCGATAGAGTTCTTCTTTCAACTCATCGTAGAGATCGACCAAATCTTGATCGCTCTTTTGACGCAGTTCGCTGGCAAACATCTCAGTTCACCTCCCGACCGCTGATCGGGTCGCTACGTTTGACGAACTTGGTCTTCACCGGTAGCTTGGCGGCGGCGAGGCGCAGGGCTTCGCGCGCGATGTCTTCCGGCACACCAGCCATCTCGAACAGGATCCGCCCCGGTTTGACAACGGCGACATAGTATTCGACCGTCCCCTTACCTTTACCCATGCGCGTTTCGGCAGGTTTTTGGGTGTAGGGCTTATCGGGGAAGACGCGAATCCACACCTTCCCGCGGCGGCGGATGAAGCGCACGATCGCGCGCCGTGCCGCTTCGATCTGTCGGCTAGTCATCCACACGGGTTCTAGGGCTTGCAAGCCATAATCCCCGAAGGCGATGGTCGATCCACGGTTGGCTTTCCCCCGCATACGACCACGATGCTGTTTACGGTACTTGGTACGCTTTGGCATCAACATGGGTTACTTCACTCCTTAAAATCGCAACAGTTAGCTGTTTTGCTCTTGTTGCGGCATCCGTATTTCGCGTTCACCGGGTAGCACGTCACCCGTGTAGACCCACACCTTGATCCCGATGAGACCGAAGGTGGTGTTGGCTTCTGCCAGCCCATAGCCGATGTCGGCACGCAGGGTGTTACGCGGCACGCGCCCTTCGGACATCCACTCGCGGCGGCTCATATCCGCCCCACCCAGACGACCGCTGACTTCGATCCGCACGCCCTGTGCGCCTTGGCGCATTGCCTGTGTCATGGCGCGTTTCATCGCGCGGCTATGACCGATGCGGCGTTCAAGCTGGCTGGCGATATTTTCCGCAATCAGTTGCGGGTCAACATCCGGCTTTTCGACTTCTTGTACTTCGACGCGGACTTGTTTGCCGGTCATCGCTTCTAAATCCTGGCGCAGTTGTTTGACGGCTTCGCCTTTGCGACCGATGATAAGCCCCGGACGCACCGTACTGACAGTGATGCTGACGAGGTTCGGTTGCCGTTCGATTTCGATCCGTGCGACACCTGCGCGTGCGGTCTCTTGCTTGACGTAATCACGAACTTCGCGATCTTCTTGCAGCAGTTCGACATAGCGGTCGCCCTCTGCATACCAGCGTGCATCCCAATCGCGGGTAATTTTCAAACGTGACCCGGTCGGGTTCATTTTACGACCCATTAGTTATCCTCTCGCTCTGTCAACGTAACCCATAAGTGCGACAGGCGGCGAACACGCGGTTTATAGCGACCTCGCGCCCCGGCTTTATAGCGTTTGAGGCGCGGCCCTTCGCCCGCCCAAATCTGCGCGATAATCATATCACGCGGATTGAGGTCGAAGTTGTTTTCCGCATTGGCGAGCGCGCTCTTGACGGTCTTCGCCACGAACTCGGATCCCTTTTGCGGCATGAACTTCAACACGATGAGGGCTTCTTCCGCATCCATACCCCGCACTTGATCGCACACGAGGGCTAATTTTTGTGAGGAGATGGGCAAGTACTTCGTCTTTGCTGTGACTTCCATTGCCTTTATGCTCTCCCGACTGTTTTCTTGGCTTCAATGAGGTGGCCACGGAAGGTACGGGTGGGGGCGAACTCGCCCAGTTTATGCCCGACCATATTTTCCGTGATGTAAATCGGCACATGACGGCGACCGTCATGCACGCCAATGGTATGACCAATCATCTGCGGGAAGATGGTGCTTGCCCGGCTCCAGGTGTTGATCACACCTTTCTTGCGTTTGCCATCGTTCATATCCTCCACTTTTTTGAGGAGGCTCGGCTCTATAAAAGGGCCTTTTTTCAGTGAGCGACTCATGTCAATATATCTCCTAAAACTCGACTAACGGCGCTTACCGCGGCGGCGAACGATGAACACATCGGTACGCTTGTTATTACGGGTTTGCACGCCCAGCGCGGGTTTACCCCAGGGGGTCTTCGGCGCGGGCATCCCAACACCGGTGCGGCCTTCGCCACCACCATGCGGGTGGCTAGCGGGGTCTTGCGCGGTACCACGCACGCCCGGTCGCCAGCCGAGCCAGCGACGACGACCGGCTTTACCGAAGTTGACGTTGCCGTGTTCGGCATTGCCCACCTGGCCGATGGTCGCCATACAGCGTTCGTGAACGCGCCGCACTTCGCCACTTGGCAAGCGCAGAGAGGCGTAATTGCCCTCTTTGGCGACGATTTGCGCGGATGTACCGGCGGCGCGCGCCATTTGCCCGCCTTTGCCCGGGCGCAGTTCGATGTTATGCACCGTCGTACCGACGGGAATGCTCTTGAGCGGCATCGCATGACCGACGCGCAACTCGGCAAGGTCGCCACTAGCGACGAATTGCCCGACTTTTAAGCCCAGCGGGGCGATGATGTAACGGCGTTCGCCGTCTTCGTATTCTAACAGGGCGATACGTGCGCTCCGGTTGGGATCGTACTCAATCGCGATCACGTTGGCGCGCATGTCCGTCTTATTACGTTTGAAGTCGATGATGCGGTAGCGGCGTTTGTGCCCGCCGCCACGATGACGCACCGTCACACGGCCTTTATTATTACGACCGCCCTTTTTCCGCAAGGCTTCCGTCAGGGAGCGCTCCGGTTTGCTCTTGGTCACTTCCTCGAACGTATAACCCGTCATGTTACGACGACCCGCCGAGGTTGGCTTATAGACTTTAATCGGCATCGTAAATTCCCTTAAATGTTAAACAGTTCGAGTTCAATATCCTCGGACAGCGTGACGATCGCCTTTTTCCATTGGCGACTGCGAATATACTGCACGCGCCCGCGCTGCCCGCGCTTCGCTGGCATGACCATCGTCCGCACCTGCAAGATGTCGTCGTCCTCAATATCGAACACCAGCGCCACGGCTTCTTTGATCTGGTATTTGTTGGCGCGCTGATCGACTTCAAAGACGTACTGATTCAACTCATCTTGGAGGATGGTCGATTTTTCCGTCACGATCGGACGGCGGATCACGTCAAAGGGGTGTAACTCAGGCATGTTGTGCCTCCCGTCCCCAAATGCTGACAATCACATCTAGTGCCGCTTTGGTGAGGATTACTTTATCGTACTTCAGCAGATCGCGGATGTTCAGGTATTCTGGCAGGATTACGTGTGCCTGCGGCAGATTGTGAACACTACGTGTGAAGTGATCCTGACCACGCTCGAGCACGACGAGGGCATTTTCGCCACCCGTCACGGATTGGATTGCCTGGCGGGCAAGTTTGGTCTTGGGTGCGTCTAGCGATAGCTCATCGACGATGACCAGTTGATCATCCCGCACGAGCGCGCTTAACGCACAGCGAATCGCCTTGCGGCGCATCTTCTTCGGCATGTTCTTGGTGTACTTGCGCGGGCGCGGGCCCATTGCTTGCCCACCACCGACGAAAATCGGCGCACTCCGCGCCCCGTGACGCGCACGCCCCGTGCCTTTTTGCCGCCAGACCTTAGCACCTGTCGCGCGAATTTCGCTACGGCGCAGGGTTTTGTGGTTCCCTTGCCGCGCATTCGCCATCTGGCGCACGTAAGCCTGATGCATCAGCCCGACGTTCACGTCTTCTTCAAAGATATAGGGCGGCAGGTCGATCGTCTCGACTTGCTGACCTGAGGTATCCAGTACTGGAAATTCCATGATATAAGCTCCTTACTCGCTCAGCGCGCCTCAGTTGGTGGTGCTCTTGTTCGCGGGGCGGATCATGACGATGCCGCCTTTGGCACCGGGGATCGACCCTCTAACGGCGAGCAGGTTCTTATCCGCATCGACCACGACGACTTCGAGGTTTTGCATGGTGACGCGGTCGTTACCCATGCGTCCAGCCATCCGTTTCCCCTTCATCGTCCGCCCCGGTGCGGCACACATCCCGACAGCCCCCGGCGCGCGCTCACGATCGGATTGACCGTGGGTTTTGGGTTGGCGGTTGAAGTTGTGGCGTTTAATCGTCCCGGCAAAGCCGCGACCTTTGCTGATGCCGATCACATCCACCAATTCGCCCGATTGGAAGACATCGACTTTGATTTCAGCACCTTCTTGCAATTCGGCGGCATCATCGCCCTTCACGCGGAACTCGCGCAGGACTTTGAGCGCCGGCAAGTTATGCTTCTGTAAATGCCCCAGTTGCCCTTTCGTCAAGCGTTGGGGTTTGGTCTCGCCATAACCCAGCTGGATAGCTGTATAGCCATCGCGGTCTGCATTACGGATCTGTGTAACATAGCACGGGCCCGCTTCGATCACGGTCACGGGTACCACGTTGCCATTCTCGTCAAATACTTGGGTCATACCCACTTTTTTGCCAATCATGCCCTTCATGACATAGCCTCCAGAGGGGGGTTAGGCGCAACAAACACGCGGGACTAGTTCCCCTCCCATACCATACTTCCTATTCAAGTTGTTCGGGATTCCGAACGGGAGTCTGTCAGTTGTTTGTGAAACTGACCTAAATTTTGATTTCGATATCAACGCCAGCGGGTAGATTCAGGCGCATCAAGGTGTCAATCGTCTTGCTATCCGGCTCCATCACATCGATCAAGCGTTTGTGCGTGCGGATTTCAAAATGTTCTTGCGAGTTCTTATGAACAAAGCTGGAGCGAATCACCGTGAAACGTTCCAAGCGGGTCGGCAGGGGGACAGGCCCCACAACTCGCGCACCTGTGCGTTCTGCTGTCTCTACAATCCGTTGCGCTGACTGATCAAGCACCCGATGGTCATATGCCTTCAAACGGATGCGGATTTTGTTCTGTTTTGCCATAGATTGCAACCTTTAGACCGTCAGCTATTTTGCCAGTGTCGAAAAATATACCGGGGCTTATACCGCACCCCGGTACATACTAGCGTCTGTATGTCGTTTCTGATCTTACTCGATAATTTCGGTGATGATACCAGCACCGACCGTCAGACCACCTTCGCGGATGGCGAACTTCGACCCTTTTTCGATCGCGACCGGGTTGATCAGCTCAACCCCGAATTCCACGTCATCGCCGGGCATCACCATGTCCACGCCGTCGGGCAGGGTCACAGTACCGGTCACATCCATCGTGCGGATGTAGAACTGCGGGCGATAACCGCTGACGAATGCCTTGTGGCGACCACCCTCATCCTTCTTCAGGATGTAGACTTGGCACTTAAACTTCTTGTGCGGGGTGATCGAGCCTTTCTTCGCCAGCACCATGCCGCGTTCCACTTCGTCGCGGGTCTTACCGCGGAGCAGGATACCGGCGTTGTCGCCAGCTTCGGCTTGATCGAGTTCTTTGTGGAACATCTCGATACCGGTGACGACGGTCGTTTGGATGTCATCGCGCAAGCCGACGATGTCAATTTCTTGACCCTTGGTCAGCGTGCCACGTTCCACCCGACCCGTCACAACCGTACCACGACCCTTGATGGAGAAGACATCTTCCACCGGCATCAGGAAGGGCTTATCGGTTTCACGTTCGGGAGTCGGGATCCATTCATCGACAGCATCCATCAGCTCCCAGATCGGCGCATATTCCGGCGCATCGGGGTCGTCGCTTTCGCTTTCGGTCACTGCCAGTGCCGAGCCTTTGATGATCGGGGTTTCGTCGGAGAATTCGTAGCTATCGAGCAGTTCGCCCAATTCCATCTCCACCAGTTCGATCAGTTCGGGATCGTCCATCTGGTCAGTCTTGTTCAAGAAGACCACGATCGCCGGCACTTCCACCTGACGCGCCAGCAGGACATGCTCGCGTGTTTGTGGCATCGGGCCGTCGGGGGCGCTCACTACGAGGATCGCACCGTCCATCTGCGCGGCACCGGTGATCATATTCTTGATATAGTCACGGTGACCGGGGCAGTCCACGTGTGCATAGTGGCGGTTCTCGGTTTCGTATTCCACGTGACGAATCGAAATCGTGATCCCGCGTTGGCGCTCTTCCGGCGCGTTGTCGATGTCTTCGTAGTTCTGGCTTTCTGCTTGGCCACGCATGCCGAGAACTTTGGTGATGGCGGCTGTCAGGGTCGTTTTCCCATGGTCAACGTGACCGATGGTGCCGATATTCACATGAGGTTTTGTACGTTCGAACTTTGCTTTTGCCATTTACTTTATACCCTCTATCTCAACTATAGATACTGATAACTCGGTAATATGTTGCGTTGACAGCGCGACCGTTGCCTGTCGAGCAAGTGCGACCGCGCCCGCACATCTACTTAACGCTCGCCGTTGATCACTTCTTCAGCAATGTTATTGGGAGCGACAGTATACTGGTCAAATTCCATCGTGAAGTTCCCGCGCCCTTGCGTCATGTTACGCAGTTCTGTTGCATAACCGAACATCTCGGACAGCGGCACTTGTGCGCGAATAGTGCTGACACCTTCGCCGCGTGGCTCCATCCCTTCGACCACACCGCGCCGCGAGGACAGATCGCCCACGATTGTACCGGTGTAATCATCAGGTGCGACCACTTCAACCTTCATCGACGGTTCGAGAATTTGCGGTGCACCACGGTTCATCCCGTCTTTCAGCGCCATCGACCCGGCGATCTTGAAAGCGATTTCTGACGAGTCCACATCGTGCATCCCGCCATCGACCATCATAGCCTTCAAGCGGACAATGGGGTAGCCAGCGATCACGCCGCCTTCCATCGCTTCGCGGATGCCTTTTTCTGTCGCACGGATGAATTCTTTGGTCACTGCACCACCGACAATCTTATCTTCAAAGAGCAGATTATCGCCGCCGGCTTCTTCGGCATCGTCTTCGGTCATCGGCGACCATTCGATGACGACCTGTGCGTATTGACCGCTACCACCCGATTGCCGCTTGAAGGTTGTTTCGGTGACGTGTTCGCGGCTGATCGCCTCGCGGTAAGCCACGCGCGGACGGCCGACGGTGGCATCCACTTTGTATTCGCGGCGCAGGCGTTCGACCAGCACCTCAAGGTGCAACTCGCCCATCCCGCGAATCTTGGTTTGCCCCAGATTGGCATCCACTTCTACTTGGAAGGTCGGGTCTTCGTCAGCCAGTGCCGACAGACCCTTCGCGAGTTTCTCTTGGTCGGCTTTACTCGCCGGCTCAATCGCCACTTCAATCACTGGATCCGGGAACTTGATATTCTCCAGAATGACCGGCTCATCTTGGCTACAGACCGTATCGCCGGTGAAGGTGTCCTTCATGCCGATGATCGCCGCGATATCGCCCGCGTGGACGGCATCGACGTTTTCGCGATCGTTGGCGAACATCCGCACCACGCGCCCCACGCGCTCCATTTGCCCCTTAATCGGGTTATAGACGCGCGTGCCGGATTCGAGAACGCCGGAATAAACGCGGGTGAACGCGAGGCGACCGAAACGGTCGGAGACGATCTTGAATACCAGTGCCGAGAGCGGTTCGTTGTCATCGGCGTTGCGCTTGAGCTTGGTTGCCATGTCGTTGGGGTCAACGCCTTCGATCGGCGGCACGTCCAACGGCGACGGCAGGTAAGCGACGACAGCGTCGAGCAACATCTGCACGCCTTTGTTCTTCAGGGCTGAGCCACAGAGTACCGGATGCACTTTGTTGGCGATGGTAGCGGCGCGCAGGGCGGCGATCACTTCATCGTCGGTGATTTCTTCGTCCATCAGGTATTTTTCGGTCAACAACTCATCATTTTCGACGATCTTCTCGATCATCTCTGTCCGCATTGTCTCAGCGGCTTCGCGGTGGCTTTCAGGGATCGGATGGCGTTGGATGTCTGTCCCCAGATCGTTGCCATAGGTCACCAATTCCATCGTAACAAGGTCAATGACACCTTCGAAGTTATCCCCAGACCCATAAGGAATCTGGATCGGAACCGGATTGCCGTTCAAGCGCGAGGTGATCATGCTCACTGTGCGTTCAAAGTTCGCACCTGTACGATCCATCTTGTTGACAAAGCACATGCGCGGCACGTTGTATTCCGTCGCTTGCCGCCATACGGTTTCGGATTGGGGTTCAACACCCGCGACGCTATCGAATACCGCGATCCCACCGTCGAGCACGCGCAGGCTACGTTGTACTTCAGCGGTGAAGTCCACGTGGCCGGGGGTGTCGATGATGTTGATTTTGTGATCGTCCCAGAAGGCGGTCACAGCGGCGGATTGAATGGTGATGCCGCGTTCGCGCTCTTGCGGGTCAAAGTCGGTGATGGTATCGCCCGTGTGGGTCTCACCAATTTTGTGTGCCATGCCGGTGTAATATAGGATACGCTCGGTCACGGTGGTTTTACCCGCATCAATGTGCGCGATAATGCCGATATTACGTACTCGTTCTAGGGTGATTTCAGGTTTCTTTGCCATATGACCTTTTCCACATACTCACTCAACCCAATTGATATTGGGGTTTACGTACCTTAACGGAAGTGGGCAAAAGCACGGTTCGCTTCCGCCATCTTATGCACTTCATCGCGTCTGCGGACGGAATTGCCAGTGCCTTGTGCGGCTTCTTGTAACTCAGCCGCGAGCCGTTGCGACATGCTGCGTCCGCCACGACTGCGTGCATTCTGGATAATCCAGCGCATTGCCAGCGTGATGCCACGATGGGCGGTGACTTCGATCGGCACTTGGTAAGTCGAGCCACCTACGCGGCGCGGCTTCACCTCAACCGAGGGTTGCACGTTACGTAACGCGCGCTCGAAGACTTCAATTGGGTCGTCCCCCGTGCGCTCAGCGATCAAATCAAGGGCTGAGTAGAGGAGGCGGAAAGCGGTCGACTTTTTGCCCCCGTACATCATACGGTTGACGAACAGCGTAATGTACACGTTGTTGTAACGTGCATCTGGGCGAACCTCGCGCTTTGGCGGTGTTTTTCTACGCATTGTTCAATAAACTCCTTACCGGCTCTTAGTCACGTTTGGTGCCGTATTTACTACGACTTTGCTTACGGCCTTCAACACCACCGGTGTCTAACGTACCACGGACGATATGATAGCGCACACCGGGCAGGTCTTTCACACGGCCGCCACGCACGAGAACCACACTGTGTTCTTGCAGGCGATGGCCTTCGCCGCCGATGTAGGCTGTAACTTCCATCCCATTGGTCAGGCGCACACGGGCGACTTTCCGCAAAGCCGAGTTCGGCTTCTTGGGGGTCATGGTCTGGACACGGGTGCAAACGCCGCGCTTCTGCGGTGCGCCCCGCGCTTGACGTGAACGCTTTTGCGAGAAGGCGTTGAGCGTGTATTGCAATGCTGGTGCTTTGGTTTTCTTCTTGCGGGGGTCGCGCCCCTTACGCACCAACTGATTGATAGTCGGCATAAACTTCTCCGCTACACTTAAATGGCTAGCTTGATATGAACAAAAAAATGCCTAGAATTAGGCTGTGGCTAGGCGTACAAAAAGGCGACCTATATGTATACCAATAGAACGCCTGCAAGAGTCACACATGACGAGATACTTCGCAAAAGCTACAAAGCTCTTTCGCCATCTTAATGAATCCGACAGAGACATTGCCCGCGAGTGGGGATGTTTATCTGTCGCGTTTAGCCTAGAGGAGCATATCAGTCTAACGGGCGAGTGTCAAGGGGGTAGCGGCGCTCTTTTCGGGCAATTTGTCAGATTAAGTATCCATGAGTTGCACCAATTTGCCCAAATGCGTCAGCAAATCGTCGACAACCAGCGGCTTGGGCACGATCACCGTCGCCCCCTGTTCGCGGGCATGCGACAAGCGTTGTCCAGCGTTACCTATGGCGATCACCGGCATCGTCGTGCTGACGCGCTGGCGCAAATACTTGATAACATCGACCCCGTTACCATCCGGCAACATCACTTCTAAAATCATCGCGTCGATCGTGTCGTCTGCCAGCGCGGTGATGGCATCCGTCATCGCGTGGACGACGCGCGTTTTGAAGCCGGCTTGCAGGGCGATATACCGCAGGACGTGACACACATCGCGATTATCATCGAGAATCAGGATCGTTTGCCCAGTGCCGATACGCGCAATGTCGAAGCTGTTATCCAGCCCTTCTACTGTATCATCAACTGCCAGCGGTTTGACGACGAAATGCACCTGTAGCTGTAGATGACCGAGGCGCACGGTGTCGCCTTCGCGCAGGCGGTAGGGCTGGCGCGGGGCAATCTGCCGCCCGTTGACCGACACGCCGTTGGCGCTTTGCAGGTCTTCAATTGTGATGCGATTGTCGCGGGCACACAGGCGAGCATGCTCGCGCGAGACGCCGGCTTTGCGCGCATCGTGGCGGCTGAGATCAATATCAGGGTAGATGCCACGGGCATCATCAGAGCGCCCGATGAGCATCTCTTCCTTAACAGGCGCGTGGATGATGTCCGCAGTGCCGACGACGCGAAATTCCATCACCCACGGCAACACATCGGCTTCAACCGTGTCGAAGTCGTCAAGGCGCGTGGTGTCGTCGCTCGTCGGGCGGATCGGTGGCATCTCTTGCGGGATATTGGTGATGTTGTCTGAGTTATCGCGATCCGGTGCCATCGCTGTTCCTTTGAATTATCAGTAATCTACTTCGTTATGTCTCTATCGTATACCATAGCAGACATCGCGCAGAGTGTGGAATCAGCCAATAGTCCCAGTGGTAGAGCGTATCTGTGCGCTTTGACCAAAAAGCCCGACACGGATTTTATACACTTTTCCAGAAAACGTTGGCACACATTACAATTACGTTAAATTTCAGTGGGAATGATTCGATTTTTCTTAAAGCGTGCGCCATAATAGGTCATCTCACGCAAATCTCGACACAGGGAACGCTATGTTTAACCAAATGGGATTGAGCAATCGGCTGAACTTGATTGTGATCGTCATCAACGCGATTGTGCTGGCGATCGTCGCTGTGCTAGCGGTCGTCACGAGCGATGCCGCCCTGCGTACACAGGCACTCGATCGCTTCGCGACTAAGAACGCCGAAGCCTCGCAATCGATCAACACGCTCCTACAAAACGTCTTCGATACCGCCAACGGCATGGCTATAGGACTCGATACTGTCGAAGATTTGTCGGATTCGGTCGCCCTGCGCGCTTACGCCACCGATTTCGTCCAGCACGATGCCGATACGCTGATTCATCGGGTGAGCATCGTCCGCCCGGATGGTTCGGTTGCTGTCCTCGACATCCCTGATCCTGATATTCCCACCGATTATTCATGGCGCGTCCATCGCTCGGCAACCATGATTCGCAACGTCGATGGCATCGCCGACACGCTCTATTCCAGCGAGCCACACTGGTTCCGGCAACCGCGCGCGCTCTACGACCCGCGCAACCGACAGAGCATCTCGCTCGCCGTCGGCTATCAACACCCGAGCAGCGATGGCACGCTGTGGGTCGATATTCCGCTGGATGTCTTTTCCAATGAATTGAGCAACATCCTGAATGCCGAAGGTTTGCTGGCAGATACCGTCAACGGCTATGGCATCCTGTTCAGCGAGCGCAATGTCGCCCTTGCGACCTTCAACTTGCCCGAAGTCAATCGCTTTGAGCGCGTCGCCCAAAGCCTGACGCGGCGGCTAGAGAATGCCCCGCGCGATACCAACGGCTTATATACGGCGGACGATCCCTTCAACGATGAGGCAAGCGGCTTATTCGCCAGCAATCGCCTGCCGGTCAATAACTGGACGTTCGTCAGCGTCTTACCCGTTGCCGAAATTCCGGTATTGCCCAGCGGCGTGCTGATTCCGGTGGCGATCGTCGCGACGATCGGCATCGTCCTGCTGATTCTGGCGGTCAATCGCTTCATCTCACAATCGGTCGTCATGCCGATGACCGACTTGCAACGCTCGGCACGCGAAATCGGTGAAGGCAACCTGCGCTTCGTCGTCTTCCACCGCGATAAAGCCGACGAGATCGGGCAACTCGCCCGTGCGATGGAGAGCATGAAGAACCGCCTGCGCGAGTCCTACGACGATTTGCAGACGTGGAGTCGCACGCTCGAGACGCGCGTCGAAGAGCGCACGCAACAGCTGAGCGTCGCGCAGAAGGCCTCGCAAAAAGCCGCCGACCAACTGCGCGCGATTTATGACGAGTCGCTCTCAGTGGTGAACGAAGTGCAACTGCGGACGGTACTCGATCAGTTCATGGAGCGCATCATCTCTCTGCTAGATGCGACCTTCGTCTCGATCTGGCTAGGGACACCCGACGATGAAAACCTGCAACTAGTCGCCACCAACGACCCGCGTCCACGGCGCGGCGAAGGCGCGGTCGTCATCCCGCGGCGCGGGGGGCTTGCCGGTCAGACGATCCTCAAGGGCGAGCCGATCATCGTCGATGACTACGACACCTATCCCCATCGCGTAAATCTGAGCGATTATTACGATGGTAGCGTCACCTTCTCGCAGGCGCTCGCCGTGCCTCTGCTCTTCGCGGGTACGGCAATCGGCACAGTGACGGTCGGTCGTCCAGCGGACTCGCCGCCCTTCACCGAGTCGGACACGCGCCAGCTGACGCTATTCAGCAATCTCGTCTCGCCCAGCGTGCGTAACGCTCAGCTATTCGTGCAATTACGCGAAGCTGTACAAGAAGCCGAGCGCGCCAACGAAGTTAAGACGCGCTTCCTCGCCAGCGTGACGCACGAACTACGCACGCCGCTGAACTTGATTATCAACAATATGGATTTCATGCGTGTCGGCGCGTTCGGCGAGGTCAACGACGAGCAAATCTCGCGCTTGAACCAGACCGTCCGCAGTGCCGAGCATCTGCTGTATCTGATCAACGATCTGCTTGATGTGAGTAAGATCGAAGCTGGTGAGATGCAACTGTTCATCCAGATGAACGACGTTTACACCATGCTCGATGATGCGGTCGATAACGCCTATGCCCTGCTCGATACTTATGAAGAGAAAGAAAATGTCGAGCTTGTGGTCGAAGTTGAAGAAGACTTGCCCGAACTACCGACGGATACGCGCCGCATCCGGCAGGTGCTAAATAACCTGCTGAGCAACGCGATCAAGTTCACGTCAGAAGGCGCGGTGACGCTGAGCGTCCAGCGTGCTGACGAGGGCGTGCGCTTCAGCGTATCCGATACCGGCATCGGTATCCCTGCTGATGAAGTTGACAAGCTCTTTGTCGCTTTTGAACGCACAGATGCCGCTAAAGAGAGCAATATTGAAGGCACTGGCTTGGGCTTGCCTATCTCGCGCTTCATGGTGCAACGGCACGGCGGCGACATCCATGTCACATCGACCGCCGGCGCAGGCAGTACCTTTAGCTTCATCCTGCCCTACGTCGCGCCAGAAGATGAAACGCAAGCCGACCGCAAGCAAGCAATGACCAACACCCAGCAGATTACAGCACTGCTATCCAGTCGCGGCGACTGAAACACAGAACAGCCGACAGCATCATCACTTATCCGTTAAATATTTTTTTGTGGGGTTCGATAGATTATGAGACGTACACGCGGTAGCAATAACTCGCTCAAAGGACTGAAAGCACTCGTGGTCGAAGATGACGCGGGCGGGATGGCGATCATCGGCGTGATGATGCGCTATCTCGGCATTGATGCGTACATCAATACCACGGGCGAAGGTGTCATCACGATGGCGGATGCCATGAAAGACATCCCCGACATCATCTTCCTCGACATTAACCTGCCCCGAACAACGGGCTACGAGATCATCAAGACCCTGCGCGCCAGCGATCGTTACAAAGATTGTACGATCGTCGCTGTCACCGCGCAGGATGCCGATACCGAAATCCCAAAGGCAAAAGAAGCCGGCTTCGACGCTTACATCGGCAAGCCCATCAGCCGTATGCGCTTTCCCAAACAATTGCGCCGCATCCTCAACGGCGAAGAAGTGTGGGAAACCTACTGAGCATCGGCCGGATGACTGAGCGTCCAGCCACCTATGCGGGTGACGCGGGCGGTCGGGTGCAAGGGTAGGGGCGTACGCGCTAGCACCGAACGAACGCTCATCTGCGCGTGTAACCACGTTGCCCACGGGCGATCTTGCGCGTGCGGATGCCAGCCCGCCCGCCATGCGAAGCGCGGCACAATCAAGACATCCGGGCGCACACCCTCAACCATTTGCACGTACCATAGCGCGTTAGTATCGGCATCGCTCGCGGTGACGATCAAACTGTGCGCGGGGGCGATCGCTAGCACCTGTTCAGCGTATGGACGCAGATCGCGCGTCTCATTCAGGTTGACGTGCGGATAATGCGCGATCAACAAGCCCACCGCCCCGCCGACAATCACCACCAGACTCAGGCGCGTCCCATGGCTGATCGTCAGGCGTGCGACCGACAAGCCCCCCCATAGCACCAGCACCACCAGCAGAGGCAGACGATACGCCAGCGCGGTATGCTCGGCAGTATAAATCGCCGTGAAGCTCACCAGTGGCAGGGCAAGCGCGATCGTCGCCAGCCACCAGCGCCGATGCCCGCGCCAGCCGATCATGATGCTGAAGATGACGAATATCGCGCCGACCAGCGTCAGATCGTAGGCGAGCGCACGCAACCACGCGCCCCAACCCGCCCCCAGTTGATCGATATCAATGAAGGACGTATAGGCACGTCCGCTGATGTGTGCCAGCCAGTTCTGCGGATGCGCCGCAACAGCCCCCCAGTTGATCGTCGGAATCTGGGCTGAGCGCCAAATAATCACCACCCAGCCCCACAAACCACTGATAAAACCGACACTTATGAGATAAATCTGCCATCGGGTGACCCGTCGCCACAGCAACACCATGAAAAACCCGAGCCACAGCAGGCTCGTCAGATGATGGGTGAGCGCGACCCCTGCCAGATGCCCGAAGGCGATCATCTGCCAGCGCGGCGGGGATAACTGCGCCTGCCAGTGCAAGGCGAGCGTCAAGAGGCTGACGAAGAGCAGAGTCGAGAAGGCATAAACTTCCGCGACGATCGCCATCTGCCAGAAGGTGCGACTGAGACCGAGTGCCAGCAACACCGCCAGCGCACTGGTGGCATGGGCGCGATAGGGAACAAGCGCACGCACCGCGATCACCAGCAGGGCGCAGGTCAGCAAGGCGTAAAGATGCGATGTGATGTGCAGGGCTTGTATCGGCGGCAAGCAGGCGAGGAGGCGCAGAGCCAACGCACCGAGCGTCGTGTAGACCCCGTAGCCCGGTGGGTGGGCGACACCGCCCGTATAGCTGACGACTGCCAGTTCCGCGCCATCGACCGCGCCATGCCGCGCCGTGATGTCAGCGGGGGCCGTCCACCAGTAGAGCGCCCCAAGCCCGATCAACGCGCCGACGATCAGCCAGCGCGTCAGGGTGTGACGAAGAACGCCCATGCGTCGCGCAGGTCATCGCCCTGATCCGGCGTGTAAGTGCCCGTCGCACGCCAGTAAAGCGTGCCATCCTGCCCCATGATGAAGGCTTGCATCTGTCCGTTGTTATCGACGGCGAGTGCGTCCAGAAAGGCTTGCTGGTCGTCGAGGAACAGGATTGCCGTTGCATCGCGCACCGTTTGATCGCGCACGCCGGCACTCATGCCGACGATGACCCCCGTGCGCCCGAAGGCGTTCAAATCCGGCAGGGCGGCGATGCTGGCATACGAGAGATTATCGAACGTGGCGGCTAAATCCTGAAAGGTCGGCAACCAGTCCGCCGCGAGTACCTGCTGATCGCGGTCGAAGGGCATAATCACCAGCACGTATTCAGTCGTGAAAGCCGACGGCAGGCTGACCGGATCGTTATCCAGATCAACGCCGGTCACAGTCGGCAAGCGCAAGCACGCGCCCGCGTCGTCGGTCAGGCAATCCGGTTGTCCAGCGGTCGCAAGCGTCGCCTCGGTCGTGGTCGGTGCGTCAATCTCGGTCAAATCCGGCGCGACTACAACCGCAATCCCCGCTAGTAACAACACCCCTACGACGATCGCGCCGGCAATGATCGTGCGTCCTTGCATAGCATATCTCCCCTTCTGATATGTATCGTCCCTGCTAGTTAATCATAACAGTGGCGATTTTTCCATCTCGTCGTAATCACAGGCGAGATTGCGCCAGGCGCGCCCCAGCAAGCGGAAGCCTTCGTGAATGCGCTCCGGCGTTTGCAAGCCATAATTGAGGCGCATGTTATACGCGCCGCCGCCGTTCAAATAGAAGATATTGCCGATGGCGAAGGCGGCATTATTCTGCACAGCGGCGATGAAGAGTTCGGCGGCAGTGGGGCCGGTCTTGGGCAAGGTCACCCATAGGTATAACCCGCCCTGCGGCTCGCGCCACCACGTCCCCGGCGGCAGATGTTCTTCGGCGGCAGAGAGCGCGGCATCGCGGCGGCGGCGTAACTCGCGGTTGTTGCGCTCCAGTTGTTGCGCCAGCACGCCCCGTTGCAACATCAGATGAATCACACGCTGGTTGAGTGCCGATGTACTGATGTCTGCCGATTGTTTGACGCGCACCAATCGCTCAAAATAATGATTGCCCGCGATCAAGTAGCCGATACGCATCCCCGGCAAGAGCATCTTGGTAAACGCACTGACGTGAATCACGTTGTCGTGTTCGTCCAGCGCCTTCAATGGCGGGAGCGCCTCGCCCTCGAAGCGGAACTCATGATAGACCGCATCTTCGACCACCGGCACGTTATACTCATACGCCAGATTGAGCAGTTGTCGCCGCCGATGCAGGGACATCACCTGTCCGGTCGGGTTCTGGAAGCTGGGCATGACGTAGATCAGGCGCGGCGTGTTCTCCATCAAGTAAGTCTCGAGCGCGTTGGTACAGATGCCGTGTTCGTCCATCGGGATGCCATGAAGCTGGAGGCGACGGGCGCGGGCAATATCAATCATGCCGATGTAGGTCGGGTTCGCCGTGACAATCGTCTCGCCTTCAGCGACCAGCGATTGCACCACCAGATCAATCGCCTGTTGTGCGCCACCCGTAATCAGGATGTTGTTGGGGCGCGTGAGGATGCCCAGCGCACTGACGAAATCGCGCACGGCGGCCCGCAGAGGTGTATAGCCCTCGGCGACTTCATAGGTGAGGGCGCGCGCACCGTCGCGGTCAAGGATCAGGTTCATCGCATCGCGCAGGGCATGGATCGGGAAGAACTCTGGCGGTGGCGCACCGTGCGAGAAGTTAATCACGCCGTGCTTACGTGCGAGACGCATCAAATCGCGTAGCGATTGATCGGGCAGGTTGCTATCGACCTTGCTGTGCGGTGTCGTGCCGTTGCTGCTCATGGTGGTCGCGGCACTGCTATTATCTTTAGCGACGAAAGTCCCGCGTCCGGCATGGGCGCTCAGGTAGCCTTCGGCACGCAATTCAGCATACGCATTGACAACGCTGATACGGCTCACGTCGATTTTCTTGGCGAGCGTGCGACTAGCCGGTAAGCGTGATCCGGCGGTCAGGTCACCACTTTCGATCTGCATTTGAATCTGGCGGATCAATTGTTTGTAAATGGGTTCTTCACTATTACGATCAATATGGATGGCTAGCGACGGTTGGGGCATAGGGGTTGACCTAAACTATCATCAGACAATATATAACCAATAAGCGTCATTATAGTACCATTGTATATCCAATTCAAGCCGAGAGTGTTCGTTATATCAGCTTACCAAGCACGCTTTAATCTAGCATTGTGTTGAATTTCGCCCGCCGGCGTGTGACAATTTAGCTCCTGATGGACAAAGCATGGAGATAATGGAATGCAACGGTTCGGGCTTTTGATGGTAGTGCTAGTGCTAGCGGCTTGTGGCAGTGATGCGCTGATTGATGAGACCTTCACGGTTGAGCGCGACATCCCGCAGACGCTACAGATTGACGGCTTGATTGCCGGTATTGCCGATCAAGAAGACGTGTTGCGCGTGATCGTCGAAGATTCGGTGATCGGCGCGGCAGGGACAATCACAGTGAACACCGACGAGACACTCGCTGATTATAGCATCTCGGCGCGGGTGTATATCACACAGGGCGAAGCACAATTGTGGGCGCGTACTGATGAAGCGGGATGCGCGGGTTACATCCTCAGCGTTGACCCGACCAACGGTCGCTATCGCCTGTCGCTTGTCGATGAGAATTGCGACGTACAAACGCTCGACTCAGAAACGCCGATCGAAGTACTGTTCAACCAGTGGTATAACATGCGCCTCAGCGTACAAGGAACGACGATTCGGGGCTTTATCGACAATGTTGAGTTCTTCAATGTGGACGATGAGCGTTACGCGCAGGGGCTAGCACGGGTGCGCCTCGTCTCGCGCAGTGTCCGCGCCGGTCAAATCGATATTGAGAATATAACAATCCGGTAATACAGGCCCGCACATACGATGATTATTGACATTTAGTGTTACAATCATTTGTATCTGGTTTATTTGTAGATCAAGAGGGTCTGTTATGTCAAATATCGACATCGAATTTAACGACGACGAAAATATTATCATTGTCGTCCTACAAGAAACAGCAACCATTGACGAATTTAAAGATTTGATCGACACGACGATTTTGCCATGGGTATGGAGTTGCCATCCCCAGCGTGTGGATTTAATCGGCGATATGAGCCGTATTGCATGGGACTTCCCGGCGTTTTTGAAATTCGTCACCGATACGATCGAACGGCGCAAACAAGGTGGCGTGCCCGAGACGATGCACCAGCATCTCGTCGGCACCGATCAATGGATTAACAACTGGCGCACGATGATGCAAAAACGCTTCGGCATGGAGACGAGCGCGTTCACGTCCATCAACGCGGCGCTGTCTTTCGTGCGCGAACAACGCTGACACGCACAAAAAAGACACCGACACGGGCTGTGTCGATGTCTTGTCTATCACATTTATTCAGGTCGTGCGCGTGATCATGAATCCATGTTGGAGACGCGCACGGTGAAGGTCGTACCCAGACGATCGAGAACTTCAATGCGAATACCGTTACTGCGATCCTCGAAGGTCTCGCCCGGTCGCCACATCGCGCCTTCATCGTTGGGGTTGCCATTATTATCGGCATCGACCACGAACGCCGGCGATGCCCGTCCCGGTTCGACTTCGTGCAGGACAACCGCCTCGCCCGGCACATTCCGATCGTAGGCGACGAACGCGCGCACTTCCACCGTGTAGAAGTTGCGACTACGGTCGATCGGCACGTTAATCAGCAGGCTATCCGTCCCGCTACGCAAGGTCGTCAGCGCATCCAGCGTGACCGTTGCCGATGTCCCCGGCGCGACTGTGACGACGCGCCCCTCAGGAATCCAGCCCAGCATATCCAGATGGAAACCGATCGTCCCCACTTGGTGACAGCCCACCGCTTCTGTCCCAACGCGGCAGAAATCCATCATGCGCGTGCCACCGCTCATCACGTCCCATGCGCTATCGTATGTCTGTCCATACGGGCCGGACGAGTGCGGTAAGCCCCAGCCGTGCCCCATCTCATGGGCGATGACGTGCAAGCTGTTGAATGCCCAAGGGGGCAACCATGTCGTGCGGAAGGAGACGTTTTCGCCGTCGATCGGCAGTGCCATCCGTCCACCCCATGCACAACACCCGAATTTGTCGTTGAGCATGACGTTAATACCGCCGAATTGCTTGAGGTCAACGCCATCTTGTTCGATTGCGGCATCGGTGCAGTGGCGCATCAGCATTTGCAGGGCGATACCGATGTTCAGCGATGCGGCACGCGCGTAATAGGCTTTGTCGTTGGGCAGGTTATACCAGCCGTAAGCCGCCGAGCCTTCGATATCAACCATGCCGCCGGATGTCTGCCGCCAGTAGTGATCCATGCCCGGTTGCTCGTTGAGCATGATATTCTCGAAATACTCGCGGGGTTGTGGTGTTTCGTCGGGCATATCGCCGAAGCGGCAGGCGATGTTCACCCATTGTTCGTTGCCGGCGACAGCGTCATCACTGGCATCGTAGCTTTGCAGCGAGTGCAGGGATTGCACATCGACAATAGGATGATCGTCGGTGCGCGTCGGATCAGCATCGACCCATGTGCCAGAGATACGGACAGCGCGCCCGTTATAAATCGGGCTTACATCGTCTGCCAGTTCGATGATGTCACCGTTATCATTGGTGAGGAAGGTGTAAACGTCGGCATCTGCCAGCCCGATCGTATCACTATGAACGATGCTGATGATCCCCGTAGCACTGAAAGAATAATCTTGTACGACCTGATCTGTCGCCGGCGCGGTGGTCTCCGGCGCGGGACGATCGACGAGTGTGCTGAACCAAATGATGGCGACCGCCACCGCGACAAAGGTCAGCATGATGCGAATACGATAATGAACCATAATTTGCCTCGTAACATTCAGATTGCGATACCTCACTATATCACACCTTGGGGGCAAGCGTGCAAGCTATTCACACCAAGGACTCACCCGCGTGCGTCGTACACCGACCCTCATATTGCTTTCAACACAACTTTGTAGCATGATGTATTATACTGAGCGTGCGCTTGTAAGCGACTATTCATAACAGGCGAACAGCCACACGGCAACAGCAGATGTTACAGGAGAAGCAATCGGCGATGGATATTCAAGTCACATGGATGAACGAGCAAAAGACGATCGTCCACCAGCAGTATCCCCAAAAGTGGACATGGGACGATTTCTACGGGATGCGCGACGTAGTCAAAGCGATGATCGAATCCCGCCCTGAGACGGTACACATCATCTCAGATTTCCGTGAGCATAGTCATTTACCACGCGGCAATATCATGATGCACTCGCGCAATGTCTTGAACTCTTACCCCGATAATTGGGGCTTACTGATCGTCGTCAGCAATTATTCGCTCATCGCGGCGATGGTCAATCTCTTCTTGCGCGTGTTCCCCGCCCCTTTCAATAACAAGGTACGCCTCGCGGGGTCGATGGAACAGGCGCAAGAGATGATCGCCGACTACAACATGAGTGAGAGCGATAACAACAGTGCTGATACCGACACAGACACCCGGACAAACACCACCGATTGAGCGCGCTCACCCATCGAAAGCGGTATTGAAGAAGTCAATCATTCGTTGGCGATACTCATCAGGATAGAGACGGTGCGCGTTGACGTGCCCGCCGTCTGCCACCACCCACAGCGTCGCGCTCGTGCCGATGGCATCAGCATAGCGTTGGGACGCGCGCGCCTCGAACTCGGTGGCTTCGCCAGCGACGAGATAAACCGGACGCGGGGCAATGCGCGGCGCATAGTCGATGATCGGGTCGGGCAGTTGTCCGATGTAGACGGTCAAGGCGAGATCGAGCAAGCCCTGATAGAACTGTTCGATGCGCTCGCCGATCGTCTGCGGGTTCGGGAAATCGTGGGCATGTTGTATCGCTACACCATCGACCCAGATCGCGCGCAAGCGCGGGTCTTTGCCCGCCCAGCGATAAGCCCGTCGCCCCGTGCCAGCACCCAGTCGATCACGTCCGAGATATCGTCCTGATCGAGCCAACCGGACGAGCGCGTCGCTCCTTCGCTCGCACCCATTTGCCCATTGATCGTACATCAGCACGCCATACCCCGCTTGATAAAGTTGCGCCGCGTGCCAGCGTGTCAGCAGGCGGTTATGGCCAATGCCATCAAGCAGGATTGCGCTACTCACTTTTGAGCGCATATTCATGTAATACCCACAGAGACTAGATATCGCCTCTGTTATATTGGACTTAAATGGACATACAAAATCAAGCCCTCGAAACTTACCATAATCTTGTCTTAAACAAACAAGCGTACAACAATACTAAGGGTAATTAGTCAATGAGTGATAACGGAAATCACAACGCCAATGGCGCAAATGAACAAAAGGGGACGGCAAAGATCAAGCGCGGTCTCGCCCAAATGCTAAAAGGTGGCGTGATTATGGATGTCGTCACGCCAGAAGAAGCTAAAATTGCCGAGGACTCGGGTGCAGTCGCGGTGATGGCGCTGGAGCGCGTGCCTGCTGACATCCGCGCACAGGGCGGTGTTGCCCGCATGAGCGATCCTGAGATGATCGAAAGCATTGTAGAAGCGGTCAGCATCCCGGTGATGGCGAAGGCGCGCATCGGTCACTTTGTCGAAGCCCAAATTCTAGAAGCCTTGGGGGTCGATTATATCGACGAGAGCGAAGTGCTGACCCCCGCCGACGAAGAACATCATATTGATAAGACCAAATTCACAGTGCCTTTCGTCTGCGGTGCGCGTAATCTGGGCGAAGCTCTACGGCGCATTAATGAAGGCGCGGCAATGATCCGCACTAAGGGCGAAGCCGGTACGGGCGATGTGGTCGAAGCCGTGCGCCACGCCCGCCAGATGCTCGGTGAGATTCGGCGCGTGCAGAACATGGCAGAAGAAGAATTGTTCACCTACGCTAAAGAGATTCGCGCCCCCTATCACCTCGTCAAAGAGACTGCTGAAAGCGGTCGCTTGCCAGTCGTCAACTTCGCCGCAGGTGGTATCGCCACCCCCGCCGATGCCGCGCTGATGATGCAAATCGGTGTCGATGGTGTGTTCGTCGGCAGTGGCATCTTCAAGAGTGGCAATCCGGCGAAGCGCGCCAACGCGATCGTCAAAGCCACGACACACTACACCGATGCCAGCATCCTCGCGGATGTCAGCCGCAATCTGGGCGAAGCGATGGTCGGTATTGGCATCAGCACCCTGCCCGATAGCGAGAAAATCGCTGGACGCGGTTGGTAAGTGAGCTAGCACACAACGAAATAGACATTTCAATCAGTCGATGCAGGTCATCTGTATCGACTGTTTTTGTTTGCGTCAGCGACAAAGCACCCCGCGCACAATCTATTATGACTCTTTGGGATTTCGCATGGTTTTTGTCGCAGGGGCTTTGCCTCCGCACCCTCACAAGGAAGTGTCGTTCCTCGACTTTGTTCATTGTGAACGCGCAGCGTTCAAAAAACTAAAAGTTTTTGGTGTTCCCTTTTTGAAAAAAGGGGACAAAAGGAGCTTGACCACGCAAGATACGAAAGACACTCTATTGTTATTATGCTATTTGCCAGAGAAGAACGGGAGTGGATGGGAGTCGAACCCACCGTCGCTTGGCAAGCAACCGACCACCGATTTTGAAGACCGGGGCATCCACCGGGACACAACCACCCCCATGATGAGTGTCTATTATAACACAGTTCTGGGTTGAATAGATATTAAAGGCGACTGCGAAAGACTGGTAGTCTCCCGTTACAGCGTTGGTGGCGATATACGAGGGCGCGAATGGGCAATTTCTATCGACCTCAGGCTAAAGCCATGAGGCTCGATACACGCCTGCAAGCACACTAAAGGTGCTGTTTTGAAGCCTCTTTAGTAGGCTTTTAAAGATATAGCCAAGTCGCTTTAGCGTTTGGCGAGACCACCGAAAGACTCGTCATAGTCGTAAGTACAGCAAAATGTAAGGGCGAACGATAGCCCTCAAAACTCAGCCCTCAGCACTTAGCCCTCAGCACTTAGCCCTTAGCACTTAGCACTTAGCACTTAGCACTCAAAACTCATGGGTACATAGAACGTAACACAGTTCTGCTATATGGCGCTGTTGCGATTCGCCCACTGACGCTATACTGTGAGGACGATCACACGCCATAGATGACGGATGATACCTTGTGCGACGCTTGCTCTTTTGGATGATAGCCCTACTGGGGACGGCCTGCCTGCCACAGACTGCCGCACCGGAGGATATCGCCCTGCCGACACTCTACCCGACCTTAACCGCCCCCATCGAATTAGAAGATGCGGTGCGGGTGGGCATTGCCTATCTTGATGCGTGGCAACGGCAAGATTTCGACATCATGTACAGCCTGCTCAGCTTTAACAGTCAAGAGTTGATCGCCCCCTCAGATTTTGAGGCGCTATATACTGAAAGCCAGAACGAGATGACATTCGATCGCCTGTCCTTCCAGATCATGAGCGCGGCGCGCATGGGGTCGGCACCGATGGTGCAGATGGTCTACGATGTGCGCTTCGAGACGACGATTTTAGGCGATTTCGACGACACCGACCGCACGCTGACCATCATCCGCGACCCGCGCACCGACGATTGGCGCGTGGCGTGGTCGGCAGGCGATATCTTCGCGGAGATGGCGAACGGCGCACGGCTCGACTTCGCGCCACAAGTGCCGAGTCGGGCGAATATTTACGACCGCAACGGCGATGTGCTGGCAGATATGAACATCAGCTACGTGATTATCAACGTCGTTCAGCGGCGCGCCCCCAACTGGTCGGCATGCGTGGCGACGCTTGCTGAAGCGCTCGATAGCACGCCGACACGCGTGACCGATCGCCTCAATCGTGTGCCGCCGGATTGGGTGATGACCGCCGGCGTGATCGATCAAGCGACGTATCGCACCTACGAAACAGACTTGAACGATCACTGCGACCCGACCTACGACTCGCAACCAGTACGCCGCTACATGACGGATGCCATGTCGCACATCCTCGGGCACATCGGCTACCCGACTGCCGAGCAACTCGATGACTTGATCCGGCAGGGCTTCAACGCTGAGACGATGATCGGGCAGGCAGGCATTGAACGCAGTTGGAACGAGACGCTCAGCGGCACGCCGGGCGGACGCTTGTCGATCGTCGGTACAGACGGCTCACGGTTGCGCGTGCTGGCAGAAGCCCCCTCGCAGATTTCAGAGAGCATCTGGTTGACAATCGACCGGTCGCTACAGGAATACATCGCCGACGCGCTCGCCGAGACCTACGCACAGAGCCGCGACGCGGGCGGTTGGGGCACGACATCGCCGGGTGCATCAGTGGTGATGATGGACGTGAACACCGGCGAAATTCTGGCGATGGTCAGCTACCCGACCTACGATAACGACGCGCTCAATCCCTTTCCGGCGATCGGACGGGCGACAGCACAGGACATCATCGCGGACATCAACGCCGACGACCGCCGCCCCCTGCTGAACCGCCCCGCACAGGGCGTGTACCCAACTGGCTCGATCTTCAAAGTGGTCGATTCGGTGGCGGCGCTGGATAGCGGCATGTACGAGACCGAGCAGGATTATTATTGCAATGGCACATGGACGTATGAAGACGACACGCGCTATGACTGGTGGGGGCCTGGTCACGGGCGCGTGACCACACGCTCAGCATTGCGCCAGAGTTGTAATCCCTTCTACTACGAAATCGGCTTCCGCATGAACAACATCGACCCTTTCCTATTGCCAGAGTACGCCCGTCGCATGGGTTTGGGTCAGCGCACAGGCCTCGACGAACTCTCGGAAGCTAGCGGGCTGATCCCCGATCCGGACTTGATTCGCGTCAATTACGGTCGCCCGTGGACGTATTCCGACGCGGTTAATCTGGCGATTGGGCAGGGCGAGATGGGCGCGACCCCGCTACAGATCACGCGCATGTACGCCGCGATCGCCAACGGCGGCTTGCTGATGGAACCGCATCTCGTGCGCGAGCGCGGCATCCTCAACGAGCGCACGATCACGGCAGAGCCGGTGATTAGCAGTCGCTTTGACGTGCAGGCGCGTGCGCTGGACGAAGTACGGCAGGGCTTGTGCGAAGTGGTCGCCTCGCGTGAGGGGACGACCGGTGGCACAGCGTGGCATATCTTCCATCGACCGGACTCGCCCCTGCTGGATATTGGCGTGTGTGGTAAAACCGGCACCGCCCAGACCGGCAGACCCGACCCCGAACATTCGTGGTTTGCGGCGTATGCCCCCGCCCGCGCCCCAGAAGTAGCAATTGTCGTCATGGTCGAGAACTCCGGTGATGGCTCAGCAGTAGCGGCCCCGATCACCAAACGCATCCTCGAATATTATTTCTTCCTGCGCGATGATTGAGCGCCCGATCACATTCGACTCGCACACTATATCCCAGACGAAAGACACAGCGCATGACACAATTGATTGACCTGGCCAAAACGACATTCGATCTCGATTTAAGCCCGCAACAGGGCGAGCAGTTCGCCGCTTACGCCCGTCTCTTGCAGGAATGGAACGAACGCATCAACCTGACGACCATCATCGAATCGGTGGACATTCGCATCCGGCATTTTCTCGACTCGCTCTCGATCGTATCGGTGATCGGCTTCGAGGCGGGCGATCGGCTGGCGGATGTCGGCACGGGGGCGGGCTTCCCCGGCTTGCCGCTGGCGATCGCTTTCCCACAAATCGAAGTCCTGCTGATGGATTCGGTCAAGAAGAAAGTCGGCTTTCTGGATACAGTCGTCGCTGAACTGGGCTTGCAGAACGTCTCGACCTTGCACATCCGCGCCGAAGATGCCGGACAAGACCCGACGCATCGCGGACAATACGACATCGTGACGGCGCGTGCGGTCGCCCTGCTCCCGACATTGCTCGAATATTTAGTGCCATTGGCGAAGGTCGGCGGCTTTTGCATCGCCATGAAGGGCGAAAGCGCCGCCCGCGAAGTTGACGAGAGCAAGCGCGCGCTCTTCGTCCTCAAGGCAGAAGCCAAGCCACTCGCGCCGATACAACTGCCACAGGTCGATAAACAACACTATCTCGTCACCATCGAGAAGCGCGAGAATACCCCCGCGATCTATCCGCGACAGGCAGGCACACCCAAGAAGAAGCCAATCGGCTTCTGACCTTATGCCGATGGCGCTTTGATCGTGCGCCCCAAGACGACCTTGCCCGTTTGCCCGTTAGCCAGTGCCGGACGGGTATCGCCATCGACTTCGTAGAGCATCGCCAACCAGACCGGCGCAAGCAACAGCTGATACGAGGCTTCGCTGAAATCGGTGCTGTACTTCAGGTTACTCTCACGGTGAACCCGCGTGCCGATGCTCTTTGCCATCATCGCGCGGGCGCGCAAGACCGCTTTATCCAGCGGAATATCGTAAATCTCAGCCGGATGATTGAGAATACCATCCGTATAAGCGTGCATCGTGCGTCGATAGTAGCTCCCCAGTTGATTGGTCAACTGTGTGGGCACACTACGCACCGCCGGAATGCCGAGATGATAATAATTATCGCTGCTAGCGCGTGGGTCGTTGATCTGTGCCGGCTTGAAGGCGACGACATCGAACTCGGTTTGCAGGCGAATATCAATCAGATGATCGAACACCCAGAAGGGCAGATACGCCGCCGTCAGGTCTACATGCTTGACAGTATTGGGATCGAAAAGGCTGGCGACGCGCTCGCGCCAGTGTTGCAGGCGTTCGTCAATGTGGGCGCGGGCTTGTTGGCGATCGAGCTGGAAGGGAATCAAACCATCGGGGCGGCGGAAGGTATTCTCGGCATCGCGCACGATGACCTGCACCGACCGGCAATACGGGCAGTGTGTGGCAATGCGCGTGTCATACGTCCACTGCGCGCTACAATTATCGCACTGCATCAAACGCCCGCCGATCTCCCAGCGCACGCCCTCATCGACCTGCGCCGAGACATCGCTGAAGACCGAGCGACTATCGACGCTCTGCTCATCCGCTAAGGCTTCGCTGTAGCCACAGTAAGTACACTGTAACTCGCCCGCAGTGAAGTCGCTCTGCATCTCGCCCCGACAGCGTGGACACATCATCACATCCGTTTCGGTCGCCATCGTCTCGGCAGATTTAACGGGCGCTTCATCGCCGAAGAGCTTCGCCGCTTGCTCTGGCGAGAGGCTGGCGTGCAAGCGGCTGAGATGCGTCAAGACTTCCATGTTATCCGGCTCAAGGCGGCGGGCAATCATCAGGTGTTTGCGTCGCTCTTTAATATCGGGCAGGACTAGCCCTAGCCGAATGTGCGCTTTGACCAATTGTGAGTCATGGTGCAGGGCTTGGCGCAGGGCGTGGATTTCCGTGCGGCGATCTTTCGCACGGCGTGCCAAGCGCGCCCGTCGCATCTGGCGCAAGGCCTGAAAGTGATCTTCTGAGAGCGATTTCTCGCGTGACTTGAGATACTTCACCGATTGCACGACCTGCCCACACCGCAGGCAAGTGCTGGTATCATAGCGCGTGCTGATATACATCTCATTGTTGCAATTCGGGCAATTGGCAAACATAATCCCTCGCTCGTGGTCGTTGGTTGTGTAGATGTCTGCTTCTATTATACGCGCGAATGATTAAGATCGACGGCCTTGTTGGTGATTGCCCCTAACAGCATTCAATTTCTGAGGTGCGCCTTAGTCCCGTCAGTGGACTTACCTTGTTAGTAGCCAGAGACTTTAGTCACTGGTGAGACTATCATGTGGTCATACTCGGCAATCTCGTCTCGCAAAATAGGCACATCCTTGCGATAATAACGCCCGTTTGAATCACGCTCACAATCACTGGAACGCGCTCTATTTATGACACATCGCCACACATTCTGGATGATACTTCTCATCCTGTTCATCACGGCTTGCGAAGCAGACGACGCGGTGACCGTCGTCACGCTTGAACCGACTCGCGTCGGTGTGGGTGCGCCCGTCTATACGCCGACGCTGACCTTCACCCCCAGCCACACGCCGACCATCACGCCGACAGCGACCGTCACCGCAACGCCGACGGCTACGGTCACCGCGACCGCCAGCGCCACCGATACCCCCACACCCACGGCAACCGCCACCGCCAGCGACACCCCCACGCTGACCGCCTCGCCCACGCCGACGCTGACCGCCACCGCGACGATCGGCATCACGCC
>DAOTTV010000163.1:0-24990 GCA_034437755.1 Anaerolineae bacterium | reverse complement strand
GAGAGCGACATCGCCCCCGTGAGCGACAGCGCGATTGTACAGGTCGGCGGCGGCACAGCGACAACTGCACCCGATGCCCAGCTGGGCTTCCGCGAGTTTGGATCGGCATTAGCCGCGCTAGCCTTGCTGGTTCTGCTATATGAATGGCACGTCCACCACCGCCGCTTACGCCCGCCGCGGCGCGATGACGACGATGATCCGTATGACCCGCGTCCACGCAATCGCCTACAACGCATCGCCGCGACCTTGCAATGGCGGCGCGATGTCCACAACACGTACCGCCGCCGCTAGCTACAGGGAGTACCCGATGAGCTTTGCATCACCCAATTTGTTAGGCCTGCTGTTGATCGTCCTGCCGCTGGTCGCGTATATTGGCTTTCCTCGCTTGCCATACCGCCGCCAGCGCGACACGCTCAGCCTGATCTTACGCTCGGTGCTGGTGATTATGATCGTGCTGGCGCTGGCGGGCTTGCAGGTGGTGCGCCCCGTCGATAAGCAGGCGGTCGTCTTTCTGGTCGATGCGTCCGATAGCATGGGCGCGGATTTGCGCGCCGCCCAGCTGGATTACATCCGTGACGCAGTGGCGGAAAAGCCCGTCGATGATGAATGGGCGGTGGTCGTCTTTGGCGCGGATGTCAGCATCGACAAGCCCTTCAGCAACGTGACGACCGTCGCGCCCCTGCGGTCGAGCGTGCTGGGCAATAATACCGATCTCGCGGACGCGATCCAGACGGCGATTTCGCTCTTTCCGGCCGATGCCCGCCGCCGCATTGTCATCCTCAGCGATGGGCGCGAGACCGTCGGCGATGCCACCGCGCGCGCCCGTCTCGCACAGGCATCCGGTGTCGAGATCAGTTATGCGCTCTTCGCCCGCCCCCCCCAGCCCGATGTCCGCATCAGCGATTTCACGTCACCAGCACAGATCGCAGAAGGGCAGGCGTTCGACATCACAGTGACGGTTGACGCGGCACGCGCGACCGACGCGACCCTTCTGCTCTATAGCGCTAATCAGATCATCGGTGAGCAAGACGTGCGCCTGCGCGCAGGCGCCAACCGCTACACCGTCACGCGCCGCAGTGAGCAGGGCGGCTTCTTGAACTTCTCGGCGCAGGTCGTCGTCCCCAACAGCGACGATGCCTTCACCCAGAACAACCAGCTCGGCACCTTCAGCGAGATTGTCGGGCAACCGCGCGTTTTGCTGGTCGCCAACGACCCCGCCGCCATCGTGCATCTCGAACCAGCCCTCGCGGGGGCTGGCGTGCAGGTCGATAGCGTCCTGCCGGCTAATCTGCCACAGGATACAGGCGCACTCGCCCTTTACGAGAGCGTGTTGCTGGTCGATGTGCCGGCGGTCGATCTCAGCCCGCGCCAGCAAGAGCGCCTGCAAACTTACGTGCGCGAGTTGGGCGGCGGCTTAGTCGTCGTGGGTGGGCCTACGTCTTACGGCCCCGGCGGTTACTTCCAGACGACACTCGCCGATATGCTCCCGCTAGAGATGCGTATCCGCGATCAACAGCGCATCCCGCAATTGACAATCGCCTATCTGGTCGATAGTTCGGGCAGTATGGCGGCATCGTATGATGGCAACGTCTCCCTGCTCGATCTCGCCAAGCAAGCCATCGGCATCTCGATCGACTTCTTACAACCGACTGACCGCGCCGCCGTCCTCACCTTCGATAATCAGGGCGCATTGGTCGCGCCCTTCCAAAACGTCGAAGATACGCTGACCATCAAGCAACAGGTCGGCAGTCTACGTCCCGGCGGTGGTACGGACATCGGCGTAGGGGTCGAGATTGCCGAGAGCTACATGATCGCGGAGGACTCGCAGATTAAGCATTTGATCTTGATGACCGATGGCGGGTCGAATCCGGTCGGCTTGATTGATACGGCTGAACGCCTGAACGTTGAGCTGGGCATCACCACTTCGATCATCGGGCTGGGCGATCCCGTGCCGCAGTTCTTACCCGCGATGGCGCAGGTCGGCGGTGGCAACTTCCATCAGGTGACGGACTTCGGCGATATTCCGAATATTCTGGCACAGGAGACAGTACTCGCGACGCGCTCCTACATCGAGGAGGGCAGTTATACCCCGCGCCAGACCGCCCTGCACCCGATCTTAGAAGGGATTGACGCACTCCCCAATCTCAACGGCTATGTTGCCACCAGCGACCGCCAGACCGCCCGCATCATCCTGCGCGGGCCAGAACCCTATAGCGATCCCCTGCTGGCGACATGGCAGTACGGGCTAGGGCGCACAGTCGCCTTCACCAGCGATGCGACATCACGCTGGGCAACCAACTGGATTGACTGGGACGGGTATTCGCGCTTCTGGGCGCAGGTGGTGGATTACAGCATCACGGAGAATGCGCGTAACAACATCGAGACGCGCGTCGTGATGCGTGACGACCGCGCGACCGTCATCATTGATGCGCGTGACGAAGACGGCGCGTTCCTCAACAATTTGCAGATGCAGACGCGCATTATCGCGCCCGATAACAGCACACAAGTCTTGACTGTCCAGCAGACCGCGCCCGGACGCTACGCGGCGACCTTCACGCCGACCAGCGAAGGCTCGTACTTCGTCGGCATCAACGCGCAGGGACGCGCCAGCGACGGCACACCGACCAGCTTCAATGAAATCACAGGATGGGTGATGAGCTACTCGCCGGAGTATGTGAACGCCGCGCCTAACGAGAATTTGCTGGCACAGCTAGCCCAGATCACGGATGGGCAAGACCTCGGCGATAACCCGACGGCGGTCTTTGCCGCGCTGACGGAACCGCGCACCGCTATTGCGCCGATTGCGCCGTGGTTGCTGTTGGCGGCGCTGATCCTCTTGCCGTTTGATATTGCAGTGCGCCGCTTGATGATTACCCGCCGCGATATCGACCGCCTGCGGGCGGCGCTCTTCGGCAGTCAGTTGGGGGCGGCGCATCAGGAGCGCATGTCATCGCTGATGCAAGCGCGTCAGCGTGCCCGCCAGCGCACGCAATCGGGGACGGTCACGCGCCGGACGCACGATGATGACGACGACGGCGGCGGCACTGGCGATGACGCACCGCGGCGACCACCGCCGCAACCCGCACCCCCTGCCGCGGGTGATGCGGTCGGTACAGTGGGCAATCTGTTGCGGCGCAAGCGTGGCGCAAGCGGCGCGGATGCCGACGATTAATCAGTCGGTTCGCGCTCGAGCATAATCACGATGTCTTTGGTATGCCCGGCTTCGTGCAGAGCCATGATCTTGATGATGCTATCGACCGAGACGACGTTACGGGCCGGATGCCGTCCGCGCATCTCAAGGAAGGAATCGTCCTCTTGCTCGTCCAACCACGCTAAGAACGCCGCCCGTGATTCTGCCAGCGATGCCAGCGCGTCCGCGACGGTCATCGTCGCGTGCTTGCTCACAGAACTGCGGTTATAGCGGTCGATGTCGTAATCGTCGGGGATGAATGGCTCGCCCCGACTGTAGCGATAGACCATCTGATTATGCCCTTTATCGGCTAGTGCCAGATGAATTGCTAGCTGGCGCAGTGTCCATTGTGCGCCGTCGGAATAAATTTGTTCGTCGCCGCGCTCCCCAATGCGCTGGAGGGCATCGACCAGTTTTTGGCGCGTTTCGGTCAAGCGTTGTTTGTGCTTCGCAATCCGTTCAGACATCGTGCATACTCCGTGTGTAAGTCTAGGCTATCAAATTTAAGTACACTGCCATGATACCACGAAACACCCCCTCAGCGGGCGAAATGCCCGTTTTGGTGTATGATAGGAGAGCAACGGGGCGATTGTGGTCACCCTGTGCCCGACACCCAAATTATTATTCAGGAGATAGATGGCTCATGGTTACGTATGCTGATCGCCCGTGGACAAAACATTATGACGACTTCGTGCCGGAATCGCTCGCGCCGTATCCCGATAAGCTGATTCACGATTATCTGCCAGAGAGCGCCGCGAAGTATCCCGATCGTGCCGCGCTCATCAGCACCGTGAAGTTGCCCCTGATCGGGCGGCAGGATAAACGCATGACCTACCGCGAACTCGATCAAGCGTCTGATGCACTGGCGGCGGCGCTGGTGGCACAGGGCTTAAACGCCGGCGATCGGGTCGCGCTCATCATGCCCAATACGATCCAATTCGCCATCAGCTACTTCGCCGTTCTCAAGGCGGGCGGGGTCGTCACTGGCACTAACCCGACCTATCCCGCAAAGCGCATGGCATACCAGATCAACGATTGCGATGCTGAGATCGCGATTTGCCTCAGCCTGTTCTACAAGACGATTCAAGACATCCGCGCCGAGACCAAGCTCAAAACCGTGATCGTCACCAACATCAAAGAATATCTGCCGACTCCTGCTCGCGTGCTGTTCAGCCTGCTCAGCGAGAAGCGCGGCGGGCATTATATCGAAACCCTGCACAGCGATGATCTGTGGTTGCAGGATGTGCTGACACAGTATCGCGGGCAAAAGGCTGATGTGCGCGTCAGCCCCGATGATGTCGCGCTGTTCCAGTATACCGGCGGCACAACCGGCGTTAGCAAGGGCGCGATGGGCACGCACCGCGCACTGGTCGCCAACACAATCCAGATGCAAACGTGGTCGGGCTTCGACGCGGGCAAGTTCGATCATCACGAACAGATGCAATACTTAGGCGCGATTCCCATGTTTCACGTTTATGGCTTGCTCGTCCTGCTGACGCAAGCCATCGTCGCCGGCGGATCGATCATCCTCGTGCCGAACCCGCGTGAAATCGACGCGCTGATTGACATCATCGCCGATTATCAGCCACAGGTCATGCTCGGTGTGCCGACGCTGTATAACGCCATCAGTGCCCATTCGCGCGTCCAGTCGGGCGCGGTCTCGCTGGAATCCTTTGTCCTCAATACCAGCGGGTCAGCCCCCTTGCTGACCAAGACCAAAGACGCCTATGACGCGCTCACTAGCAGTCCCATCGTCGAAGCCTACGGCATGAGCGAGACCTTCACCGCGGTGACGGCGAACCCGATGGACGGCACGCAGAAGATGCGCTCGGTCGGCTTGCCGTATCCCGATGTCGATATGAAAATCGTCAGCGTCGATGATCCCGATACGGTGCTGGACGTGGGCGAGATTGGCGAGTTAGTCGTCCATGCGCCGAACTTGATGAAGGGCTACCACGCGATGCCCACCGAGACCGCGAACGCCCTCCGCGCCGACGAGACGGGCAAATTGTGGTTGTACACCGGCGATATTGCTAAAATGGACGAAGACGGTTATTTTTATATCGTCGATCGCAAGAAAGATATGGCACTCATCGGCGGCTACAACGTCTATCCGGCGACCGTCGAAGACGCGCTCAAAGCACATCCCGCTGTGTTTGAAGTCGCCGTCGCTGCCATCCCGCACCCTGAGAAAGCGGGACAAGAAGCCCTGAAAGCGTGGGTCGTGTTCCATGAGGGGCAAACAGCGAGCGAAGAAGAACTGATCCAACATTGCGAGGACTATCTGCTCGCGTATGAGATTCCGCGCCGCTATGCCTTCGTGGCAGAACTGCCGAAGACCGAAGTCGGTAAGACCCTGCGCCGTGAACTGGTACGTATGGAGATAGAAAGCGCCGACGCACTCGCCCGCGATCGCACTTGATATTGACCGAAGGAGAAAGCGTCGATGCTACCGATGAGTACCCTGCGCGAGTGGCAGTATATCCAGATGGATAACGCGCTCGCGTCACTCGTATCACTCGCACAGGGCTATAGCACGCACGCCCTGACGCACTACCGCGACAACGGCACAGGCTGGACAGTCACCGAAGTGCTGTGCCACCTGCGCGACTTTGAATACATCTTCTGGAAGCGCGTGCGCCTGATAGTCGAAGACGACCGCCCACATCTGCCCTTTCCTGATCCCGATGCGCTGGCGCGGGAGAACGATTATTCGGCGCAGGATGCCTACGACGTGCTGAACGATCTACGCGCCTATCGGCAGGATTTCATCGCGTATCTCAAAGGCTTAGACGATGGCGCATGGCAACGGGCGGGCATCCATCCGGCACGCGGCGATTTCACCTGTCAGGATCAACTCTTCCTGACGACGCACCATGACATGATGCACCTCGAACAGATCACCCGTATTCTCGCGCAACAGAAAGGCTAATCGCGCGCCATGCTCGGACGCTTTTTCCACGTCAAACCGGCGATCTATCCCGTGTGGCGACAGCGCGTTCATCCCGCCCTGCACGCCCTACGCAACCCGATCTTGCGCCGCTTCTTCCCGCTGGATGCTGACCAGTACCCGCCCCCCGACGCGCAAGCGATGGCGCGTTTGCTGGTGGATTGGGGCTTATCGACGGTGACCGACCTCGACGCGCTGGCACAGGCAATCGAGCGCGTCACGGTCACGATCGCGACGGTTGATCCGACGCAGACCCCCGCCAGCTATACGGGCGACCCCCTGCGTATCCCCGCCCAGTGGGAAGCGACCGGGCGCGTCTTGCTCAGCTGGGGGCGCATGTACCCGCAGGTCTACCCGATGCACGCGCAACTGGTCGAAGCGATCGCCCCCGTCGCACAGGTCGATATTCTGGTGCCGTCGGCGGTGTGGGCGCGGGGGATTGCGGTCTATCTCGCCCAGCGCGGGCGTGTCGCGCTCGATCGTCTGCGCTTTCTGGTCTTACGCACCGATGACATCTGGATTCGCGATTACGGCCCGATCGTCGGCATCGCGCCCGACGGGCAACGGGTCGCGGTCAATGCGACGTATGACGTTCTGCCGCATTACCCGCAACAGGACGACGACCGCATGCCCCTGCGCTGGGCGGCGCATCAGGGCTTGCCGGTTCTGCCATTAGCTCTCTCGACCGAAGGCGGCAATCTCTGGTCTGATGGGGCGGGGACTTTGCTGATGTCGGCGCAGGTGTTCTTCAGCAATCCTTATTACACCCGCGCCACGCTGACCGACTACCTGCACACGGTCTTTGACTTTGAGCAATTGCTGATCACGCCGCGCCTGCTCTTAGAAGAGACGGGGCATATTGATCTGCTGGTGAAGCTCGCCAGCCCGACGCTGGTTTTCGTCAGCGCGGCGACCTCGTTTAGCACGCAGGGCGCGTTGCTCAAGAACAAGCGGCTATTCCAGCGGGCGACCAACGCACAGGGCGATCGCTATCACGTCGTTGAACTGCCGACACCGCCGCTCTACCTGAATCAGTTCACCTATACGATTCGGCGCTCGTATACCAACGCGCTGACGGTCAACGGGCGCGTACTCGTGCCGACTTACGGCATCGCCGACGATGAGATTGCCCTACGTCGCTATCAAGACCACCTGCCGGATTATGAGATCATCCCGATTGATAGCGCACAGGGTATCCTCGGCGGCGGGGCGGTGCATTGTATGACGAAAGAAGTGCCGCAGGCCTGACACGGCATCAGGAATCGGTGTAAAGCAGGGTGTGCGGATACGCCGACGACCACGCAAACCAGAAGTGCGAGAAGCTATAATAATCGGGCAGGTGCGTGCCGCGTAACTCACCCGCGATCGCCTCGCCGAAGATATTCCATTCGCTGTTGGTCTGGTCGTCGTAGATGCGCCCTTGCTCATAGCGGAAGGTCAACACGCGCCCGTCGTCTAGCTCGCGCCCGAAGAGCGCCGCCATCCCCACATCCTCAGAACTGGCGATCGTCGCGCCATCCAGCGCACTCGCTGCGCCCGGTTGCCAGAAGGCAACAATTGGCGTGTCCTGTATCTCGTCGTTAATCGTACCGACACGCTCTAAGACAGCGAAGGGATACGCCACCGGCACATGATCGACTTCGGCGGCGAGGACACGCGCCATCGGCAAGAGGCGCGTATCATAATTACCCTTGCTCATCATCGGCGCTTGACTGCTATCGTAGTGCATGTAGGGGTTGATGGTGTAATCCATGTTGGGGTTATCGGCATCACCGACCAGGACTGTGCCGTTGGGGTAGCGCTCTTCAAATGCGCTCCAGCCGACGACCTGCGCGGGAACGAGATCAAGTTCAGTGCCGATGTAATCGCCGACGATTGCCACGCCGGTGAACTGTTGCCACCAACTCTGCGTCGCATCGTCCCACATCAAGAAGCCGCTGTGATACAAGTTGCCCGTCACGCCCATGCGTAAAATCTCGCCCGCCACCTGTCGATCGTAGACGATGGCGCTATTGCACAGCGGGCAAAACGTGACCGCGATAGACATCAGCCCGATTTGATCGTTGACAATCTCATGGCGAAGCAGGATCGTCAGCGGGTAGGCGCGCGCGGTCTCGTCCCATTCGACAACGATCACCGGCGTGCGCGGGTTCAGCCACATCGCATCTTCCACCGCGACAATCAGCGGGTGGTCGATGGCGGCAATTTGTGCGTCGCGGCTCGTCCCACTGCTGACAATATCATCCAGCGGGACGGCGTGCTTGTCGAAGTTGGTCTGCCACGGATCATCGTTGATCTGCCACTTGTGCCACATCCACACCCCGCCGCCGATGAAGGCCAGCAAGAACAGAAACAAAATGGCGAGATCACGATGTACTTTGAGATAATTTATCACGGGCGTTATCACTTTTGCTGGGTTTTATTTGCAAGTGTATCGTAGCACCGCACCCGCACGGCGTTAACGTCATACAGGCGCGTGTGATGGCGGTCGTCTGCTGGTTTAGGACTCGTCATCCAGCCCGTACACAGCGGTTTCCGGATGGAATGCCGCCCATGCAAACCAGAAGTGCGGCGCGGCGACCAATTGCTCCAACGCTTCGCCTTCGAGTTCGCCGGCGGTCGCTTCGCCGAACAAGTTCCACGTACTGCCGGTCTGTTCGTCTATCAGTGTGCTATTATCGGCATCGTATGTGAATGTGAGAGTCTCGCCATTTAGCTCGCGGCTGAAGAGGGCGGCAGTGCCGACATCGCGCGATGCGTCGATGATGCGCTCATCCAATGCGCTCGCGACGCCCGGCTGCCAGAAGGCGACGACCGGCGTTTCGCCAACGGTATCGTTGATCACGACCTCTTCAAACAGCGTCGGGAAGGGATAGGCGATCGCTTCGCCGTCGATCACGCCAGCGAGGACGCGCGCGCGCCGTTCGACGCGGTCATCGTATTCACCGCGGAAGAGCGATGTTGTCGGGTGGGCGTTGTCATCCAAGCCGACGTACGGGTTCGACCCGTAACTGCGGTTGAAGCCTGTATCACGCGACATCACCAGCCCGTCGGGATAACGCTCGGCAAATTGCTGGAAGCCGATCACCTGCGAGGGGATAATATCGAGCAGGGTGCCGTTCAAGTCACCGACGATGCCGGCACCGGTGAACTGCTGGAACCAGCTAAAGGTCGTGCGGTCGTACATGATGAGATCACTATTACGCAGTAAGCCACTCACGCCGAATTCCAGCGTGTCGCCCTCAACGCGGCGATCGAACACGATCGAGCTATTGCACAGCGGGCAGAAGGTGACAGCGACCGGCACGCCACCAATCTCGTCGTTGGCGATCTCGTGCCACATCAGCACAGCTTGCGGATAAGCGCGCGCGTCGCCATCAACTTCGACGGCAATCACCGGCGCACGGTCACCGAGCCATTGTGCCGCGTCTTCGATGCTCTCCATGCCGGGGTCAGTCACGGCGGGGATGCCATCGCGCCCGACACCGCCGGAGAACACTTCGCTAAAATCGATCGAACTATTGCAGAAATCGGTCTCTGTCCACGAGGCGGCGAAGCGCGGCGCACAATCACTGCGTTGGGCGGTGGTCAGTTGCGGGATGCCGAATAACACAGCGACGATCGCCAGCACGGGGACGATCACGAATGAGGCTCGTCTTATCATCATTTCTTTTTGCTCCTCTTGGTGTATCATGGTCAAAAAATCCCAGAGTCTCTGAGTGGTACACTGTCTACAATAGGGGGCGTATCTTACATAGTCGTTACACTCAGACTACAGAAGCATAAACAAATCAGGGTCTTTCGTATCTTGCGTGGTCAAGCTCTTTTTGAAAAGGCTCATGTGCAAAGTGGGACGCTGTCCCGCACCCTGCAAAAGGCTTACGCCTTTTGAAATCAGTTGTTTTCAACGCAATTGCGTTGAAAAAAGCAAGCTGTGAAAGTTTTGGGCGAGCTTTTGAAAAAGCTCACGGGTCTTAGGGCAAAGCCCTAAGTGACTGTTGCACACATTCGACATAAGAGCGTTTGAAAAAAGGGAACGCCAAAAACCACGCGACATCCTAAAGAGCCACAAATCACACAAAGCAGGAGAAGCAAACAGCCATGACACAAACGCTAATGATCGTCGTCACGACACCCGCCGCGGACGTAACAGCGATTCTATCTGCGATTGCTGAGGCCGGCGGCGGCACTGTCGGTGAGTACACGCATTGTGCCTTCACGACGACGGGCTTGGGGCGCTTCAAGCCGTCGGCGGATGCCAGCCCGCACACCGGCGCAGTTGGCACGATCAACCAGGAGCCAGAAGTCCGCATCGAGACTTTTTGTGATCGCGCCATCGGCAAGCAAGTCGTGCAGGCGATCCGCACCGCGCACCCCTACGAAGAACCCGTGATCTACATCGTGCCGACGGTCAACGAAGCCGACCTATGAGCGCCGCCTCAGGCTTTGACCAGCAGGGCGGCACAGTCAATGTAATAGGTCTGCGGCGCGAAGTCGAAGGGCTGGACTTTCGCCAGCGCATAGCCCTTTGTCGTCAGTTGTTGGGCATCGCGGGCGAACGTCGCCGGATCGCTACTGACGTAAACCAGACGCGGGATGTCTAGCGCCAGCAATTGTGTGATAGCTGTCCGGCTCAAGCCTTTGCTGGGCGGGTCGATCACGGCGGCTTCGTAGCGTTCGCCGGCAGTGACCAGCGATTGCAACACATCTTCGACATTGCCTTCGATGATGTCCACATTGTCGAAATCAGCGAGATTCTCTTCGGCATCGGTCGCCATCGGCGGGTAGCTCTCGACCAGCGTCACCAGACCGGCACGCGACGCGATGAACGCGCTGAACACGCCGACCCCCGCGTATAAATCCAGCACAGAGTCATCCTCGCTCAGGTCGAGCAGTAACAGCACTTCGGCGATCAAGCTGTCGATCATCGGTACATTGGCGCGGAATGTGCCGCCTGCCGTCACCCGAAACCAGCGCCCGCCGACCTCGTAATTCACCAGCGAGTCGCCCACCAGATTGACGGGTTCGTTATCCGGCAAGACGACGTTGACACTCGTCGGCAAATCGGCGGTCAGTTCGGGCGCGTTCTCGCTATTCATGGTGATTAAGATCATCGTCTCGCCATCACTGCCGACCCACAGCCCCATACGCGTCATATCGGCGAAGTCAATCTCGATGATGTTGTATAACGCCTGTAAATCAGGGTGCATCACCGGACATTGCTCGACCGCTTCGACGGTGCGCCCGTCCATGCGATAATAGCCGAAGCGCCCGTCAGCATCGCGCTCAAGCGTCAGGTTATAGTTATAGCCCCATTGATCGCGCGCGGGCACGACCGGATTCATCACGCGCTCGATCAGATTATCGTCGAACTTGCCGACGCGATATAACTGATCGGCGAATACGTCCTGCTTCAAGAGCAATTGCGCCTGATAGTCGATGTGTTGCCACTGGCAGTTCCAGCATTGCCCTTTGCCGAAGTGCGGGCACTGCGGGAACACGCGATCAGCCGAGGCTTCGACCAGCGTCATGCCCTCGGCAAAATCGACGCGCCCACGCCTCTCGACGATACGCGCCTGTACGACTTCGCCGGGGATCGTGTAGGGGACGAAGGTCGTGCGGCGGTCGTGTGTTCCCAGCGCATAGCCACCGTTCGCCATCGCTTTCAGCTTGATCTCAACCAGTTCGTTATCTGCTGGCGGGCGCTGGTTGCCTTTCTTGCGCGTCCCGCGCGAGCGACCGTCGCGCTTGTTGCGCGGCTTGCCGGGTTTGCCCTTGCCTTTTTTGCGTGCCACAATCTGCCTCAATTTCTATCGTGTGCGTCTGTTGTCTATTGTAACCGATAGCCGCGCCGAACGCTCCGCTGGGCTATACGTTACCCACACCTTTTTGGGGGGATGTTTGAGGGATACTGAATACAATTACGGTATAAAATCACCTGGCTCTTTGGGATGTCGCGTGGTTTTTGTCACAGGGGCGTTGTCCCCGCACCCCCACAAGGAACTGTCGTTCCTTGACCTTGTTCATTGTGAACGCATAGCGTTCAAAAAGGCGTAACTACTCAACCCTCACCCTAAATCCCTCTCCCGACCGCCACGATGTGGCTAGGAGAGGGACTTCAACCGTGCTTGTCTTGCGGGCAGAAGCTGGCGTAAATCAATTGACCTGAGTAGTTACCCCCCCTTTTTAAAAAAGGGGAACGTCAAAAACTTTTGCTCTTTTGAACGCACAGCGTTCAAAATGAACAAGGTCAAGCAACGATAGTTCCTTATGGATTTGATCTATCGCATGTTGAACAAAGACCCCTACGCGCGCATCACGACCGTGCGGCGGGTAGGGCTAGAGATCGAAGAATTGCTGGGGACAAAATCGCCCGTGGCGCGTGCTGATAGCGATGGGACGGCGGTGCAGGTCTCGCGCTTTGGCAGTGCCAGCACCAACCGCATCATCTTCACCCGCCATAATCTACCCGCCGAGACGATGCCCTTCGTCGGGCGGGTGGGCGAGCTGGAGCAACTGCGCCAGCTCTTCGACTTGCCGAAGACGCGCCTGATTACGCTGATGGGAGCCGGTGGCATCGGCAAGACCAGTCTCGCGCTGAAATTCGCCCTGCAAGCGGGCTTCCCGTCGATGATGGCGGCGGCGTTGCCAGTAGCGGCGACGTGGTTGAATGATCCCGTGTTGCTGGCACAGGTGAGCGCGATCGACGCGCCGGCGATGCGCTGGGCACAGGGCTGGTCGCCCTACCAGACAGCGATGCAGACCGGTGATGCGCCCTTGCTCCTCAGCACTGATTTACACACCTTCAGCCAGACTGTGCTAGACAAATTACAGCAGGTCACCCCTGTGTGAGTGATCTTCGGGCGCGTCAAGTTCGAGCAAGCCAGCGGGCAGGGGCGGCGGTTCGGTGTGCCAATCGAGTTGGATCGGCAGGATAATTTGCACCCGCGTCCCGCGCGCGCGTGTACTCTGCACGCGCACATCACCGCGATGCCGGTCGATAATCTGCTTGGTGATGGCTAAGCCTAGCCCACTGCTGGTTGTCTCGCGCTCACGGGCGGCTTCGGCCCGATAGAAATTATCGAAGATATACGGCAAGTCGCGCGGATCGATGCCCATGCCCGTATCCTGTATGTCGATGACGAACCAGCGATTATAGACGTGGTTGCTCACGCGGATTGTGCCGCCCGCCGTTGTGTACATCATCGCGTTATCGACAACGTTTTGAATCGCCCGTCCGAGGCGTGTCTTGTCGCCGATCACGACGGGATCGAGCGTCGTTTCGTGTGTCCAATCCCATGTGAAGTGATTGTAGGCGATGCGCCCCTGTGTGTAGGCGCGGATTTCGTGCAAGAGCGATTTGATGGCGACGCGGGTGATATTGTACGAGGAGTCGTCTTTACGCAAACGGGTGACTGTCAGCAAGTCTTCGATCAGGCTTTCGAGGCGTTCGATTTCTTGGTGGACGACTTGCGTGTGTTCGGCTTGCTTCTGTGGTCGGTCGATGAGGCGGCTCAAGAGATAGGCGCTGGTCTTGATATTGCTCAGCGGCGTGCGGAAGTGGTGCGAGGCTTGCTCGATGAAGCTCTCTAGCATTTTGGTGTGTTCGCGCTGGAGCGCGAGATGAAAGCGATCGCGCTCGGCTTTCTGGCGGTCGGTCAGGTCGCGTGCCATGCTCTGGATGTAGAGCGGGTCGCCGTTATCATCGCGGACGAGTTGTGCGCTCAACTCAGCGAGGAAGGTCTCGCCGGTCTTACGACGCATGCGCCGTTCATACACCTTGCTGATGAGTTCGCCCCGTTGCAGGCGTGCGAGTACGTCATAGGTCTGGTCGTGTTCTTCAGCGGCGATGAAGCGCGTCAAATCCATGCCGATGATGTCCGCGCGCTCACAGTTGAGCATGTTCAAGGCCTGTTGATTGACTTCTAGCAGCTCGCCCTGCATGCTGAAGATGAAAACGGCATCCGCCGTCTGGTCGAACAGTGCCTGATAGCGCCGTTCGATCTCGCGTCGCTTGCGCTCGGCTTGTTTGCGCTGGGTGATGTCGCGTGCTTCGGGAATCAGCAGGGTCACTTTGCCGCGTTCGTCATAGACGGGCGTGATCGAAAAATCGGCGGTGATGTGGTGCGTCTCAGCTCCGTGCAGGTCAATCTCGAAGCGCATGAAGCGCCCCGCTGCCGCCTCGCGCACATGCCGCTGTACGAGCGCGCGCGCGTCGGCATTCTCGCGCCACATCAGGCTATCCCACAGGTATAAGCCGCGGATGTCGTGCGCCGTCGCGTTGAAGAAGTTGAGCGCGGTCTGGTTCATCTCGATGATCTTACCATCGGGTTCGAGCAAGCCCATCAGCTGGAAGGTGTTGTTGAAGATCGCCTTGAAGCGTTGCTCGCTGAGATACAGGGCTTTCTCGGTGACCTTGTGCTCGGCAATATCCTGCACGATGATGACATAGGCGGACTGCTGACGATAACTATAAGGTTTGAGCGTCGCCTCGACGATGAAGGACGCACCATCGGCGCGTCGTCCTTCGAATTCGTGCGTGTCGGGGCTTCGTTGCTCCCAGATGCGTGCGGAGACCTGTTGCGATGTGGCAGTCAAGAACTCGATCGGGTAGCGCCCGATGATCTGCGACACTTGATAGCCCGTGATGCGCTCAAAGGCGGTGTTCGTATCCAGAATACGCGCGGTATCGGCATCAACCACCAGCACGCCTTCGTTATTGGCTTCCATCAATTCGCGATATCGCTGTTCGTTTTCATAGGCTTGCGTGCGATAGATGCGCGTAATCATCACCGTTAACAGCGTGACCAGACCGATCACCAGCGTGAATAAGCCGATATTCCACAGTGTCAGGGTATGCACTGCGTCGGTTTGCATGGCGACGGGTAACACGAGCATCGTGCCGCTGATGATGACGACCACGAGCATCGTCTCGCGCAGGGACAAAGCCAGACCCACGATGATGATGACCAGCGCGAGATAGATAAAGACAGCTTCGGGCTGGGTATAGCCGAAGGCCACATAGCCGCCGATGATGCTGGTATAGGCGAGCAGGGCGTAAAGGCGCGCCGCCGTGCGATAATGCCCCAGACGACATACGCCGTACATCGCCCAGCAATAGACGTTGGTGAAGATGAATAAGCCCCATAGAGCTGGTGTTTGGTCACGCGCGGTCTGCATCCAGAACCATGTGCCGAGTGCAAGCAGAACACTCAGCACCAACATCAACGCGGAGAAAATATAAGCCTGCTGGCGTTCGATCGGGTCAGTGATCGACGGCGCAGGTCGTACTAATGATAAAAACCATGATGCTTGCATCGGCATCGTTTGCCTTGTACCTTTCACATCCCCTGTATCTTATAGTATAGCGGATGCCGAAAGATAGACAACTATTCAGAGTCATGTCAGCGGGAAGGTACAAAACTGCGTGGGCTTGCCGAGATCATCGCCGAAAGCCTGCTTGAGCGCGGCGTAAAAGGCGGTCACGGTTGTATAACGCTTATCGACAGGCTTGGCGAGCGCCTTCCAGAAAACCATCGCTAGCGCTTGTGGCAGATGCTTGCGGACGTAGTGCGGTGGCATGACGACGTTGTTGGCGTGGGCTTGCATCAAGCCGAAGATGGAGGGCGCGGCGAAGGGCGCTTGCCCTGTCAACAACTCGTAGACGGTACAGGCGAAGGCGTATTGATCGGTCGCCGCGCTGGGGCGCTCGCCTTCCCAAAGTTCGGGGGCGCTGTAGTGTGTCATGTTGAATGAATTGGTGGCATCCAGCTTATAAATGATCTTCATCAGCTTGGTGAAGCCGACATCCGCCAGATACGCCGCACCATCGGCATCGAACATGATGTTGCTGGGGCTAACCTGCCCGTGGACGACCCCGACGCTGTGCAGGTGGTCGAGCGCGGTGGCGATGCGCTCGGTGATACTCAGCACTTCGCCCGCTGAGGGGCGGTGTGGCGCGGGTGGGGGTGGGTCGAGGGTTTCGCTATCGAAGAAGCCGCGTTGCTTCATGCGCTGGTAGAGCGACCCGCCGTACATCACATTCATGGCGATGTAGAGGACGTTATTCTCGTTGCCAAAATCTTCAACGCTGACCAGATTGGGCGCGTCGATGAGGGTGATGCTGTTCATCACGTCTTTACAGCGCTCGACAGCCTGCGGCACATCATCCGCCATAATCGACATCACGCGCAGGGCGACCATATGCCCCGTCGCCTCGTGCATGGCAGAGAAGACCGAACTCTGCCCACCGCCGCCGATTGGCTTGATACAAATATAAGGCCCGAACTTGAGGTTTCGTGGTCGTGTCATCTCATCCATGATGTGTCTCTCGTGTGCTTTACCGCCATTTCACTGCTTGTTGAAGTTACGCTTGTCTGCAACGGCTTCTGTATAACGGATCACCTGAGCTATGTTTAACCTACACCAAAACGGCGCACAAGACAAATCGCTTCGTCCAGCGGGCGACTGAGCGCGTTCGGCTTAACCGGCATCGCGCTTGTCTGCAATCTCACTGCGAATGTAGGCGAGCGCATCCTCTATTCTGTGGGGCTACCGCACATCCCATGCAACCCACGGACGTGATTTGCGTAAACCGTCATGAGAACAGTGACGGATCAATACAGATCAACGCGCAAACGCGATACAATGGCACTGAGGGATGAATAGATGACAAGCAAAGGATACAAACGCGCTATGGATAATGCAGGAACGTTCTGGAAAGCGGTTGCGACGGTCGTCGTGTGGACGATGGTCGTGGGGGCGATCGTACTCAGCAGTGTATTTCTCGGTCCGAGCTTGGGCGAAGATATTATCGCGATCATCTTCATGGTCATGGCGGCGGCGGTCGTTAGCATGGGCTTCGTGTGGAATTGGGGGCAGGTTGAAGGTCAGCAGAAAGCCAACCAGCACCAAAACAAGCGCACCAACCGCGACGACGACGAAGCCGATTTATACGACGAATTGTTGTACACGGCGGGCGCGACAGGCAAGCGCAAAAACGGCGATGACCGCCTGAGCGATGCTTTACGCTCGTTGAGCGATGACGAACTGATTCGCCTGCGGCAACGGCTCGCCAACGGCGAGATCACCGAAGATGAACTGGCGGCGGCATTGCGCGATCGTTAAGCGCGTGTGAGACCCGCCTCAGTCGCTTGCTCATCTCACCTGATCGTGCTACAAAGCAGACACAGACGATAAGTTTTTAGTTAGGGATAAGTGCAGACATGACACGCAAGATTGGGCTGTATGTGTGGCTGGTGGTGCTGGGGCTGGTCGCGCCGACGTTAGCACAGAGCGCGGCGAGCGCCATCAACGATCGGCTAATACCGGGCGAACGCCCTGTGACTGTCGCTGACCGCCTGCTTTATGAGACCTTCGACGCGCGCGACGCATGGGAGAATTACACCGAGCCACAAGGATCGGTGCAGGTGCTGGATGGCGTGTATCAAGCGATCCGCAATGCGCCCGACATTTTGCTGTGGGGACAAAACACGACGATCCACGACGATGTTGTGATGGTCGTCGATGCGACGCACGTCGCCGGTGATTTGAACAACGGCTACGGCGTGATGTGTCGGGCGGCGGTCGAAAACACCGCCGAGGGCTACCACCTGCGGATTAGTAGCGACGGCTACGGACAAATCTTCAAGGTTGTGGGCGATGACCTGATGATTCTCAGCGATTGGCGCTTCACAGGGGCGATCGAACAGGGGCGCGGCGTGACCAACCAGATCACAGCGGTTTGTGTCGATAATTACTTCGCGCTCTATGCCAACGGACAACTGATTAGCGAAGCCACCGACGACGACCGCTCCTTCGCTGAGGGCGTGGCAGGCTTCACCGTCTCGACCTTCGTCGATGGTGATACGGTCGAAGTTGCCTTCGATGATCTGGAAATCTGGTCTGTCGCAGGCACAAGCCCGACCGACACCGATACAGCCAACGATGCCCCCACCATCACCGACGATAGCGGCGACATCATCCTGCCGCCACCCCCGCCGGCTATCGGCGCAATTGACCTGCCGACCCCGCCTGACGAGCGCGACACAAGCGCCAACGGCGATAATCCCGTGCTGGATTGGATAGCAGGCAATGACGATGTGACGGTGGGCGATCTGCTAGCGCATGTGACATTTGACGACGCGAACGACTGGGAAACCTACACGTCCGCTATTGAGAGCGGGACGGTCGATTTTTCGATTGTAGATGGGATATTACTGGGCTTCGTGCCGCCGACCAGCGGCTTGAACTTCTGGAGCTTGCACGACCGCGCCTTGACCGATAGCGTCGTCAGCATCACGACGACGCAGAAAACGAGCGAACTGGACAACGGCTATGGCTTGATGTGCCGCGCCGACCCCGCCAATGACGGCGACGGTTATTACTTCCGCATCAGTGGCGATGGCTTCTACGCGATCACGCTGGTACAGGATGAGATCTTCACCGATCTCGTCGCGTGGACGCGCAGTGCGGTGATTAATCAGGGGCGGGCGGCGAACACGATTGCGATGGCCTGTGTCGGTGATTATCTGGCGCTGTACGTCAACGGCGAACTGGTACACGAGATTAACGACGATCGCCTGACGCGGGGCAACACGGGCGTTGTGTTGGTCGGCTATGATAATACGCCGGTGCGCGTCGCCTTCGATGATGCATATATCTGGTCGGCAGAGTGAGGCGACTGACGATCGCGGATCAGGCTAGACAGGCTCGGACGCGCCTCCTATGATGAAGGCGATTTGTATGTGACCGCTAAACTAAGCCGAAGGGCGCATCATGAGCCAAGAGAACAAGCCCACAACTGAATCGCCCCTATCGCGCTTCGATCTGATCGTGCTGACGGTGATTGTCGCGCTGGTGCTGGTCATCGCTGGCGTGGCGTACTGGGGCAGTCCCCAACGGCAGGGCGCGACAGTCGCCTACCTGTACCCGCTCAGCACCTCTGCCATGCAAGCGACGACGATCCCCAACGTGTGGATTGCGCCAGTCGAGCAACCAGAGCAAGCCCGCGCCGTGACCGATAGCGAATTGGGCGTGTTCGATTTCGGGGTCAGTGACGATGGTCGTTACATCGCCTATAGCGAGCGTAACACCGATACGCGCCTGCTTGATATTCATCTGCTGGACTTGCAGACGGGCAACACGCGCCAGCTGACCAACTGTGCCGCCGAAGATACCGAGTGTTACGCGCCGGTGTTTCATCCGGATGGCGAGTTAGTCGCCTACATGCGCCAATCGCTCAACCGCCAGCTAGCGAACGTGCGCCCTGGCGTGCCGCGTATCTGGTTGTTGAACATCACCAGCGGCGAGACAAGCCCACTCGCGCAGGAGTCACAATTGCTGGGGCATACGCCAGTTTGGGCGGCGGATGGCAACACGATTGCTTTTTACAACTCGGACATCACCAATCCCAGCATCTCGGTCTTTAACTTCAACCCGCAGACGAGCGATGACCGCACGCCGACATGGGTCACCGTGCCGGCGACATATGGCGTGACGGGCACGCTTGCCCCGAATGGGCGACGTTTGATCTTTCCGGATATGGTCGATCGGGGGGGGAATATGCAAGCGCATCTGCGGATTGTCGATCTCGATCAAGCCCCGCCGACCTTCACGGACTTCACAGCGCGGCAGGGGAGCAACAACGACATTGCCGCCGCGTGGAATCCGGATGGGCAGAGCGTCGCGATTGCGCGCCAGTACAGCGACGAGCGCTGGACGCAGGGCTTCCAGATTTACGGGATCGATGTTGAGACGGGCGCGGTCGAGCGCATGATTTATGACGAGGCTTATAGCCATCACTTCTTCGCGTGGAATCCGACCGGCGATAAGCTCGTCTTGCAACGTCTCGAACTGAACAGCGCATCGGCGCGCCCTGAAGTTTGGGTGCTGGATACGACGACCGACGCGCTGACGCGCATCTCAGAACGGGCGTATCATCCGCGCTGGGTCTTGCCGTGAGGCTTAGAAGGCGTTCAACTGCCCGACTTCTTGCACATCGACGCGCACGCCTTCTAGCTCGCGTGGGATGCGCGCCTCAGCATCCAGTTGATCGGCGGGCACTTTGCGCTCGACCATCACGACGATTGCTGGCGTGTCGGTATAGGTGTCGTTGACCTGCGCTTGCCCGATGCCCACGCCGACGACGTTGGGCAAGCGCATGAGATCATCGACGTATTTTGCCTGTATTTGCGTCAGATGGTCGCGTTGGTCTTTGTCCACGACGCGCCTCACAGCATCTGATGCAAATCATCATCGGCGTATAGCACGACGATCTGTCGCCCTTCCCACTGGTAGGCATCTTCGTCGCCGATGTCCTTCTTAGTCACCGCCATGTGACCGCTCACCGTTTGCTGGGTGGTCGGCGATTGGAAGGCGTATTGCAAGCCATAGCCGACAACATCGCCCAGCGCATCGAACTGCGGGATGATGTCTTGGAGCGTGCCGTAGATCACTTGCCCGTCGTTGACGAGGCGCGTCTTTTGCGCGACCTGATTGGTCGCCGCTTCGATGTTTTTACGTCGTGTGCGCGGAATCTCGCGGATGGGCAAGCTAATGAGAATCAGCGCGATCAGCGTCACCAAGCCGAGCAAGATCGCCGTACTGCTCGTCCAGCTCTGGACGGCGAAGGGTCCGCCGTTATAGTCCAGATTGAAGCTCGGCTGAGACGGTTGAAAGCGATTGAACGCGATGCGCGTGCTGTTGACACCATCCAGCGAGGCGGCTTGGTTGGCATTGACGGTGATCGTGGGTGTATGGCGGACGCGATCGACCGGCGCGGTGAATTGCAGGGTGACGGTTTGCGCGTCTCGGCTGAGAATCTGCGCTTCGGCGGTATCAATCGGGCGTTGGAACGCGCCGACGGTCACCGCTAGCAAAATCATCAAGCCTATTGCGCCTAAAATCATCGATAGCCCGCCGAATGTCTCGTTGGGCGCGAGCGAAAATGGCACGTCAACCATTGGTTTTTGCCGCTTGCCTGAGACGTAATCGCGGTTGATGGCGTGATAGAATACCGTTTCTTGATCGGTGGTCATGGTTCCCCCTTCGAGGTTCAAGCATTCGTTCGCCCCTGCCCAGCCGATGAGCGTTATGCTAGACAGGGAATTTTTGGCTATTGTAACACGAAACCCCGCGCTAGATGCTGTCGCCCGCGCAAACCATGACAAACGTCCCTTTTTACTAGTCGCTTTCGTCCTGTCTGGTCGCCTGTGCGCGCGCGGTGCTGGTGGCGATCACGGCATCTTGCTGGGCGGTGGCGCTGGCTTGCAGGCTTCGGGGCTGGGCGGTCGCGCTGGCGGCGAGCAGGGGCGCATTGCGCGTGTTCGCCGCTTCGACCGTCTGCGGGAAGGCGAGCGCGTCCTGAGTCGAGCGCGGCATGTACGCATCGAGCGTGGGGAAGGTCAGCGTCTCGATCTGCTGGACGCGAATCGCGTTTTCGGTGGCGTATTCGTCAGTCGGCGGCGCGATGATGCCCGTCGCCAGTGTCCAGACAGCCACGCCGAAGATGATCGCCACCACGACCCCCAGATAGAGCAGGATACGCCGATTAGAGGCGAGTACGCGGTCGCCAATATCGGCGCGGCGCACGATGTGCAGGATGCGTTGCAGGTCATAATCGCGCTGGATGGTGTGCGCTTTCAGGTCGGCGATGGTATCTGGGAGCGGCGCACGCTCGACCATCAGCGGCACGATCGTGTGCTTCTCGTTCAGCGCGTGGGCGATGGCGGTCTTCACGGATGAGTCCTCGACGGCATCAGGCGTAATGAGGACGATCAGCAAGGGCTTTTCGAGCCGGATCGAGTTTTGCGATAAATCGTGCTGGAGGCGTTCAGCAAGATCGACATCACTCACAGCATAGGTGATATTGAGCATAAAATACCTTTCGTCGCTTATCGGTCGCGTTTCATATGTATGCTATGCGGAGTCGGGTAGAAATTGAAGTTCATGTCCGATGAGTACGCCGCTTCACAGATGATCGGCGATGAAACGCGCCCACGTCGGGTTATCGCGGTCAGGATTCCAGATGCGGTGAAGGGTGGCGCGTGCCGTGTCGATGTCAGCGCCGCGCTTGTTGACGCGATACAGAAACACGAACGCCGAGACGCGCATATTGGCGATGCAATGCCCGAATATTTGTTTGTCGCGTTTGAGTTTCATCGCGTCGTAAAAATCTTCGAGATTGGCGCTTGTCGGCGCTTCCCAATCCACCGGAATATGAATGTAATCCAGCCCCATCTCGACCACAATATCGCCTTCCTGCGCGAGATCATGCGGGGGGGTGCCGGTCGCTAGATTGATGATGACGTTGTAGCCGGCCAGATTTAGGTCTTGTAATTGGTCGATCGTCGGTTGTCCGCCCGTCGCCAGCTGATCGTCAATCTGCTGAAAATTATAAATGTCTTTGAGTTCGCTCACGCTGGTCTCTCCTATCTGTGTTTGGCATGAGAAGCCACTATAAAAGCCACACAAGTGGCGCGATCACCAGTACAATACAAAAAAACGAAAGCAACGCATATGCACAAATGGTTTGCTCGGGTTCTCATCGCGTCGATTATCATCCTCCCGACCCTTTACGCCGGCATTAGCTATTACTTCAGCAGTCAGGTTGTCGTCTATCAGCAACCAGAAAACCGTAGCGACGAATGGCTGGCAGTCTATGCGCCAGATTGGGGCATTGACCCCACCGAGACGCTCACAATTCCGGTGGCGGACGGCCTGACGGTGGTCGCGGATTATTACGAGAACCCGCTTGCGGGCGATTGTGCGATTCTGGTGATGCACGGCTTGGGCGGCGATCGGCGCTTGGTTGGCTTGTACGCGCCGGCGATCTGGAATCTCGGCTGTGATGTGCTGACATATGACGCGCGCGGCATGGGGGCGAGCGACGACGCATTGCTGAGCTATGGCTACCATGAGAAATACGACGCGGCAATACTGGTCGATTGGCTGGAAGATCACAGCGACGTTGCCGCGCATGACATCGGTATCATGGCGCAATCCTACGGCGCGGCGACTGCCCTGCAAATGTTGCGCGTGCGCGATGACATCGGCTTCATCATCGCCGAAGCCCCCTACAGCAGTTTCGAGCGCATCATCTATGAGCAGGCCAACGCCCAGTTCGGTGTGTGGATCAATATTTTCGTGCCGACGGCGCTTCGTATCAGCGAGTTACGCGCCGATTTCGAGGTGGACGCGATCGCACCGGCGCGGGCGGTGTATGGGGCGCGCACGCCGATCTTGCTCCTACACGCCCCCAGCGACACATTCACAGCGCCGATCCACAGCGAGTTAATCTATGCCGCCAGCGACCCGACGCGCACACAACTGATTATATCGCGCTGGGATGCCGTTCACGGGCAGATTGCGTACACACATTCGGGCGCGTTCCAGCAGGCGGTGCTGGGCTTCATCGCGGTCTACGCGCCCGAATTCGGCATACAGGGGGCGGTCGTCGCCTACCGCGATTGACAAACGAGCGCAATCCTGTACAATTGTTCTAATCACATCAAGGTGCTGGGATTCACATTCAGGCGCGATCCGCGTATAATGATCGCTCACAGCATACGATCAGAAAGGATGATGCATTGGATATTACATGGTACGGCTTGAGTTGTTTCCGTCTGGTAGAGCGTAGCCAAACGACGGTAGTTACCGATCCTTATTCCGACTATATCGGTTTACCTACGCCCAAGTTACGCGGTGATATTGTCACAGTCAGCCACGATAGCGCCGGTCATAACGCGGTCGATGTCGTCAAAGGCTACGATTACGCGCTCTCGACCCCGGGCGAGTACGAGTTCGGCGGCGTGTTTGTCACCGGCATTGCCCTGCACCACGTCGACGAAGCCGCGGGTATCGTCCGTTATAATGTCGCCTATCTCATCAAGTATCCCAATAACTTGAGCGTCTTGCATCTGGGCGATCTCTCGCATGTGCCGGATCAATCGGTGATCGAAGCCTTCGGCGAAGTTAACGTCGCGCTGGTGCCGGTGGGGGGTGGTAACACGCTCAAACCGGCGATGGCAGCCGAAGTCATCGCGCAGATTGAGCCGAATTACATCGTGCCGATGCACTACGCGCAAGCCGGCTCGAGCATCGAGCTAGAGCCGGTCGATAAATTTTTGAAAGCGATGGGTGTTAGCCGCGTGAACGAAGAAAAGACCCTGCGCGTGAACGTCACCGGCTTGCCCGGACACCCGGAAGTCGTCGTCCTCACGCCGAATGTCAGCGACGACACATGAGCGCGACCAATCATACGCCACCAAGCAAAGGCTAAGAGCTACTATGAGTTTAACCGTGATTATGACATGGGACATCCGTCCCGGGATGGAACAGGACTACTTTCAATTCGTCGTCAGCGATTGGATACCGGCGACGCGCCGCATCGGCTTACAGGTGACGGCGGCATGGTACGCGCATTATCGCGATGATGATAGCACGCCGATGATTCGCGTCGAAGCAGTGGCGAATACCGCCGACGAAATGCGGCAAGTCCTCAGCAGTGATGATTGGCAAGATATACTCGCTCGTCTGGATAAATACGTCACCGATTATCAGCAAAAAGTGGTCGAGACGACGGGCGAGTTCTTGATCTGATCGGCTCTTTGGGATGTCGCGTGGTTTTTGTTGCAGCGGCTTTGCCCCCACACCCCCACAAGGAACTGTCGTTCCTTGACCTTGTTCATTTTGAACGCTATGCGTTCAAAAAAGCAAAAGTTTTTGGCATTCCCTTTTTTCGGTAGTCTCCCTCTACCGTGTTGGTAGGCAGTTTTTGCTGCCCAAATGCGAATATCCAAGTTATTTTGGGCTAAAATTGCCCCAATTTCGGCTGAAATTCGGCTTTGAG
>DAOTTV010000162.1:0-37967 GCA_034437755.1 Anaerolineae bacterium | reverse complement strand
GCGGCGAGTGTGATCGTGCTTCTATCGGATGGTCAAGATAATTTGACATTCTCACAGCGTGCCGCTAACCGCGCTCGCCAAACCGCACAGGCACGCATTGTGACGATCGGCTTGGGTGATGATGTCGATCGCGATGTGTTGACCGCTATTGCCGATACGCCGACGAGTGATAATGCGTTTTTTGCCAACAATGCCCAATCCTTGAACAGCGAGTTCAGCCGGATTGCTCGCTTGATTACGCCGCGCCTCTCTGCTGAGGACATCACGCTCAACTTTCAGGTGAATACCAGTAACTTCGAGTTGATCGATAACACCCAACGCCCGACCAACGGCGTGATTAACCTGCCGGCACAGGTCTCATGGACGCGATCGAGCTTGAACACAGGCCAGACCGCGACCTTCCGCTTCACGGTGCGCCCGCTACAAACGGGGAGCTTTCAGGTCGGGACGGCGACTATCGAATACACGCCTTGTGAAAGCGATGTCCGCGCTTCTGATTCGGCTGTCGGCCCGCCGATTTCCGTCTTACGGCCAACGAGTACCCCGACCCCGACCAATACCCCGACCCCGACAAGCACCCCGACCCCGACCAATACCCCGACCTCGACGCCTGCGAGTCCCTTACGCACGGTGAGTGCTGACCCCGTGCCGAATCCGGGCATCACGAGCCTGTACTGTGGCGAAGGCTTCTGGAATTACTTCCCGTGGTTGGTGGTGGCACTAGTCGCTCTGATCGTGCTGTGGTTGATTATTCGTGCCTTCCGCAATATGCCTAATCGTCCGGGACTTACGGATTGGTTATGCCTGTTGATGAAGATATTAACGTATCTCGCCTTGCTTCCGCTGGCGTGGTTCTTAGCTCAGCCGATCGTCGGGGCGATTTGTCCGATCCCGGAGAATGTCTACTTCTGGCGGCAGGATGGGAACCAGATGGGGATCTTCCTGACGCATGAAGACTTGCCCGATGGTCAAGAACCGGCACAGGTCGCCTTTGTCAATGAGCAGGGATGTGTCGCTTGCCACAGCGTCAGCCGCACCGGTCAACTGTCGGCCATGGTCGCGCCGGTTCCTAATGGCGATGTGATGGTGTTCGATCTCAACGGCGATGAAGTCCCGATCACCGATGTACCGGGGATGTACTCTGCGCTGTCGCCGGATGGGACGCAACTGGCGTTCACGACGGCGGATACTGAGCTATTCGTGCTTGATCTGGAGACGAGCCAGATTCGCCAGTTACAAAATGCAACCGATGCCAATCACGGCGCACTGATGCCGAATTGGAGCCCCGATAGCGAGGCGATTGTCTACGTGCGAGCCTTGCGTCGTAATATCGACAACGGCTTAGCAGTCGTCGGCACGAGTGACCTGTACATGATCCCGGCACAGGGTGGGACTGCGATCGCGGTCAACGGGGCGAGCAACAACGCAGCGCTCAATTACTATCCGGCATTTTCACCATCGGGTGAGTGGATCGCGTTCACGCGTAACGATGTCGGTGATACGACTTACTCTAGCCCGAATGCGGATGTGTGGTTGACTAACTTGACGACTGGCACCACCAAAGCGATTGAAGCCAACGGCCCCGCCAGCAGTGACTCGTGGGCGACGTGGAATCGGGATGGGACGCGCCTCGCGTTCAACACGACACAGAATGACCGCAATTTCGACGTGGTGACGGTCGATATCGACCCGACGAACGGCGTGACTGCGCGTGAGGTCGTGCCGATGCCCGGCGCATCTGAACCCGGCACATTCGAGCATCTGCCGAGCTGGGGCGAGCCGATCGCCCGCGAGAGCATCTGGCCGCTTCTGCTAGGGGCATGGCCGTGGTTGCTGTTGCCGATTGGCTTGTTCGTCTTGCAAAATCTCTTGTGTCGCCTGTTCGGTCGTCGTAAAGAGACATCAGTGCCGCCACCGATCCGCAAGCGCAAGCCACGCAAACCGGCGGTGCCACCCAAAATCGAAGCGGTGACGATACCGCCCGTGTGGACACCCCGTCCGGCGCTCGTACTGGGTCTGGGCGATTCTGGCTGGCATGTGTTGACTCAGCTGAAGAAGACCCTATCCGATGCCGGATCTGGGCAGGTCGCGCCGACCGTGCAACTGCTGAGTATCATCACGAGTTCGCAAGATAAGCTGGTCACGGATGAGTTCCGCGGCTTGTTGCTGGATGAGGAGACTGAACTAGTCACATGGCGCGATAACCTGCAAGACCTCGTGCAATCGGCAGAAGATGACCCCGCCCTGCAAGAATGGGTCGATCAGACGTATCTCAAGCGTCAAGGCGATGCGATCTTCAGCCCGAATAATGGCTTGCAGAATCAGCGTGTGCTGGGGCGTGCGGCCCTGATACAGAATCTGCGTGGTGTGTCTGATCGCACGGGCGTTTCTATCGCGGATTATCTGACAAATTCAGCTAAGGCAACGGTTGAAGCCGGTAAAGCTAATCCTGATCTGCGCGAGTTAGGCTATGATGGGCAAGACCTCGACGTGATTATTATCACTGATATGAGCGACGATGTCGGCTCGGCAATCTATGCGGATATGGCGTATCTCTCGCGCCGTTTGAAGCAAGAGTTGGGCTTGCAGGGCGTTGTGCGTGTCGTCGGGCATGCTGTGACCGATGTCGGCTTGACCGGACAGCGGCACGGCAACGAGACGCGACAGGTTAACACCATCGCCACCCTGCGCGAACTCAAACGCTTCCAACTGGCATCGGATGCGCCCTATCCCATGATCTACGGGACGGAGACCCAGCCCACGCCTTATGATGGTGTGCTGGAATCGATGCTCTTTGATGAGTTGTACGTGCATGATGGTCAGCGCGATCAAAGCCCGCTGACGACTGTACAACCGAATTGGGGGGTGTATCCAGCACTAGCCGATATGATCGCCATCTGGCTGGACTCAGCGGCGTATCAAGGCACAGTCGATGAGCTACGCAACAGCAAGCGAAGCGATACCAACACTGCCCAACTGCGCGAGCGCAAGCTGGTTGTTAGTGGCATGGGTGTGATGCAATATCGTCTGCCTTTCGCTGATTTGCTGGACGATGTTACGCTCAAGTATGCGTCTTCGGTGATCGATAACTTGATGCGATCAGAAGAAGCGGTGCGCGTCAGCGATAAGACGACTGAACCGACGCAACTGGCGATCCTACTGCTGGACGAAGAGTTCGCGGCGAACCCCTTGTCGCACTGGCATTCGTTCTTACAGGGTTACGCGATTGTTCGCCGTCCGGCAGGTGATGACACCAACGAGGCGATGCGTCTCATGGAATCAGGGGCGCGTCAACTGCGCTACCACGATGAGGATAAGCATCGCTGGATGCAATGGCTCAGTCGCAGTATCGAGACAATCCTCAACGGCGCTGAAGATGGCAATGACGATGCAATCGCGATGCGGGCTGGTAAGGCACAGGTCGCTGTCGATATTCTCGCGGCGCTATCTGAGCAAGTTTTGCCCGATGTCCGCAGTCTGGCGGTCATCCACGAAGAAGCCAAAGACCCCGATGCAATCCGTAACGCGCTGGATGACTTCGCCGCTGTCGCCACCCAGTTGAAGGAATCGCTGGAAAGTGAGTTGAAGGCGCTGGGCATCGACATGCAGAAGCAATCGCTCGCTTTCCATCTCGCCCGCCGCTACCGTGAGGTGAACGCACGCTGGAAAGACCTGGAGACGACCGAGAGCAACAAGGGTTTTGTCACGCGCGAATACGTTGTCAAGAACGCCAATGGCGAGGATCTGGCAGATGTCTGGTATAACAAGTACTTCGCCGAGAGGGATCAAGTGCAAAAAGCTCTGCGACAGTTGATCTGGAAAGTGCAGATTGACGAGGACGCGGGTACAATCACGCCGCAATTGCGCCTGCACTTCGATGATACGGATGAGGTGATCTTCCAATATGATGAAGTCGATGATTTTGCTGATAGCTTGTTGAAGTTGGCGCGTTTGCTATCGGCGGATATTCGCGATAATGAAACGCTCGAGTCTGTTCTCAGCGATCATCTGCTGGATGTCAACAATCCGGCACGCATCAACGAGACGGTTGATCGTCTGCGGCAGGGCAGTTCGCCATTGCTAAGTGTAGAACCGACACTGGCGAATCGTCTCCAGCGCAGTTATATCCTCGCGCTCCAATCAGACTTGGATGTGACACCGCGCTTACAATCGTCTTTGAAACCGACCGGCATCACTAACGCGACGGTCGAACTGCTAGAGAGCACTGATCCCTACACGCTGACGGTGATCCAGACGGTGGATACTGTCACGATTGATGGCATACGCAGTCTGAGTAACGCGCAGGAACAATATCAACGCGAGATGGGGATTGTCGGGCGACAGTACGATCGGGATGCCGATATGCGCCCGTCCGTGTTCCCGGCAGAAGCTAATGCGCTGGCATACGAACGCCGCCTCGTCGAAGTCAACCAGCAGGGGCGCATGTTGCACCCGGCGGTTGTCACAGCTTTGAGCAAGCACCGCTATGCCGAAGCCTATCTGCTAGCCTTAGCGGCAGGACGCTTTATCACCGTCAGCCAGCAAAATGGCATGATGCTACAATTGCCAGAGGGTGGCAGTGTGCCCCTGCTATCGGCACGTCAGGCGCAGAACCCGCGCTACACGCTCTTGCTGGACGGCTTGCTAAACATGCAAAAGCCCAACGACGACGGCACAGCGCTGGTCCAGCTGGAAGATGTCGAGACTTTGATCGCGCGTCACAAGTTGAACGATGATTTGCTTGATGCGCTGGAAGATTGGTATGATGCAGAAGGATTGAGTTGGAATCGCTACCGCACGAATGATAAAAATCGGCGAGCAGTGGATGATGATCTCTATATCCTGACGGAATTGCTGATCTTAGATATCATCGGTGAGGATGAATAAGCGAGTTACCCGTGACATGAGGAGTCGATGCTTTCGACTCCTCAGTAGCACACGCAATGCACACGAAACAAATAAATGAGGATGGTTCCATGTCTGACCCGACGATCGATGAAATGTGGTTCGTCTTTGAAACCGTGATTAATATGGCAAACAGCCAATCGACCGATACCGTTGATTTGCTCGCCTTCACGAAGAGTTACGATAAGTCCGCGTTACGCGACCTCGATTACGAACGCTGGAACGATCGAGTTGGGCGGGCGGCAAAAGCACTCGCCCAAGCCGCGTTCCCCATCTTGGGCGAACGTGGTCTAGCTGTGTATAGCAACCCCGATGACATCCCGACCTTACAATTGACCAAAACAGCTTTCGTTCTGTATCAGAAGGCGCTGGCAACCCCCGATGTATTCATGGATTATCTCAACGGCAACATTGACGACCTGACAGCAGTCGATGATACGTCGGCAGATGACGATCAAGATCAAGATGAGCAGAGCGTCGCTGATGACACGACTGAGCGCGATGATACGATTGATGAGATGATAAACGACTACGAGAGCCAGCAGGCGCTTGTGACGAATGGCGAGACTGAGGCTGATACGGATACAAGCGCCGATGATGATGTCGATCCCCCGGTTGATGAAAGCGATCAGGGGACAGAGACTGAAATGGCAGGTGACGATGCGAACTCATCAGATCAAGATAAAGATGCTGAGGCGACAGATGAGGACTCTGATGCGCTTACAAACGCGCGTGAGCATGGTGCAGAGACTGAAATAGCAGGCGACGATGCGGACTCATCAGATCAAAATGCCGAGAATAGATCAGCGCGCAGTGGCGGTAATCCGCTAACATCGCGACGGCGTGGTGGTGGGCGACAGACGGTGTTCGATGCCGATAAGGGCGATGCGCCACCGGCAGGCACTAGACGCAGACGACGGTCGGGAAGAACCCTGAGTGCTGATGATCTGGCGGATGTCTCGGTCGAAGATACGATTCCGGGGCGACCTGATGAGCAGGAGCAATCATCGGCGGGCGCGAAGCCATCTCAGACCGCCGCCCAGCAGGGTAGCCGTCAAAATCGGGCAGGATCACCATTCGGCAAGTCGCGCTCAGAGCGCACAACAACAGATGCAAGCGCAGGTGGCGCGACACGCTCCGGTGGTCGATCGACATCCGGATTCAGGCAAGGTCGTGGGGCGAACGATGCGGGCACGGGTGACGATAACGCCGCGACTACTGGCAATCGTCGCCGCTTGACGACTAGCAATCGTTCGACAGGCACGGGCGACGAGTCCGGCGGGCGCGGACGACCACGCGGGACTGGTGGGCGGCAGACCTTCGGCGCACGGCGCAATGCAGGCGATGATAGCGATCAATCGTCGTCATCTGTGCGGGGTGGCTTCCGGCGGCGTTTGCCGCGTGACAGTGGCGACACGTCCGAAACACCGCCATCGGGGCGCACATCTGGTCGTGCGTCAGCCAGCGGCGAGGAAACCGGTGAACGGCGTGTTCGGGGGGCGGATTTGCCCGATACGGGCAGTGGCCCCCGCCGCCGTGTGACAAATAGCTCGCAGGATTTGCGTCCACGAGGCCCGCGTGCTCGTGCTAAGGAGCAGGCGAAAGCGCTAAAGCCGAAGGATGACGAAGATGTGCAGATCGTTCCTCTGCCGAATGGTGAAGATAAACGCTTCAGCAAAGCGGTTCTGGATCGTTTAATCGAGGAGCATGGCTCGCTGACTAACGTCATCAACTGGTATATGTCGATGCAAGAAAGTGATGATGCGACTGATGAGGAATAATCGAGCGTGGTTCATGCGGGGTATGATCGGTCTTGTGGTGTGTGTGTGGCTATGGGGCGGCATCACAACATCGATTAACGCACAGGATAGCGATGGCATTGATGTGGTCTTCATCGTTGATCAAAGCGGGAGCATGGGCGGCGAAGCCTATGGCGAACCGACGCGCACCGCGACTGACCCCGATGATTTGCGCTTTCTCAGCGTTGAGTTTGCGATTGAATTGTTGGGGAGCTATCGGCAAGCGCTGGTTGATGATGTACCGATCCGGATGGCAGTGGTCAACTTCGGTGATTCGGCAGACATCACGCTCGATTGGACTGCGATTGCCCCGCCGGATGATGCCGACTGGCGCACGACATTGGCACAATTGCAGGAGACAGTCTCAGCGGCGGCTTTCCGTGATACTTACTCGCCCGCGAATCTGGGCAATACCGATTTTATCCGCGCTTTTCGCCGTGCCGACCAGCTATTCGACCGTCTGGGGGATACCAATCATCAGAAAGTCGTGATCGTCGTCACCGATGGCGAACCCTGTGTCGTGCGGGGGGCAGGCGCGTTCGATTGTGGGGTAGACGCGGGTGAGCAATCACACATGAATGCGCTCCAAGAACTGGCTGAGCGCGAGTTCGCGGGTGCGGATTATTCGCTATACGTGATCGCGCTGGATAGCACCGGACGCTTATGGGAATCACGTCAATCGGATTGGGAAGCGATTGTACGTGTGCCGGATCATGCGACACAAGTCGAAAACGGGACGCAAATCGCGATTCAGATTCAGAGTATCCTGACCGAAGTTTTCGCGCAAAATGTCTTGTCGAATAATACTGCGAGTGCTGTCGCTGATGGCACTGACACCGGCGCGACCTTCATCACGCCGCAACCGATTGCCTTAGCGGGTGACATGATCCCTGTCGCGCCGTATCAAGCAGAACTGCGCTTGACCTTCTTCAAGCTAGATCCGATTCCAGCGCAAGTACAGGTCATTGATCCGGCAGGTAATCCGATCACACCGGCTAACGCCAACGTGGACATCATCAACGCTGATGAACCGATCGAAATCTGGACAATCCGTGATCCCTTGCCCGGCATGTGGCAGATGACAATCGAATCGACGGCGATCGTCAGCGATGCCTTCTGGCAAACGCAATCGATTCCGCTTGCGCTGGATTTAGAAATGCCGGATGATATCGCCCTGTTTGAAGAGGCGACACTCCGCACGACGCTCGCACGGGCGAACGGTTTGCTTTTGCCCGTCTATGACAATGAGTATCAACTGGCTGTGCAAACAATCCTGACGCGCCCTGATGGACAGACGGAGACGATGAGCATGACGAATGACCGCGATGGGCAGTACAGCACGACCGTGCTCGCCGATCAAGCGGGGTCTTATACGACTGTCGTCAGCGCACAGACGCAGACGCTCGACGGGCAAGATTTGGTGCTGGTCGAGGAGACAACCTCGTTCACTGTTGCCGGGTTGGTATTCGACGCTGAGCCGATCCCACAATCACAGTATCTTGTCGGTGAGCAAGTGACGGGTGCTGTCACGCTCTTGCAAGATGACGGTACACCGCCGACTCTGCCCGATCTAGCGGTGACAGCGACGCTGATCGATCAAACGGGTAACGTGATTGAGACGCAGACCCTGACGGATACTGATGATGATGGTACGTATCCGGTCACGTTTACGCTCGCGACGGATGGCACGTATCGCTTGCAGTATAGCGCCACCGCCAGCCCGATTGCGGATGCCGCTGTGCGGGTAATTGATGAACTCACGAGTCAATCCTTCGCTGTATTGCCCAGTATTCTGATGGATCTAGCCGTGATCGAACCGACTGCCGGAGCGACTAGTCCGGTCACGGGTGGCTTCCCGACATTTCCGACGAATCCGCTCGATGTGATCGTCAGCACGACTGAACGTGATACGGGCGCTGGCATCGATATTACCCAACTGAGCGCTGATCCAGATGCACCGATGCTGAGCGTGACCGTTATGCAGGGTGATGAGACTATCGCAACTGATAACGCCCCGCGCATGACCGACACCGGACGCTATCAAGCGCAGTTTGCTGAGTTGCCTGCCGGTGCGTATACGGTTGAAGTGGCTGTGTTAGCGCCGTTAAGCGGGCGTTACGTCATGGTTGATGGCGGGCGGGCGCAGGTGCCGGTCGAGCGCGTCACGAACTGGCAACTGACCGCGTTTCGGGTCGGTTTGGTCGCTCTCGCGATTGTGACCGTGATTGGCGTGATCGCCTATGTGATCTACCGCCGACGTGTCAGTCAACATCCAGTGCGCGGTAAAGTCACCCTGCGGCGGCAAATGGGCTTTGATGAGCCGATGACTGTCTGGGAGAAGAAGCTAGATGCGTATGAGCGCAATGTTATCCGCTTCAGTGCGTCCGCGCTGAATCTGCGTAGGAAGGATGTCATTCGCTGGATTCGCTTCAGCGCGGAAGACGAAACTATGAGTAAGAGCAAGCATATCACTGTCCAGATCAAGCTCAAATCGGGCGCGATCAAAGAACAGCGACTCACGCCGGGCGCGAGTATGACGATCAACGACGGTCAGAATTATGCGGCTATGGACGAAGCCGAGCCGATTTACTACCTAGAGCAAGAGACGGAAATGTCCTTGAACGATGGGGGGGGCTTCACGAATTTCTGAGCGTCGCGCTTCACAAAGACCTTCACCGCGTCACAGGGCTTGCTCTTGATGATTCTGAATATGTATAAGATTGCTGGGGAACTCACGCCGACGGTCTTTCACATTGCGGCGCGGTCAGTGGCGGCACAGGCATTATCCATCTTCGGCGATCACAGCGATGTGATGGCGACCCGCGCGACGGGCTTCGCTATGCTCGCGTCTGGCTCGGTGCAAGCGGCGCACGATCTCGCGCTGATCGCACACGCGGCGACTTTGCGCTCACGCGTGCCGTTTTTGCATTTCTTCGATGGCTTCCGCATGGGGTCGGGCGTGGGTCTTTACATCAGGTTCTTGGACAACTTCTTTATATCCAATAGACCCTCAACTTGAGCAGTTACGAAATATGTGCGGTAGTGAGCAGTGAGAAAGAAGGTGAAATCATGTCTACGTTCTCATGCAGTTCTACCGCACATACTACTACATAAGCTCTTTATGCTTCTCGCATCCGTATAGCATGCATCCGCGGTGACGTATCTAAATTAAATGGTACAGCTTCGATGCGGGATGTATGAACGTAAATGAAGCTTTCCCACGAGAGGAAAACGACTGATGCATCTTCGTACATTAGCTCCGCAATTTCTTGAACGAGTTCTGTACGTTCTTCAACCGTCTCTGCTGCGGTAATCTGGTCATTCAATTCATAGAACTCATCATTGTCAATGTGCGGTTGTACCAAAGCAGGGATCGTAAACGGATTAACAGCTTGCGACCAATCGCCGAGCGTCACATAATTCGATTGCCAAAGCAGTAAATTGTATTCTGTGCCACTACGAACTTCGTTAATCACTGCGTTGGAGTCAAGTAAATCAAGTTCGATATCAATACCCACTGCGCGGAAGTATCCCGCCACAGCTTCGGCTTGTGCCTGTGTCGTATTGGGAGAGAACAAGGATAGGCTGAGATCTGAGTAACCGGCTTCATCAAGCAGGCGTCTCGCTTCTTCAGGGTCATATGGGAATGCTTCCAGTTCATCGTTATAACCATCGAATCCCGGCGGTAAGATTTGACCAGTTGCAACCGTTCCGAAACCGGCTAAGATGATATCATTGTATTCTTCTTTGTTAATTGCCAGATTGAGCGCACGCCGTACACGGACATCCTGAAGAGCCGGATGTGTATCGGGGATCATGTCAATGATACCAGTTGCCAATGCAGGATTCTCACTCACTCTCCACTCATCACTGCTCGCCATCTCGCGTGCAATATCGGGTGCCATACTCTGTGCAATGTCGATGGCACCGCTCTCAAGTGCGGTGCGTAGGTCACCCACTGTGACATAAGTCGCTGTTTGGATTGGTAAATCCCCGCGCCAATTGCCGTCCCACGTTTCAAAATCAATGCGCTCACCCGGCACGAAATCGGCGATCTTAAAGTAACCAGTCCCGACTGCGTCGGTTGTCATAGCATTTTCGGATGTAGTCATATGCTCTTCAGGCAGGATAAACAAGCGTGATAAGCGTTTTGCCAAGATAGGGTCGGGACGTGTAGTTTTGACGACCAGACGGGTATCGTCTATGACTTCAATGCTTTCACCATCTAAGAGAGGGTTTGGCGGCGCTAGTAAAAGATCTGTGATTGGTACATAAAAAGTGAAGTAATTATCGGCAATCTGGCTTCTCAGAAACTCTAGCGTGAACTGGACTGAGCGTGCTGTGAAGCGTTCACCGTTCGAGAAGAATACATCGTCACGCAATTGAACTTCTAATGTTTGTGGGTCAACCTGATTCCACTCTGTCGCTAGACCTGGAATCAATTGACCGTCCGCAGTTGTTTCAATTAAGGTATCATAAATCTGGCGGGCTTGAAAATAGATGAAACCAAAGGGATTGAGATTAGCCTGAATACTTGTATTGCCAATTGTGACGTGCGATGCGAAATTGTTACTCTGCAAATTCTCGTCTTGTGCAATGTAGGATCCAGCGAAACTGCCCCAAACCGTTGCAGTGGCTCCTGCGACACCTAGCTTCAAAAAATCACGTCTACTAAATTGTCGATGGGTCATTTTTGCTCCTGTCTTTAAGGTAACTAAAGGTGATAATTAAATTTGCGATGTTCAATTTGAACAGCTTTTTAAAGATAACTACAAATTAAGTATAGTAAGTTTATTACATAACATTGCACCGTGTGTCAGACTCTGAACTACTTACGCTATAAAAATACCAGTAATCATAAAAAAATCAATATACAAGTAGCATTTACGATGGGTTGAAGTGATGGTTATTCAAATCTTGAATAGCATCCCCGAGGAAATTGACCGCGATTACCGTGAGCATCAGCACTAATCCAGGAAAGAAAGATATCCACCATGCACTACGCAAATAATCCTGTCCAGTACTCATCATACTACCCCATGATGGCGTTCCAGAACTAACGCCAAATCCGATGAAACTCAAACTACTCTCAACGACTACTAACGTACCGATTGAAAACGTCCAGATAACGATATTGACGTTCAAGACATTCGGCAAGATATGGTACCAGATAATATGTAACGGCTTGGCACCAAAACTGATTGACGCTTGCACATATTCGCTCTGCATGAGTTGAATTGTATTTATCCGTGTGACCCGTGCGGCATGAACCCAGCCCATTAACGATAGCAACGTAATCATGATGACAACGGAATTACCAATCGTCGCGATGACCGCTAATGCCATAACGAGGAAAGGAAAAGATAGCCAGATATCAGTCAGACCAATCAGAATACGATCCAAGAGACCGCCCATATAGCCCCCAACCATACCCACCATAAGACCGATGATTGCTGAAATTGTCCCCGCTACAAAGGCAACCTGTAATGAAATTTGCCCGCCGTACAATGTTTGTGAAAGCACATCGCGTCCGAGATTATCAGTCCCAAGTGGATACTTGAGTGTGCCGCCATCAATCCAGAATGGTGGGATATTGCGGTCGCTCAAATTCATAACACCGATTGGCTCGTGCGGAGTCAAATATCCTGCGAAGCTGATGGGCAATGTGATTAATAGCAAGGCTGTAACTGCCAGAATCAGGCCTCGATATTTAGATAAACGCCGCCAATACACTGCTGGGTTAATCTGTTTGATGGACAGCGGTTCAATCTGGGGTATGATGTCCATATCGAAAATTTGTTGTGTCATGAGACTATCTCTCCATTCAGTCGTGGATCAACCAGATAGTGCAGGTAATCGGCAAATGTGTTCACAAATATGATAAATAACGCGATGACAAAGACAGTTGCTTGCACAAGGGGATAATCGCGGTTGAGGATAGCTCTTACTAATTGATTGCCGATGCCATTATACGAAAAGAGCGTCTCAACAATGACGGAGCCACCGATGAGTAGTGACAAATCCAGTGCTAATAACGATAGAACGGGTATTAGCGTGTTGCGTAAGACATGCACAGTGAACACCCGCCTTGCGCGTAGGCCCTTCCCGCGTGCTGTTGTCACATATGGTTTCGTCATCTCATCAATGATCCCGCTTCGGACGAGTCGGATTAATCGTGCCATATACACAGACGATAAGGTTACTGCTGGCAGTATTAATTGTTTAATATAGTTTTCCTCAAGGCTCGCGACACTGTTAAACCATCGGAGCCCGACTGAGAAAATTAATAGTAAGAGCAGACCAAGCCAGAAAGAAGGCATTGCCTGTAATATGCCCGCGAGCCAGTTGATTGCACGCCCATCAAACCGGGTATGATTCATACCCGCATAAATGCCGAGTGGAATACCGACAAACGCCGCAATTGCGAGCGCCGCTAATGAGAGTTTCAACGTAGCGGGGAAACGCCACAGCACTAGCTCGAGTGCGGGTTGTTTGAATCGCACTGATTCGCCAAAGTCCATACTAACGGTGTTACGTATAAAAATCGCATATTGGATGGCTAATGGTTTATCAAATCCCATGTCATGGCGCATTTCCTCGATCATTTCAGGGGTGGCGCTATGTCCGACCAACACGGTGATAGGATCACCTGTCATGCGTTGCAGGAAGAATAGCAGTGTGAGCAGAGCAACCAGAACGATACCAATTCGAAATGCTCTTTGAGTCAAAAATTTCATTAATAGTGTAGCCAATTCTAACTTAGTGTTATGGTCTTATGTAATTAGCATCTTTTAAACTCATTCAAAATAGAGCTCAGATAGCTCTACAAACAACACCATATCCCTGAGTAAAAGATGTGTACAATTTTTGAAAAGAAATCATATCTGTATTTTTCCGCATACGTTTAGCGTACTACAGAACGATACAAATCAAAATGCCTGCGCCTGCAAATCATTACAAATGTCACCTAAATCTTGTGTGTGATTGTGACATTCGGGAGTTTTTTCGCATCAGTTGTGCCAAGCAATAGGTCACTAGCACAGCAGATGAAGCACATGCTCAAGCGGTGTGTTATCATCAGCCCTTGATTAAGCGCAAGCAAGCATACAGGCATTATCATGATTACATTGTGGCTCGTGCGACACGGACAAACCGATTGGAACGCACAAAAGCGGTATCAGGGACACAGCGACATCCCACTGAACGCGATTGGGCAAGAGCAAGCCCAGCAAGTCGCACATCGGCTCAAACGCGAGAAGTTGCACGCCATCATCAGCAGTGATCTGCAACGCACGACGCAAACCGCGACCAGCATCGCGGCGCATCATCCACACCTGACATTGCAAACCAATCCTGACTTGCGCGAAGCCAACTTCGGCATCTTCGAAGGCTTGCGCTACAAAGACATCATCGATCAGCATCAAGCGATGGCAGAGGCTTGGTTCGCTGACCCCAACACACCACCCGACGGCGGCGAAAAGCTGACCACAGTCTTTCAGCGTGTCCAGCACCTTCGTCAGCACATTGAAGCCGAGTATGCGCGCAAGCGCGTCCTGCTCGTGGGGCATGACGGGGCCCTGCGCCTGCTCCTGTGTGATCTGCTGGGCTTGCCGGCGGCGCAATATTGGCGCTTCAACGTCGATCCATGTTCGCTCTCGCGGGTCAACATCTATCCGGGGGGCGCGATTCTGATTCGCCTCAACGACATCGCCCACCTACACGACGACACTTAAACCGCAGGGGCTTTCGTATCTTGCGTGGTCACGCTCTTTTCGTCCCCTTTTTGAAAAAAGGGAACGCTAAAAACTTTTGCTTTTTTGAACGCCATGCGTTCAAAATGAACAAGGTCAAGGAACGACAGTTCCTTGTGGGGGTGTGGGGGCAAAGCCCCTGCAACAAAAACCACGCGACATCTCAAAGAGCGAAACCGCACTCATGATACGCCCTAACCCCCCAATTTTTAGGGGGTGCAATTTTATAGATGTGCATCATAATAAAAATATACATTTTAAAAATGATGGTATCAATCAGAGAACACATAACACGATCGCAGTTGATAGCGAGGCAATAGCTTACCTACCTGACCGATTAACCCTATTTCCCCACATCAATACGAGCAACAAGATTGTCTAGAGTCCTTGTGTGGATGTGTTCTCTGTTTTTTTGGTCAGCGTCTCCCACACCCCATTTAAACGCGCACATGTCAACTATAACATCAACGTGATGCCTGCTCGGTCGCCGTCGGTTGCCAAAACAATCCAGCATCGCATGAGCCGCGCAGATACGCCGTTTCCGGTGGCATCCATGCCATGATATAACCGGCTGTGTTCGGTTGCGGCACAGTGATCTGATACCAGCCCGTCGCACTGCGGATGACGGTGCGATACTGCGTCCCCGCTGGCATCCAAGCGACGATGTCAGGATTATCGGACGCTGTACGATACAGCGGTAACGCGTCATCGGTCGGGTTGAACAGGTAACATAGGTGCGTCCCGTCTTGCTGCAAGCCCGGCGTGCGCGTGATGAAGGGGCCAATCATGCCCTGTTGCGCCATCGCAATCGCCGGTTGATCGAAGGCGCTAGTTGCCGGTGTGCTCTGTGGGATCGTATTATCCGGCAAAGATCGCGGCGTGAGAGTCGGCGCGCTCGTCGGTGGTGGGATATAAACAGCGGTCGCCGTCGGTGCCAGCGTCGGTGGCAATTGCTGGGCTGGAACAATGCGGATTGATGTCGGCGTATGAGTCGCGCTCGGCACAGTTGTCGGGCTGATGAGCGTCGTCGCATCGTCCGCTTGTGCCGGCATCCGCACATCGGTTGCTCGCAGGGCGATTGCCGGTGTCGCGGTCGTGTTCAAGCGGGGCGGCAGGATGTAGAGCGCGGCGAGTACCAGCACGCCACCGAAGAGCATCGCCCCAACGAACCCCGCCACCAATGCCAGCCGAACGCCGAAGCGCTGACGGCGCGATGACCGGCGCGGCAAGCGCATGTTAGGCGATGCCTGCTTCGCGTACGACGGGGGCGCTAGCGGAGTCTGCGAGCGCGCTGGACGATCGCGATATTGCAGGCGATTGTATACATCCTGCGATAGCGGCGGTACTTGTCGAGCGATGCGATCGGTCTCCTGCCAGACCGCCGCCGCCACCGTGCGCCATTCAGCAAGCTCACGCTGGCAAGCATCACAATCAGCGAGATGACGTTCAAAGGCTTGTCGCTCGTGTGGCGATAGCGTTTGTGCAATGTAAAACGGAATTTGATCGCGATACGGTTGATGTGCCATCAGAGGCTGATCCCCTCTTGCGCTAGTATGCCTTTCAGGTTGTCTTTGGCACGGTGCAAGCGACTCTTGACCGTTCCTTCTGAGATCGATAAGACTTCGGCAATTTCCGGACCGGTTAACTGATGATAGAAGGTCAGCACCAGCACTTCGCGTTGTCCATACGGCAATTGACGAATGGCGGCGCGGACGTAATCCCGCTGTTCGCGACGCTCTAGGGCTTCCATCGGGCCAGTATCGTCGCTCTGCAAGCCGAACGCCTCAGTGATGTCGATCACCGGGAAGCGTTTGCGGCGCGTCGCATTAATCGCCCGATTGCGCGCGATGACCAGCAACCACGTTTTTACTTTACTGCGAGCTTCAAATGTATGAGCTTTATTCCAGACCGTTAACATGACATCCTGTAGAATTTCTTCAGCTAATTGACGATTGTTCACCCGTGCGACGAGGAATCCTAATAACATGCCGCCATAGCGGGCATATAACTCGTTCAATGCGCGGATGTCCCCATCAGCCATCGCCCGTATCAACATCCAATCTGGGTCATGGTCATTATCGTGGGCATCGGCTGTCGGTTGATAACTCAGCATAGCCTCCGTTTCCCCTCGGGTGTCTCTCTATTCATAGAGACACAGACAGCATGTCTACCGTTCCATTTTCGCCGCCAAAAGATGAGAAGTTCGCGCATGTTGCACCATATTTAACACAAGCTTGTTATGCTAATACCTATACTTATTGCCATGCGAAAGGAACGATAGAGCAATGAATGACGTGGCGAACATCGGTATTTTAACCGTCTCCGACCGCGCATCACGCGGAGAATACGACGATAAAAGCGGGCCGGCGATACAGGATTATATGACAGAAGTCGTCGCGATTGATTGGCAAGCGGTCTATCAAATCGTCGCAGACGAACAGGACGACATCGAAGTCGCGTTGATGACGATGGCAGATATTGCCGGCTGTGATCTGATTGTGACGACTGGCGGCACCGGTCCTGCCCGGCGCGATATCACACCGGAGGCGACGCTCGTCGTATGTGATAAAATCTTGCCCGGATTTGGCGAATTAATGCGAACCGTCTCTCTGCAAGCTGTCCCGACGGCGATTCTATCGCGCCAGATTGCTGGCATACGCGGGCAATCGCTGATTGTAAACTTGCCCGGTAGCCCGAAAGCTATCCGCGAATGTCTGGATGCGGTGATGCCAGCGATCCCGTATTGCATCGAACTGATCGGCGGCACATTCCTCGATTTAAAGCCCGAGCGCATTCCGGCTTTTCGCCCTAAGAAGTGATATACGCTGGCAGTTATGAGTGCCATGCAAGTACGCACTAAATGCTGGTTAATAAATCGCAGTCGAAGTCTCGATTTTCGATATGCTTAGGGTCGGACATCATAGGAATGCAAACAACCTGACTATCATAACAACACATGGGATTATTAAACCGTGCAAGATTGGCTATCATCACGCGTACAAGCAACCCCAGATACGATCGCAATTGTCGATAAGCAGAGTGGCACATCGCTCACGTATTATGACCTGTATAAGCAGGTGCTTGAACAATGCGTCCGCTGGCAGAGAGCCGGCATCGAGCGCGGTGATCATGTTGGCGTGATCGCTCAATCAAATATTGAGACAGTTTTACAAATTCACACAGCATTTCGGATGGGTGTGGTGTTAGTGCCGCTCAACGCCCGCCTGACTCCCGATGAAATGGACTTCCAACTCAAGCAGGCAGACGTGCAACACATCCTGCCCTATGGAACAGCCGATGCCCTGCGCGTATTCCGTACACGCGGGCATCATGTCGTGTTGTTCGATGATGAACCGGTCAATAAAATCACCGCCCGCAAACATGCCGAGACGCAAATTGACCTTGCCCAGCCCGGTCTCATCGTCCATACATCAGGCACGACCGGCAAGCCCAAAGGCGCCGTCCTCTCGAACGCCAATTTATTCTACAACGCGATGGCATCGGCTTATCGCATCGGACACCAGACTGACGACAAATGGTTGTGTATCCTGCCGCTATATCATGTCGGCGGGTTGAGCATTCTCGTTCGCGCCGTGTTATACGGCATCACAGTCCAGCTTCACAGCCAGTTCGACATTGAGCAGATCAATCAGTCGCTCCAGCATGATGACATCACGCTGATTTCACTCGTGCCGACCATGCTTTACCGCCTCTTGCAACATCGCGAGACAGCATGGTCATCCTGCTTGCGTTTGGTATTGCTCGGTGGCGCGGCGACGAGTCCGCAACTGATGCAACAATGCCTTGACGAAGGGATTCCTGTCGCCACGACCTACGGCTTGACCGAAGCCGCGTCACAGGTCGCGACCACCCTGCCCGGCATCGCGGCACGCAAACCCGGCACAGTCGGCAAACCGCTCTTGTTCAGTCGGGTACGTATCGTCGATGAAGACGGCGCAGACGTGCCACCCAACCAGCACGGCGAAGTGATTGTGCGCGGTAAGAGCGTGATGATGGGCTACTATAACAATCCAGAGGCGACAAACAGCGTCATTCGGGATGGTTGGTTACACACTGGCGACATCGGCTATCTGGATGAGGACGGCGATCTGTGGCTTGTCCAGCGCCGTAGTGATTTGATCGTCAGCGGTGGTGAAAACGTCTATCCGGTCGAAGTCGAGAATGTCCTGCGCGACCACCCCGCCATTCAAGATGTGGCGGTTGTCGGCGTTGCCGATGATGAATGGGGCGAGCGCGTCGGCGCAGTGATCGTCCGCAAAGGCGAAGCCACGCTCGATCACGACACGGTGATGACCTATGCCCGTCAGCATCTCGCCGGTTACAAAATCCCGCGCGTGGTGATGTTCACCGATGAACTGCCGCAAACCGCCTCCGGCAAGATCAAGCGTCCGGCGGTCAGGGCGCTGTTCGAGCAAGCCTAACGCTCACCACTGGATGAGGATGCCTTCCATCGTCAAGCCGGGGCCAAACGCCATCATCACGCCATATGAGCCGCGCGGCGGACGTTGTGTTTGCTGGATGTGTTGGAGTACAAATAAGATCGTCGCCGATGACATATTGCCGTAATCACGCAAAATCTCGTGCGAGCTAGCGACGCTCTGCGGCGATAAACATAACTGATCGCGCACGAAATCGACGATTTTCCGACTGCCAGGGTGAATCGCCCACGTCGTAATATCATCGGTCGCGAGATCACAGGGGCTAATCAAATCCGCGATGAAGGTTTCGACGTTGCTCGCGAGAATCTGTGGCACGTAGCTTGATAAGTACATCCGAAAACCCTGATCAGTCAAAGTGAATGACATATCATCGAGCGTGTTGTAATCACACTGCGTCTTAAAGTTCACGATGCGTGGCAGGGGCGATGCCGCTGTATCCAGCACATCATCGCGGGTGACGAGTGCCGCCGCCGCGCCATCAGCGAACAAAGATGCCGAGACGACACTCTCCGACGAGCCATCGAACTGCAAGTGCAAGGAGCATAATTCTAAAGCCAGCACAAGCGCCACCCGACTGTTGCCCGACATGATCGAATCGTAGGCGTTGCGTAAGCCGGGGATTGCGCCATAGCATCCCATCCCTAAAACGCACGTCCGCCGCAAATCAGGGCGCATCTGCAATTGTTGCGCCAAGTGCAGGTCAAGACCGGGCACGTTGTAGCCCGTACACGAGACGACGCTAAAAGCATCGACATCCTGCGGCGTATAATCGGATGCGGCGAAGAGCTTTTCTAAGGCATCGCGTCCGAGCGGGACAGCGGCTTCCATGTAGCGATTGTTACGATCGTATGTCCCGCGGGGCACAGAGAAGAAGGCTTCATCAGCGACGGTATAGCGCGTCTCGACCCCGCTCCGCTTGAAGATGCCACGAATCGCCATTTCCCGCGATTGACTCGGCAGGCGGACAAGATAACGATCGACCACTTCGGTTTGGGTATATTGACGCTCAGGCACAGCGGTTGCAATATGCGTAATCTGGGGATTGCTCATAACATCTCTGTTTCTTTTAGACTGTGGATACCGATAATCATGCGACGGCAGCAAAACGCATACCGCACCGATTAGCTGACGTGGCGCGTCTGCTTGACGAAAAAATCACCGACCGGTGGCACCGTGCGGAAGCCGCGCAATGCCCATTGTAGCCACGCCGGACGGAGCATGAAGAACTGCGACATGCGACCGATGCGGATACGCCCTTTGAAGGCTGAATGCCATACCTGCGTATACGCGTCAATCAGCATTTGCGGCGATGCCCCGCGCTCGAAATACGCGAGCAATTGTGTCGCGGCAATATCACCACTCTGGAGCGCGATTTCCATGCCGTCACCCGTCAGCGGCGTAATCATCCCCGCCGCATCGCCGACCATCAGTACGTCGTTCTGGACGAGTGATTTGTTGTGGAACGGCACCTGTGCGACGCTTAGCCACTTATCCCACAGATATTCTGCGGGGGCGAGACGCTCGGCAATCAGTGGATTTTGTGCTTTCATCCACGCGATGAAGGTCTCAATATCTCCCTGCCCATGTTGGCGAAAGACATCCTCGCGCACCAGCAAGCAGACGTTCGTGCGCCCGTCTTCGATCTCGGACATGCCACAGTAGCCCCCCGCGAACGTATGCAACTCTACGCGATTAGGAATCGGCACGTTGCCGACATGGTGCTTTAAGCCGATAAAGGGCTGGCGTTGCTTCAAAAATGGACGTGCAAGCCGCTGATCAATCTGCGAGCGTTTACCATACGCACCGATCACCGTCCGCGCCTGTATCGTCTCGCGCTGGCGCGTCGCCAGTGTGAAGCCGCTGTGCAGATCGCCCGCGACGTTGACGACTTTTGTCTTTAGCCGCAAGTCAACGCCGTGCGCGTGATTATGATCTGCCAGCAGTTGGTCGATATAGTAGCGGCTGATGCCAACGCCCGCCCCCGGCAATGTACCCTGCCATGTGACAGACTCTGGCGTGCTGATTAAAAACTGGTCGATCGCCACCGCACCGCGTTGCTCAACAGCCGTATCAATGCCAAGTTGGGCGAATTGCTCGCGACATCCGGGAGACATAAACTCGCCACAGACTTTGTGATGCGGATACGTCCCCGCCTCGAACAAGACCACGTCCAGCCCGGCGCGTGCCAGACGAATCCCCGCACTGCACCCCGCCAAGCCCCCACCAATAATCGCAACATCGTAGATCATCGCTCAGCCACCAGTGTCATGCGGAACATGGGATGATGATAGAAACGTACCGCTGTCAAAGCAGCGGCATCCGCCATTGCTGTGAGTTCGGGCATGGTAAAGCCGCGCCGGATCGACGTTTCACCATCCTGACGGGTGATCGGGTGTAAGTTAAAAATCGGTTGAATGATCTTGTAGCCAATCAATGGCAACCAACCACGAATGAGATCGCTCATGATGATGCCGTGCCTCGCACAACGATAAGATTCTTTTAAAATTTTGATCACATCAGTCTGTGTGAAGTGATGTAACAGCAGGGAACAGACGACATAATCCACACTCTGATCGGCGAAGGGCAAGCGCAGGGCATCGGCTGACATCAGCTGGATAGCTTGCGCGCTCTGCGTCTCTTGGCGGGCAATCTGTAGATGACGGGGCATCAAGTCCAGCGCGGTGATATGTATAGGCATGCTCTGCTGATGCGCCCACTGCTCGATCGTCAATGGCAATGATGCGTCGCCCGTCCCAATATCGACCACTGTCCGCTGACCAGATAAAGCCCGCAAACGGGGATAAAGATGGCTGACGACCGCGCGTGTGCCACCGAGATAACGGTTCAAACGTTTGAGGTCATGCAGGCTAGCGCGCACATCATCCAGCGTGCCGGCCCCTTCGTCCAGCAACTCAGGATTATTTTGTCGGGGGGGTGTTAAAAACTGTACCAGATACATCGTCCTCAGCTTATTTATACGTTAGAATTGTACCGAGTGATGCTTAGCGTACGCTGTGTAAGCCTAACTGTATGAGGGGAAAATCAGTCAATGCTCATCTATTTTTCAAACAGGTATCTGCACTTTTTGCGCTCAATTTGCTGGTTAGGTTATAGTTAATAAAGTATCATCATCTCGTCCGATCTGTAGCACGCATACGCGGATTCTCGCGCGAGCGACCTTGTCGCCGCTGTCGCAAAAGTTGCCGGTGTGCTCATGTTGCTCGGGTCTTTCGGATACCGATTAAATAAAATGAGGGGAACTATTATGTCGAAGAAGATCATCTTACCACTTGCTGGGGTCATCGTTCTGTTGGCTGTCGTTTTGCTGATTCCGCCATTGCCGATCACCTGCCATGGCACAGGTGCACGCGCGCAGGGGGATTGTGAAGCCGCCGAAGCAACTGCCGCCATCGCCGCTACCCGCATTGATGAATTGCTACACCTATCTGCACTCAGTTCAGATTTCATTCCCGGTGATCCGGATGCAGTTAGTGATGACTTATATCCGCGCTACTTCCTACCAGCAACACAGTTCGCCACGTATAACAACGTTCCCCAATGTGACAACGGGATTGAACCGCGCCTGTGGAAATTCGCCAATGTCATCGTGACTGAGCGATCAGAAGCCTCATCGACCTTGCGACAAGACCCCGGTGGTCGTCCAGTTGCCGGCGATAGCGAATTGCCGCCGGGGACATTCATGCGTGTGCTGGACGGGCCCGCCTGTACGCCGGGTGGCAACTATGCATGGTACATCCGTGTCCCTGATTTCAACGATAACCAGCGCGAAGGATGGGTGACAGAAGGCAATAGCGTCGAATATTTCTTAGACCCGCTCGATCATGAGGGTAACATCCTGAGTGATCCTGATGCCGCCGATTTCGGCTTCACACCGGGGCAAGCCTGCCCGTTTGTCTTCACCCATGATGGCACAAACTGGGTATATGAGACGACAATCATCTCCGATCACGTCGGGCCAGAGTCAGAGGCGGAAAGTAGCGAATTGCTGAATAACTTCAACGGTCGCCTGTTGATCCGCGAGCTAGAGCCGGAGACATCGTATCTCGATCTAGTCGTGATTGATGTCGAGCATAGCAACGGTGACGTGACGCGCTTGCTACCAGATAATGAATCGCTGGCGACAGCTGATGATGTCTACGAGATTACAAATATGGGCGATGAAGTTGAGCTGTTCTTCGCCGGTTTTGATGATCTCGACGATGTGCAGTCGGTCGCAGTTGTCGCTGAAGGCTATTACGTCATGTATCCCAATGCCGAAGAAATCATGTACGGCGAACGTTAATCACAGAGAAATGCCGCCGGAAATCATGCACCGCCGTGATTTCTGGCGTGCCTCTTTCTATCAACGTTCACTACTATCTGATGCGCGCAGGCGATCAATGCGCGCTAAATCAGACTCGAACTCAGCGATAAAGTCATCGTTATAATTGTCCTGTATATCGGCTTCGAGCAGTTCAATCGCTCGTTGATAATGCGCTTCAGCTTGGTCGAGCGCGGCGGCACTGCGGTCAGTCTCCAGCAGGTGTAATCCCCGTAGTGCATATGCTTGCGCGGCAATCTGCCGGATGCGATCTTTCTTCGGTGCTTCATCCGCTTCTTGTTCGTAAATCGCGGTTAGCTCGGCTAGATAGCGTTCGGCATCTGCCCAGCGATCAGCATAACCGGCTTGTGACATAAACGCATACAACTGCCCGAGATTGAACAGGACTTTTTCGTATGCGTCCGATCCCGCGGGCTTATCGTCGGTGGCTTCGGCTTCTTGAAAGCAGATTTCCGCCAGTTGCAATAGCCCATAAGTGCTGTCAGGCGTTTCGGCGCGGCAATCCACACCCGATGCCAGCGGCCTGTCAGTCAACGCGATGCCCTGATGTTGGTCAAGCGCCATCTGATAAAAGACCGCCCCGCGCCCGCTGAGTGCCCGCGCATACGTTGGGCGCATATCAAGCGGTGCAGTATACCATGTCAACGCCTGTGCATAATCATCCTGCCGGATCGCGACATTCGCCGCCAGAATATAGAGTGAGGCATAATTCTCATCACGATCCGCATTATCCGGGATTTGATCAATCGCCATCTCGAATGCCTGCCGCGCATCATCGAGATTATTCACGAGATATTGTCCCAGACCACGTATGAAATGACGCATGAGCGAGAAGCGTTCGGATAACTCGCTCGACGTGTCATCAAAATCCTTGAGATAAGAAATACGACTGCGTAAAGTGCCCGAAGCGGCTAGCTCCGGCTCTTGTTCAATCGTCGCCGGCGAAAAGTAGAACTCCGGCACAATCGTCAGATTGCGCTCGGTATTATCGGTGATATAGCCGTAAATGACGACATCTGCGCCTGTGCGCTCGGCAATGCGTTGCACCTGTGCCTCGCGTTGCGCTGTATCGCCGAGGATGCGCGGGACACGCGGATACACCAGCAAGTGATCGATCGTCGCATCGCTATTAGCATCGTACAACTGCTCAATCTCATTTACGACCTGTTTGCTGACGTTATCGGCATCCGCCGATGCCATGATTGCCTCATCAATATCCGCCGATGCACGTTCGCCGAAGCCCGCAACCACCACGTTGAAACCATTATCCAGCTCTGGCAGATAACGATAATCGGTGTACCGCCACGCGCCAAAGGCACTGCCAATCCCTATCAACACGGCGAGCAAGATACCACCGCCCATGACGGCAAAATAGCGACGGGTACGCACGACTAGCTGACCACGCTTCTGCTTGATGGTGCGTGCCTCAGCAATGACAGCGTCGAAGGCTTTTTGCTTATCTAGCCCGACTTGCGCGCGCACGGCCTCTAACACTGTGATTAACGCCGGTGTCTCGTCATCGCACGTTCCATAATTGACCAGCGTCCGCACGAGATGCACGGTGAAGGCGTGTGGCGTGCCCTCCCACTCGATGCGATCCAGCACCGGACACCCGAAGAGCGCACCTTCAATCAGGGCTTGTCGTTCGGCACGCGTGCTGAAATATGGCAGGAGTAAATCCACAATAGCGTTGAATGGCAACATCGTCAGTCAACTTCAACCATGATAACAATTATGATGGAGTGTATCGCAACTGCTCGCCAGTTACGATACACGATTGCATCCGCAAATTACAGAATCTGTGATAAGAACAGTTTAGTGCGCTCGTGCTGGGGATTGTTGAAGAAGTGTTCCGGCGTGCCGATTTCGACGACGCGCCCGCTATCCATGAAGATCACACGATTGGCAACTTCGCGCGCGAAGCCCATTTCGTGCGTCACGACGACCATTGTCATCCCGCTTTGCGCCAGTTCTTTCATCGCATCCAGCACTTCTTTGATCATTTCAGGATCGAGCGCGGATGTCGGTTCATCGAAGAGCATGATCTTGGGATCCATCGCCAGCGCCCGCGCGATTGCCACGCGCTGTTGCTGACCGCCCGATAGTTGCCCCGGATATTTATTCGCCTGCTCCGGGATACCGACGCGCTCTAACAGTTCATGGGCTTTGGCTTCGGCCTCTTTGCGCGGGCGGCGACGCACGTAACGTTGCGCCAGTGTGATATTCTGGCGTACCGTCAAATGTGGGAAGAGGTTAAACTGCTGGAACACCATGCCCGTCTCACTGCGAATCGTGCTGATATTACGCACATCATTGCTCAACTCAGTACCATCAACCACGATTTCGCCTTCTTGATGTTCTTCAAGGCGGTTGATGCACCGAATCAGCGTCGATTTGCCCGAGCCAGACGGCCCGATGACGACCACCACTTCGCCCTCACGCACGCTCATGTTGATGTCCTTCAGCACGTGGAAATCACCAAACCACTTGTTGACTCCGACTAGTTGAATGACTTCTTCCCCTGTCTGCGCTTGATTTTTGACTGCTTCAGCCATTGTAAACCTCCTCGTGTATTAGTTACGTGTCGCGCCTGCGCCCGATTCTTCGAGGCGGCGGCTTAATTGCGACATCATGTAAGCGATGATGAAATAGATAATCCCGACGAAGATATACGCCTCCTGTTGGAAGGCGCGGTTCGCCTGTTGCCCGTTGACGATGAAATCCACAATCCCCAGCAACTCGAACAAGCCGACAAGCGATACGAGCGTCGTATCTTTAAACAGGCTGACGAATTGGCTCATCAAGGCTGGAATAACAGCACGTAGGGCTTGTGGCATAATGATGAAAACCATCGTGTAAAATTGGCTCAGCCCTAACGCTTGTGCCGCCTCGCGCTGACCCGATGGAATGACTTGTAAGCCACCCCGGATCACCTCGGCTTGATACGCCGCCGTGAACAAGGTCAAGCCGATCATCATGCGGATCACGTTCTCGACGTTGACCAGCGCATCCGAGAAGAACGGCACGATGAAACGTGCGAAGAACAGGATCGTAATCAACGGCACGCCGCGCAGCACTTCGATGAAAGCCGTACAAACGAGGCTGACCACCGGTAGATCACTGCGCCGCCCCAGCGCCAGCAAAATACTGATCGGAAATGAGGCGATGATACTGACAAAGGTCAGCACGATCGTCAGCAATAAGCCGCCCCACGTCGATGTTGGCACCAACGGCAGAGAATTATTGCCTTCAAACCCGCGCAAGATCACCCAGATGACCGGAAACACCCCCACCCACAGGATGAGCATCCCGCGATTGATCCACATCTGTGCGTCGCCGTCGAACTGCGTCCGTAAGCCTGTGCCCAGCGCGAAAGTCGCGCCTAATACGATCACGCTCAGCAGAATCGGCATCGAGATTTCGTTGAGCAGAGGCGTAAGCTGGATTTTGAAGTACTCGCCCAGCGTGCGCGAGCCTTCAAAGCGCATGTTGCGGCGCGCCGGTGTCAGCACGCATTCAGCACTGGTCGGGCAATCGTAGCTCGGTTGCACGCCGTATTCTTCTTCACGTTCAGCGATGGACGCCGGACGTGTATCGAGCGTCTCAACCCCATCGAGGCGCACCCACGCATAGCCGACGCTACTGTCAGCGCCCTGCATCACTTCTAGAATATACCAATCATCGGCTGGTACATCGAAGGAAAAAGCAGTCGCAACGTCATCCGGCGTGGATTGCATCGACTCGATCACGTTGCCATCACGATCGCTTACACGTACATTGAGTGTGAGATCATAGGGCGATAAATCGAGACGATCGCGCTGAACCTGCGACTTCACGTCATCATTCCAGATGATGCGCGAACTCGTCGCCCCCAGCGTACTTTCGATGTAACCGGCGCGGAGCGGTTCGGGCGCGGTCGCTTCTTCGTTGGTGATGCGCTCGACCTGTACTTGAATACTCTGCCCCTCATCAGCGACGAACATCAGCGGACTTTGCTGGGTATCCGCGCCGGCAATCAAGCGGATCGGCGGATTCTCAAAAATAGCAGATGTCCACGGCACGACGAAGGCGATAAACACCACAATCGCACTAGTGACGAGCAAGGGACGCACCGCCGAACTCCAGAAGCCGAGACCAAGCCCGCTCAACCCAAGTACGAGCAAGCCAACCAAGCCCACCCGCCACAGCTCATCCGGTTCGTATTGTCCGACCATCAACAGGCGCAAGTTGCTAGTGACAACGTTCCACTCAGCATTGAACAGCATCCACGAGAACATATTCACCAAGAACCAGCCCAAGAGTAGCACGGTGACGATCGTCAGGATCGAATTGCCAATCGAACTGAACAGATTCTTACGCAACCAGCCAATTATCCCCGTTGTGGTAACCGGCGGCTTGCGCGATGCAGGCGGTTCTTCGGGCGCGGTGTATTCCATCTGATAGAGGTTCTTGTTGTTATCTGACATAGCGCACCTTTTACCGTGTTTTGTATTGGCGTGATTGATTGAACACGTTCATCACCAACGAGATAATTAAGCTCAAGAAGAGATAGACGATCATCAGTGAGATGAACAGCGCTACTGCTTGTCCGGTCTGGTTCTGGATGACGTTGGCGACGTTATACACATCGTAGAAGCCGATCGCAATCGCCAGACTGGAGTTCTTGGTCAGGTTCAAATATTGGTTGGTCAGCGGGGGCAAGATCAAGCGCATCGCCTGCGGTAGAACGATTAATTGCAAGGTTTGCGAATTATTCAGACCGGACGCATACGCCGCTTCGACCTGTCCTTTGGGCACGGATTGGATGCCTGCCCGCACAATATCCGCGATGAACGCCGACGTATAGAAAATCAAGCCCAGTGCAAGCGCGATGAACTCCGGACTGAAGGAGGCACCGCCGGAGAAGCGGAAGCGCGTCGGTTCAGGAATATCGAAGCTGAAGGGCGCACCACCCAGCGCGAACGCCAAGCCGAAGCCGATCACCACACCGCTGAGAACCGACAGCGAAAAATAGCGGAATACACGCGCCAATTGACCCGTGCTTTCCATCTGGCGCACCCGTTGTCGCCACAGGAATAAGCCAGCGCCGACCCCGATCAAGACGCTGATCATCAGATACATCGTGGTATCGGTCGGCTGTAGCGAGGGGTAATATAGCCCCCGCCCACTCAGGTAAATATTGCCGGGGAACGTCCAGGCATCGACGGGCAGAGTCGGCAAAATCCGCAAGAGACCGCGATAGATGAAATATAATTGCAGGAGCAAAGGCGTATTGCGAAAAATTTCGACAAATGCGCTGGCGGCCTTACGCACGAGCCAGTTATTGCTCAAGAGCGCGATCCCCAGCAACACGCCTGATATTGTCGCGAAGACCAACGAAATGCTGACAACCCGCAAGGTATTAATCAAGCCGACCATCAGCGCGCGCGTGTTACTGTCCGGTTGTAGAAACGTCAGGTCATAAAGCGTTTGCCCGACGATGGGAATGCGCGTCAGAAAGACGAGATCAGCGTTTGGGTCGGGGCCTTCGGTGACTTCTGTACCGAACGTTCGCTCTAACACGCGAAAGTTAATGCGGAGATCACTCTCGCTCAAATTCTGGAACAAGTTCGCCATCAATAAGAAGCCAGCAAATGCCACCAGAAATAAGAAAATGACTTGCGTAAAATCAGCAAGAAAGACCACATCGCGGAAGAACGGTGTTTTCGTGCGACGCTGAGCGTTGAGCGCGCGCGTCATCACCACGCCGAAGAATGGTAAACTGGCAATAATGCCGAAGATCACGCCCGCCATCCAGTTGACGAGTGTCGTATTCGCCATTGCCACCCACGCAACCCCGATAAACGTCAAATAGCCCAGCAGACCGGCGATGCGTGTCCAGCGTGAGCTAGCAAGTATTTCAAACATCGAGCTTTCTTCGGGCGCGGGACGGCTTTTGCTCAAGTCAGCCCGTGTCACATAATATTGATTCTCCGGTGGTGGGGGTTGTGCGTTCTCGCTCATAGGACAATCTCACAATGTGTTGGTTGGAACAATCGAGTCGAAAAAGATGTCATGCGGTGAGGATCGTGGTGACTGCCGACGATCAAACCGTGGTAACGACGACCGCCCGACAGAAAGCCATCGGGCGGTCGAAAATGCGTTTACAGACGGATGCTTAACGCCACGCAGGTGCGTAGATTAAGCCGCCTTCTGTCCATTGTGCATTGGCACTATTTTCACGGGTGATACCCAGCGGCACGATGTTGCGCTCGTAGATTTCACCATAGTTGCCGACTTCGCGGATGACATTAGCGGCGAAATCATCGCTGAGACCAATGAAACCACCCAGACCACCTTCTACACCAACAAAGCGGGCAATATCAGGGCTTTCCATGCTCATCATGTCATCGAGGTTTTCGCTGGTGATACCGTATTCTTCCGCTTGCATGGTCGCGAACACCGTCCATGTAATCACATCGCCCCACTGCGAATCACCCCGTAGCCACATCGGGCCCAGCGGTTCTTTCGAGAGCGTATCGGGCAGGATGGTGTATAGACTGGGGTTCTCGGAGGCTGAACGAAGCGCGGCTAACTGGCTCTTGTCACTGGTCAACACATCGCAACGCCCATCGACAAAACCTGCCATGCTATCGGCACTGGTCTCGAACGGAATCAGTTCGAAGTCGAAACTGCGTGATTCCATAGCATCGGTGATGTTCAGTTCGGTGGTTGTACCGGCTTGCGTGCAGATCGACGCGCCATCGAGGTCTTCGATGCTCGCTACGCCCGCGTCAGCCAGTTCAACGGTGATCATCAAACCTTGACCATCGTAGAAGGTTGTCGGGCCGAAGTCGCCACCGACATCGGTATCACGGCTGAACGTCCATGTGGTATTGCGGAACAGCACATCGACATCGCCATTTTGCAACGCGGCGAAGCGTTCAGCGGCATTGAGCGGCACAAATTCGAGGTTGTCTTCAGTAGCTTCACCGAAGATCGCGGCGGCGAGGGCACGGCAGAAATCCGCATCGAAGCCGGAGACTTCACCCGTATCTGCATCGAGGAACGAGAAACCGGGCAAAGTGCCGGACACGCCACAGATCAATGTGCCACGGTCGATGACTTCAGCCAGCTTACCTTCAGGATCCGCTTGGCCGGAGACCATGACAACACTCAGAGCCATCATAGCGAGGATGAGCATCAGTGACGTTGACTTACGTACTAACTTCATAGCTTTATACTCCCTTATAAAATAAATATTACTAGTCATAGGTTTTAACACACTTGCCCGTAAAAACCCAACATCACGCTTGACAACACGAAATACCTTTCCTTATGTGGATCAGCTATCAACACATCATATAACCGAGAACCTACCATTATCCTGTGCAACATGCACAATTTAAGACCGATTCAGTATCTAGCACTTTATCCAATTTATATGATTTATCCTGACAAATTAAGGGGTAATGAGACTTTATAGGCTATCCGTTTGCACAATATTGAAAGCGCATGATAAACATCAATGAACCTGCCATACAGAGTAAACGGACGACAGCAAGTAGATCACCGCCGTTGATCACATCGGGTTGACGCGCAGATGCTCAATTGTTAGCAGTGTTATGGGGTATAGTCACGGGGGGAGTCGTCGGCTCTCGCTACGGATAAGCGCGACATCGGGCAGGTGCAACGCTCACGCCGCCCGATGATGGCGATCATTTCATGCCAGTTGTCGCGATACCCGTCGTGATGAAGCGTTGCAAAAAGGCAAAGACCAGCGTAATCGGCAACAGTGTGAGAACTGTCATCGCGAGGATGTAATGCCATTGCGCCACTTCTTCACCCTGAAAGGCCTGCAAGCCCAGTTGAAGCGTGAATAGTTCGCTGTTGGTCAGCACGATCAAGGGCCAGAGGAAGTCATTCCAGCGCCACATGACCGAGAAAATCGCCAGCACAGCCAGTGCCGGCCGCGCAAGCGGCAAGACAATCTGCCAGTAGATGCGCCACTCAGACGCGCCATCAATCCGCGCAGAGTCGAGCAATTCATCGGGGATGGTCAGCATGTACTGGCGCAATAAGAAAACACCCGTCGGCGTGGCGGCACCGGGGATAATCACGCCGAGCAGGTTGTTATTCCACCCGATGGACGTAATCACCAGAAAGACCGGCACGAGAATCACCGAGATAGGAATCATGAGCGTAGCGATGAACACCACGAAGATCGTATCGCGCCCGCGAAAGTCGTATTTGCTGAGCGCGAAAGCCGCCATGCTGTTGACCAACAGCGTGATGATCGTCGCGCTGACGGTCACGATTACACTGTTGCGAAAGTAGGTCAAAAAGTCGAAGCGATAGAGTGGATCAATATAATTCGACCACGCGAAGCGCAATTCTTCCACCGGCTCACGCTGAGATTCACGTAAGTTGACGTTGATAAACTCATCGGGCATTGTCGGGTCGAGCATCCGCACCATAATCCCGATCGGCGGGCCGATCTGTACCAGTTCTTGCGTCGTACCATCGGGAAAAGTCACTTGAAACAGCGGCAGAGGATCGTCATAGCCTTCGACTGGCACTGCCACCTGCTGATATGGCAAGAGTGGCGGCGGGAACTGCGTCAGCCCGCGCTCGGTCTTAAACGATGACAATAAGAGCCAGACCACAGGCCCGAACATCAAAATCGTGCCGATGGTCAGGTAGGTGTAGGTCAATATGTCGGTGATGTCAATCTGCCGCCCGCCACGCCGCGCATTGATGAATTGCCCGATACTTATAGGTTCACTCGCCATGATGTCATCTCCTTATGCTAAGCTCGACCGTGAGCCGAGGCGCAGTTGAATCAGGGTGAAGATCATCAGCAATACGCCTAGCACCACCGATGCCGCCGACGCTAAGCCGCGCAACTTAGGCCCTTCACCCGATACACCGGTATCGTAAATGTATTGCACAATCAAGGTGGTCGCCGTGCCGGGGCCGCCGCCTGTCAAAATGTAAATCTGGTCGAAGGCTTGCACCGAGCGAATGAGCGCGAGTACCGTTACCACAAGCAGAGTCGGGGTTAATAAGGGAAGTGTGATATGCCAGAAGTCATCCCACGCCCCAGCCCCATCGATCGCGCTGGCTTCGTATAATTCCGCCGGTATTGATTGTAAGCCCGCCAATAGAATCAAGGTGTAGAAGCCCATCAAAGCCCACACACTGACGAAGATCACCCAGAACATCGGGAAGTATTGCCAGTTCGTGTTGAGCAAGAACGCGATCTTCTCGCCGAAGATAGGCTCAGCAAAGACATTGAGAATACCATTGCGCTGGAGAATCCACTTCCAGATCAAGCCGACAACCACTGGCGATAGCAAGACCGGATAAAAGAACACACTGCGGAAGAATCCGCGAGCGACGATCTTTCGATTCAAGATTAAGGCGGTTATCAGCGAGAGTAAGACCATCACCGACACCTGAAAGACGACGAATACCCCTGTATTGATGATCGCTCGCCAAAAAATATCCTGACGACAACTATTCGGATCGAGATAATCCTCGCACTCAAATAGATTCTCGAAGTTATCAGCGCCGACATAGGAGCGATCATTCAAGAACAAATCAGTCCCACCCGTCGCGGCATAGGCGAAGTTCAAGCCCATCGGGAGCAAGACAAAAATGCCGAAGATCAGCAAGTTCGGCAATAAGAACACATAGCCCATATTATCCTTGCCAATCAAACGTTGCAGGGGCGCGAGGACGATGTCAAACGATTGCATCAGCCGTTCCCAGACGGTGCTGAGCATATCGGTCATCGTGTGCATCAGACGTGAGCCAGACGCAGATTTTACCTTGGGTGTCTGCATGGTATTCAATCCATCATTTGTGTACAGCGACTGGAGTCGGTTGTCGATTGTGACGCGCACTATCTACAACCACTGAGGTTAGGTCGTGTTACGGAATTGCACGCGGATCGTGCGTGAGGCAAGTTGGGATCACCCCGCCGGGCAATCCCAAAACGTATTCAAACTTGCTATCGATCTTATTCCTCAGCAAGTGCCTCATCGACATCGCTCTGGATGCGAGCAACCGCTTCATCAACGGTCAATTCGCCGGTGATCGCCTGTGTCAGACGGTCAACTGTCGCATTGAAGATGACGAAGTTATTGGGGTATGCTTGCAGGTCGAAAGCGGTCGGTTCTAGCGTCGCTACTTGCCCGACGAAGGTGTTGAGGGCTTCACGCGCTTGATCGCTCTCAGTGTCGAACTCAACGCCGGTTTCTGCCACGCCAGCGTGTGCCGGGATGAACAGCGTGCGTTCTGAGAATTCGCGGATGTTCTCGGTCTGTGCGAGGAATTCCATCACGCGGGTGACTTCTTCGGGGTGTTCAGTCTGGGCGAGTGCCACCACTGCCGCACCGCCGGGCATACCGGTGCAACCGCCGGGGCCGCAAGGGTTCGGGACGACTTGCCAGTCGAAAAGATCGCCAACTTGGGTCGTCATGTTGTTGATTTGCCAGCTACCGGACATCAGCATCACAATCTGACCGTTGACGAAGAACTCCAGCCCTGAGGCATAGCCACCAGAACCACCCGCCCACACATCGGGGAGCATCACGCCTTCATCGTGCCAATCGACGAGCATATTTGCTGTTTCGACGAAGCCTTCGTCGGTCAGCACTGGATTGCCCTCTTCATCGAAGTATTGAGCGCCCATGCTGATCGCGGGGCCAGCGAAGCGGTGACCACTACGATCCATCGCCATCGGGAATTCCAAGCCCAGTTCGTCGGCGACTTGGCTGGTAGCTTCTGCCCATTCTGCCCACGTCACGCTGTCTGATTCGTCGCTGGGGATAGGCACGCCAGCTTGTTCAAACAGGGTGCGATTGATATACGGGCCGGTGACGGTCAGCTGGGTTTGGAACCCGTAGATGCCATCTTCATCACCTGCGGGGCGCAACCACGCGAGGAAAGGCCCGAAGTTCTCTTCCCAATAGGCGGTATCTTCCAGATACGGAGTCATGTCGAGATAGTATTCTGCCAGACCGCCGAGGTTGGTCACGCGAGCCATATCAGGGCCGGTGCCAGCTTCTAATTGTAGGGGCAGGCTTTCGAGGATACCGGTACGATAATCGACCACATCGAGTTCAACGCGGATGTCGGGGTTTTCTGCATGGAAGCGTTCCAGCAGGTCTTCCATGACGACATCTTCGTTGCCATCGCGGTAGTAGGTCATCCGCAAGGTGACAACATCGTCATCTTGACCCAGCACCGGCACTGCCGACAGGATCAACATCAACACGAGAAGTAAGCTCATTGTCTTACGCATAGTGTAAATCTCCTTAAAAAATGTAGTAACTTGAACCAGAGAAAGGATGAAGTTGTATTAAACAGGTGCATTTTCTCCTTTCGCTTTACTGTTTTACGATAATTGTAAGGATTGTACAAGTGTGTGCATTTAATTAAACCTTTATACTAATTCTCTGCCTATTATCACCTGATGTGATGTGATCACCGCCGACAAGCGTACGTTTATCGTTTGGTGGCAGAATAAAAATGATTTCGTCATATGGCAGTGAATAGCGATGAGCATCGCGATCGACCTGCACGGCGACCTGTTCGGGTGTTGCCTGTGCGTGCATGGTCAATTGGGTGTAGTCGCCGCGCTGATACGCCAGACTGAGGCCGTCATCTTCGATCAAGTGCGCTGAAGATGCACCGGAGGCGCGCTCGGGATGCGGATAGAGATAGACCTGACGCTCATCATCGGCTTGCGCGCCAATGTAGGTCATCAGCTTGCCCATCGGGATCATGCCACCATCGCGCACGAACAGCGGTAAACGCGCGAGCGGCGTATCAATCGTGATCGTCTGCCCGCCCGCGTGCCAATCGCCCGTGTAAAAATCGCACCACATCGCGCCGGCGGGCAAGTATAGCTCGCGCTGGCGCATACCGGCTTCGGCAACGCAGGGAACAAGCAGATGCTCACCGAGCATAAAATCAAAGGACTCGGTGTGGCATCGCGCATCCTGCGGGAAGTGATACACCAGCGGACGAACGATCGGTCGCCCATCGCGGTGTGCCTGCACGAATAGCGTGTAGAGATATGGCAGAAGTCGATAGCGCAGATGGATAGCGGCACGGATATGCGGCAAAACATCAGGATACATCCATGGTTCTGTCACTGAGCCATCGACATTCCATGAGTGAATACAAAAGCGCGGATGGAAGACGTGGTTTTGCACCCAGCGTAGCAGTAATTCCGGTTCCGGTTCTGCACCGAAAAAGCCGCCGACATCGTTGCCATGGCTCGGCATACCGGATAGGCTGGCCCCCAGCGTCATCGGGATATTATAGCGAAAGTCTTCCCACGATGTCGTATTATCGCCCGACCACGTTTGTGCGTAACGCTGGATGCCTGCCCCACCCGACCGCGACACGACGAAAGGACGCTGATCGGGATACTTATCGAGCAGAGCATGATAAGACGCGTGTCCCATCAGCAAGGCTTGCAGAGGACGCGCCAGACCGATCGGAAGCGGATCACCAAAGCCGGCACAACGCGCCGCGTCGTCCCATAACTGAAATTCGTTATTATCGTTCCACACAGCGTCAATGCCGTAATCGAGTAGGTGCGCGCGTAGTTTGGTCTGCCACCAGTCATAGCCCACGGCACTTGTGAAATCCAGATACGAGCCATCACCCATCATATTCAAACCACCTGCCCAGAAGCGACTGATCTCCGGTGCATCAGCCTCCGCTTGCTGGATGAACCCGCCTTGTTGGGCAACTTCGGTGTAGAGTGGATGTGTGTCCAGCAGATAAGGCTTGACGTTCGGCGTGAGGCGGATGCCCGCGGCGTGGAAATCATCGACCATCTGCTGGGGATCGGGTACTTTATCGCGATTCCATGTAAAGACGTAACGATTGCCTTCGGGGCTGGTCGTATAGCCGGATGATAGATGAAACAGATCGCAGGGGATGTCGTGCTGGCGGCATAACTGCGCGAACTGTTTCAACTGTTCCTGTGCGTTATCAGCCTCGGTATAACTCATGGTCGAGCCGAGATAGCCCAACGCCCAGCGTGGTGGTAAGCTCGGTCGTCCGGTCAGGCGCGTGTAACGCTCTAGCACATCAGCGATATGCTCACCATACAGCAGATAATAATCGAGATCACCATCATCGGCATGATAATAACGATACGCCCCGCGATAGGCATCCATCTCCGCGCCCATATCGAAAGTCGTCGTGGCATAATTATCGTAGAACAAGCCGTAGGCAATCTGCGTCATCGGGTCGAAGGTAATGTAGAACGCGCAGTGCTTATAAAGCGGGTCAGTCGTGCGTGATTCATAGCCGATCGCATCGAGGTTGACCATCCGCATCCGTCGCCCGACTTTCGAGAGATCGCCGGCGCGCTCACCGAAACCGTAGTAATGCTCGCCCCTTTGCCGCTCGACATAATGAAAGACATCCCGCCCGCCACGATGATAGTTATAGGCAATGCGTGGCGAATCACGATGGAAGACCTGTCCCGCTTGATCGGCGACTTCGATCTGGAATGCGCCTAAGGTGATCGTCACGTCGAGGGCTTGTGTTTGTAATGTGATGCGTTCATCTGTGATGTGCGCGTCATACTCGGGCAGTGCAAACGACGATAGATCGTCACGGTGGCGACCCGCGCGCGGCATGTCGCCCTCAGCAGAGACAATCGCCCATGTACGATCGAGCCGATAAACGCCATCGGGCAAATGTTGCACGCGGATAATCGCCTCATCGAGGACGCTCACGCGCAGGGCTTCGCCGTATCCACCCTTGAAGTGCAATTGGTGGGCAAAGTGAGATTGGAGTGTGACAGTCTGTGGAGCATAGAGGCGCATAGGCGATTGATCTCATTTCTAACTGACTGATGGCGTGTAGACGATTGGTTTACCTAACGAAGTGCGGCGACTATAGCGCATCCATAGAATCGTGTCAAACAAATCAGCTATAATAAGATCAACAAAATTGACGTGTCATTCATCAGCGCACAATCATGACCTATGCGGTCGGCTTCTGCGGTATACTATTATGTAAAATTAGGATGGAGTTCTTTATGTTGATTTCAAACTTGATGTCACACGAAGTCGTCAAAGTTCGCAAAAGCGATACCCTCGCCACAGCGAGCCAAATTATGGAAGAGAACGATACGCGCCACCTCGCCGTCGTGACCGCCAAAGATGATCTCGTCGGGATCATTAGCGATCGTGATTGTCGTCTCGCTTTACAATCGCCATATGCGGTGTATCAAGAAGATACAGCCGAAAATTTCGCCAAGAAAATCCTCGTCAGCCGCTTCATGACGCGCACGCCGCACGTCATCCAAGCCAATGCCAGCGTGCAAGAAGCCGCGCGCATCATGCTCGATAGCAAAATCAGCGCTTTACCCGTGATGGACGGCGAGACGCTGGTCGGCATCATCACGACGACGGATGTCCTGCGCTTCGTCTCCGGTCAACCAGTTGCATAATCGACAACCGTCAGGGCGTGATGCGATCATCACGCCCGCACATGACCGATGCACTGCCAGATTGATTGCTAATTGTGAAAGCATATATCTGGTTTTATGGAGCATTGTCAAGCGATTTGAACGGTTTTTGGTAACTACTCAGGTCAATTGATTTACGCCAGCTTCTGCCCTCAAGACAAGCACAGTTGAAGTCCCTCTCCTAGCCACATAGTGGCGGTCGGGAGAGGGATTTAGGGTGAG
>DAOTTV010000161.1:0-4387 GCA_034437755.1 Anaerolineae bacterium | reverse complement strand
TATCGTCCGCTGGACGTGCTGAACATGATTGACTTTGCCGCAGACCTGAACGATAGGTCGGCGCGTTTTGCCGATATGATCGACATCACGCGCATCGCTGTGATCGGGCATTCCTTCGGCGGGACGACCGCGCTACAGGTCGCAGGCGCACAACTGGACTTCGCGCGACTATCGGAGCACTGCGCGACCGCCCCTGCTGACGATAACACCTGCTTTTTGCTGGAAGATGCCGAGCAGACACGCATCGCTGACCTGCGCGAGTACCGGAGCGTGCCGGATGAGTGGCCCGTATTGAGTGATCCGCGCATCGGGGCGATTGTGTTATATGCGCCGTGGAACGGTGCGAATCTGGATGTTAGCGGCATCGACGTGCCGACGCTATTGATGTATGGCACGGCGGATACGATTTCGGTGCCGGCGCGTGACACGCTCGCAATCTATGAACGGCTAGATACCCCGCGCTACCTGACGCGCTTCGTGCTGGGCGGTCATAATCTGTTCATTGATGCTTGCCCGCCGAATATTCCGGTGACGGACGATCAGTATCGCTCGTGCATGGATGCTGTGTGGGCGATGCCACGCGCGCACGATCTCGCCAATCATCTGACGACCGCGTTTTTAGAGGCTTACCTGCGCGATGACGAGGACGCACGCGCCGCGCTCGCACCGCAGAACGTCGATTTTCGCGGGATTGAATACGATGCGACGAGGGTCGATGGAAGTGCGGATTAAGTGTTGGGCTTAGGTGGTATTGTGGAGAGGCTGTTTGGGGTTGGATTTGGGGACAATCAACCAAACAGCCTACACTCATGACAGACACCATCAGTATATGAAATTTGCCAGCCCCATATCCCCCCAACAATTGGGGGGATAGTGGCACTCAGTTAACTCTCATCTAGGCTGTAGTAGAGGCGTGCGGCAATGTTCCCTTCTTGCTTGAGCTTGAGCGCGGGGCTACCGTGTACCAGTTCGACATTGGCACCCATATGCAGGGCGCGTAAGGTCAAAGTGGATGCGGTGTCGATGTCTTCGGGCGGGAAGGGCATCACCAGCGTCTCGACCTGTTGCATGGTGAAGGCTTGTTCCACAGCCTCAATCCCGAGTGCGCCACGTCCGTTCGCCTTAGCGAAGTTAATCACTTCTTCGACCACTTCTAACTCGTGATCGCGCTCGTAATTGGTCGCGGTCTGGCGAATCCCTTTGGCAACGTCGTCTTCGCTGGCGCTGATGGGGATGTTGAGAATATCGACCACGTTCGGCTTGATGCTATCGTGCAGGTGATCGCGCACGGCATGTGCCGCTTTTTGGTTACCACCGAGGATGATGCGCTCGGCTTGTTTGTCGCTCATCACGTCGCGGATGCGCTCGGCAACGTCCTTATGGAAGCGTTTCAGGTGTGCGTTGTGCATGTCGTCGAAGTTATCTTTGCCGGATCCCTGCGCCATCGGTTGCCCGCGTGATGGTGCGCGACTGTTGTTCATATAATTCTTATTGCGGAAGTCGTAAGCATCGAAGTCGATGCTCAGTTCATCGTTGCTATCCGCGCCGCCTAAATAGGCACTGAAGAATTGAGCTTCTTCTTGATCGACCAGTACGACTAAATACTGTTCGTACTCGTCAATTGCCCATAGCAGTGGCACGACCAGCGGTTCGCCGTATGCGTGGCGGTTTTCCAGCGGGATGGGCAAGTCGTGGGTGTGTACGCCGTCTGCGCCGACGAACATCACCAATGATTTGCCGCGGGGCTGATAACCGCGCAGATAATTATCCAGCTCAGTGCGGATATTGTGCCAGATGGGCGCGTTGGGGTCGCTCAGGCGACCTTCGACCTCGCGCAGGGCATTCTTGATATAAATTTGCCATGCGGGGGGCGTGTTCTGATTCGGGCGATGAGAGGGGTCAACGTGTAGGTAGAATGTTAGAACATCGTCTGGCATATCGTACAATAAATTGCGAACATGCTCCGTATTTAGCATAGCACCTCATCAACTATTTGAACATTTGCGTATAGTATAGCGCGTTCATGTATGATCTGCGTAAAATGGGGCTTTCGTATTTTGCGTGGTCAAGCTCCTTTTGTTCCCTTTTTGAAAAAGTAACTACTCAGCCCTCACCTTAAATCCCTCTCCCGACCGCCACTATGTGGTTAGGAGAGGGACTTCAACTGTGCTTGTCTTGAGGGCAGAAGCTGGCGTCAATCAATTGACCTGAGTAGTTACCGCTGGATATTGTCCCCGTTTTTGCACACAAAGCCTATCTCCAACTGCGAGGGCTACACCTTACGCCGATGTGCGTGATGGCATTATAATCGCGCTCGATAAACGAGATGATCCACACCTAACGATCGTGAGTGAGTTATGCCTGTGCTGAGTATTGTCATTGTCAACTATAATACGGTCGATCAACTACGCGACTGTCTGGAGTCGATTTTGCGCGAGGGGGGCGATCTCGATCTTGAGACGCTGGTCGTCGATAACGGCAGTGTTGATGGCAGTGCCGCGATGGTGCGGTCATATGCGCCGGACATCACGCTGATTGACCCCGAACAGAATACGTGGTTCAGCGGTGGCAACAATCTGGGTATCCACGCCGCACAGGGCGATTACGTGCTGATTCTTAACCCAGATACCATCATCCAGTCCGATGCCCTGCAAACGATGCTGGCGTATATGCAGGCGCATGAGATGGTCGGCGCGATCACCTGCCGCATGGAATTTCCGTCTGGTGGTGTGCAGGCGACTTGCTCGATGCGTCCGCGCTATCTCGATTTATTGCTGGGCTATACCTTCATCGGCGTGCTGTTATCGGGCTGGCGTGATCGTCGTCGTCGCCGCATGTGGTATGCGGACTGGGAACGCGACAGCACGAAAGCGGTCGAAGTCATCCCCGGCAGTAACATCCTCGCCCCGCGCGAGTTGTTGCTCGCCACCGGCGCGTTTGACGAGCAGTTTCGTCTGTATTTTGTTGAGGATGATCTGTGCCAGCGCATTCGTGATACAGGCGCGGAGATTCACTTCATCGCTGATGCGCTGATTGTGCATCATGAACATGCCAGCGTGCAACAGGTGCAACGCCTTGCCTCGCGCATTTACTTCGATGATTTGCTGGTGTACTGTCGCAAATATTATGGCGCGGGACGGGCATTGCTCTTACAATGGTTGATGCAACCTACCCGCCTAGCGATGGACATCGCGCAACGCCTGCGCGGTGAGAAAGCGAGTTTACAGACATGAAGATCAGAAGCCAGTTGAAAGCCGGTATCGGGGTTGGCAAGTTCTGCAATTTGTTCGTCCGCTGTGACGATGGTTTGTATTGTGGTCTGGGTATTTGTCAGGTCAAGAAGCCGGCCGGTGCCATCTGCGAGCGCGATCAGCAATGCCAGACGGGCGATTGCGTCTACGATAATCAGTTTGCGTTTGACGGGACGTGTGGCTGAGGCATGAAAATTCTGTTCGTCGCCAGCCTGCACCACCCCGAACAACTCCAGCGTGATCGCCAGCACGCACAGGCACAGGGGCACCCCGCGCCCGTCTTCCCGACCAGTATGAATCTGCACTTCTGGGAGCGGGTGCTACGCCAGCGCGGGCACACGATCACGATCTTCTGGCGCAATTTGTCGGGCTTTGGATCGGGCGACATCAGCGATTTACAAGCGGAGACCTATACCGAGCGCATCACGCCCCGGCGCATCCTGACGGCGATCAATCAGCGTTTGCCCTATCGCCTCAATCCTGATTTACGGCGGCGGAATATGCGCTTGATGGCACAGGCGCGACGCGAGCGACCGGACATCCTGTGGATGATCGGCGATAATCGCGTGATTGCACCCGATACGCTGGCACAGATCAAGCGCGAGATTGGCTGTCGCGTGATCTATCTCAGCGGCACATCACCGATTGTATTCTCGCATCAGATGGAACGCGCCGCCGCCCGCCTGTACGACTGTGTGCTGGTCAACGACTATTATCACGGGATGCAATGGCGCGAACTAGGCGCGAAGCAGATGTTATGCCTGCCCTATGTCGCCATCGACCCCGACTTTCATCAGCCGCGCCCGGCACAGCCTGATTATGCCTGTGATGTCTCGTTTGTCGGCACGCTGTTGCCAGAACACCTGTATAGCGAGCGCGTCGCGGCACTCGCGGCTCTGCGCGATTTCGATCTAGGTATCTGGAGCGTCCACGATGTGCCGGCGGTTCTGCGGTCGCATCGGCGCGGGTATGCGCTGGGGGCGACGATGCTGGACGTGATCGCCAGTAGCACGCTGACGATTAACGCGCACGGTGACTTCATGCGCTATGGCGGTAACATGCGCCTGTTCGAAGCCGCTAGCGTCGGCACGCTACAACTGGTCGATGATCGTCCGGGCGTGCGCGAGTGGTTCAGC
>DAOTTV010000160.1:0-8493 GCA_034437755.1 Anaerolineae bacterium | reverse complement strand
TACTTCATCATCCTCAATCTGATGAGTCGCCTGCCGACGGTGCGCGGGTTTGAAGGAGTCGATGGCACAGTATATCCGCCTAATATCAGCTTAATCGTCTTGATTGATTTTGTATTGCCGGTGGTCTTGCCGCTGGTGATCACCTATGGCTTGCTGACTTTGAGCGCGCGCATCGTGCAGTTAGATCGCGTCTAGGGCGGGGATGGGCGTGGGACAACGCCCATCGGCTCAGACGAGTTTATTCTCAAGCGCGATGCGGACGAGTTCGGTCACGTTTTTCGCTTTGAGTTTGGTGAGGATGTGGGCGCGATGCGTTTCGACAGTTTTCACGCTAATGGAGAGCATCTCGGCAATCTCGCGGCTGGTGTTGCCATCGACGACGAGCCGTAAGACCTGTCGTTGGCGAGGCGAGAGTGCTTCTAAGCCGTTGCGTCTTTCTGGCAGGTTGCTCCGTGACATATCGTGGAGCAGGGCGAAATACAAGCGTTGACCGCGATGCTTGAATACCGTAACAACCATCTCAAGCGGGAATGACCCGCCACTACTGCGCTCACCCGTTGCAATATAAATGAATGAAGCGCGCTCGCTGTTGATCTCTTCCAGCGAGATCGATGGAATATATCCCATGATGGATTGACCCATCAAATCCTCTGCTGGGCTATCGAACATGGCTTCAACTGATGGGTTAACCGCTTTGATTGTCCCTGCTTTGTTAAAGACAAAGAAGGAATCCGATGTCGTATGACAGACACTGCGTAAAAAAATCTGGCATTTTTGTAAATAGTCGTGATGAGGTGATGTCCCGTTCAGCCCTCGGTCATCGTCTCCGCTAGATATGTCTTTCACATCTAGACTCCTTTAATTCCAGAAATACTCTTAATACTGTTGTATGCCATATGTATGAATAATGATAGAGTATTAGATGAGTGTGGGGCGCTTGTAACGGTTGCAAGGATGTTCGTTAGTCTTGAAGCGTTATAATTGTCATCAGGGTATTCCCTGATCGTTCTCTGTCCGATGATGCGTTATGATTCAGATCGGGGGCGCGTGTCAACGTTCATACATTGTTTACACTGTGACAATCGAGAGCGTGTATAATAGCCCTGTATTCTGATCGACACCCACAAAACAAACAACTGACGCATACTAAATAAACGAAGGACAAACCATGCGAGGCTGGATACTATACCGCTACACGATGGATGATATGCCACCGGATAAGCACGAGATCAAACGCTTCAACGAGATGGCGGACAAGCTGGGCATTGATTTGAGCATCGTCAAGCCCGATCAATTTGATCTGATCGTCACGCGCGATGATCGCAAGAGCGTGATGCTCGATGGCAAGACCACCCCCCTGCCCGATTTCCTGATTCCGCGTCTGGGAGCGACGACCAACTACTTCGCGCTGGCGATCATTCGTCATTTAGAGCGACTGGGCGTGACGGTCATCAACTCCAGCACGGCGATCGAAACGGTGCGCGATAAGCTCTACACCCAGCAAATTCTGGCGGCGAGTAACTTGCCTGTGCCCAACACGATGCTAGCGCGTTTTCCGGTCAATGTCGATTTCGTCGGCAAGCGATTGGGCTTTCCGGTCGTCGTCAAGACGATCTCTGGTTCACAGGGATCGGGCGTGTATCTCTCGGAGAATCGCGAGAACTTCGAAGATATTGCGACTCTGCTGGAATCAACCCGACCCGATGCGAACATCATCCTGCAAGAGTTCATCGCCGAGAGTCGCGGGCAAGATTTGCGCGTGATCGTCATCGGCGGGCGGGCGGTCGCCTGTATGCGGCGCTTCTCGACCGATGGCAACTTCAAGGCGAATGTCTCGCGCGGGGGTGGCAGTGAACCGTACCCGATCACGCCGGAGATTGAACTACTCGCGCTGGAAGCGACGCGCATCCTCGGCTTGGATGTCGCCGGTGTTGACCTGTTGCTGGATGGCGATCACTTCAAAATCTGCGAAGTCAACTCCTCGCCGGGCTTTAAGGGGATGGAGCGCGCTCACGGTGACCAACTGAACATTGCCGAAGAGATTTACCGGTATACGCTGGTGCGTCTGGGGCAGTTTGTGCCTTTAAATCATCAGAGCAAAGACGCAGATGTGACCGATGCCGAGTCCTTGCCGATGAACACGACCGGCGATTAATCGCGCACAGGATGACGATAACCAGCCGTCGGTGATGCCAGATGATGTGTTTAGATGTACCCGTTTCAGAACTTGGAGCAGTGCCCCTATGCCTGATAAACCCCATGTCTTTATCTCACGAACGATACCTGCCGTCCCCTTGCAGATGATCGAAGCGGCGTGTGATGTTGTCCTGTGGGATGCGGACATCCCGCCGCCGCGCCCGCAATTGCTCGATCAACTGGCACTGGCGGACGGTGCGCTGTTGATGTTGACCGAGATCATCGACCGCGAAGCCCTCGATGCCGCGCCGACTCTGCGCGTGGTCAGCAATTATGCCGTCGGTTACGATAATATCGACGTTGCGCTGGCGACCGAGCGCGGTATCCCGATCGGGCATACGCCGGGCGTATTGACCGCGACCACTGCTGACCACGCCTTCATGCTGTTGATGGCGATCGCCCGCCGCCTGCCGGAGTCGATGCGCTATATCGACGCGGGGCAGTGGCGCACATGGAACCCGACGACTCTGCTCGGGCGCGATGTCAACGGCGCGACGCTGGGCATTATCGGGCTGGGGCGCATCGGCTTTGCCATGGCGAAGCGCGCTCAGGGCTTCGGCATGCGCGTGTTGTATCATGGGGGCGAGCGCGAAGAATTTACCTCGCGCGTGCGCGGGCGGCACGTCGAACTCGATACACTTCTGCGCGAGAGCGATTTTGTCAGCCTGCATGTCCCGCTGACAGAGGCGACGCATCATCTGCTGGGCGAGCGCGAATTCGTCCTCATGAAGCGCGATGCGATGCTGATTAACACCGCGCGCGGGGCTGTGGTCGATACAACGGCGCTCGTCAAAGCGCTCAAGCGTGGGATGATCGGCGGGGCGGCACTGGATGTGACCGATCCCGAACCTCTGCCCGTCGATCATGCTTTGCTCGGCTTGCCCAATTGTATCGTCACGCCGCACACTGGCAGTGCCACGCACGCCACCCGCGAACTCATGGGCAAAATCGCCGCCGAGAATCTGTTAGCCGGCTTGCGCGGCGACCCTCTGCCACATTGCGTGAATCCGAAGGTCTACCGCGACGTGTGAGCCGGTCTCAGTTGGTCACCGCGCCATGATTGGCTTGCTGGACGAGCTTGGCGTATTTTGCCAGCACGCCCGATGTGTAGTGGGGCGCGGGGGCTTGCCAGGCCGCACGCCGTTGGGCGAGTTCGTCCGCGCTCAGTTGTACGTCGATTGTGCGCGCTTCGACATCGACTTCGATCATATCACCCGCTTGCAGTAATCCAATCGGGCCGCCGACCATCGCTTCCGGCGCGATATGCCCGATCATCAAGCCGCGTGTGCCACCACTAAAGCGACCGTCTGTGATGAGCATCACATCGCGCCCGAGGCCTTGCCCGACGATGGCGGCGGTCACGCTCAGCATCTCGCGCATCCCGGGGCCACCGGTCGGGCCTTCGTACCGCACGACGACGACATCGCCCTTGTTGATCGTCTGCTTCTGTACGGCTTCCATCGCGTCCTCTTCGCGCTCGAAGATACGCGCCGGCCCGACGTGGTGCTTGGGTTCGTCGCCCTTGAGCTTGACGACCGCGCCATTCGGTGCAAGATTGCCGTGCAAGATCACAAGACCGCCCGTCGGCTTGATCGCCGCGTCAAGCGATGGCACGATCACCTGTTGTCCCGCGGTCTCGGTAGCGGTGGCGGCTTCTTCTGCCAGCGTCTTACCGGTGACGGTCATCGTGTCGCCGTCGAGCAAGTCCCAGTCCAGCATCTTCTTCGCGAGCAGGCGCATCCCGCCCGCTTCGTATAAATCCTGCGCGACGTATGTACCCGTCGGGCGCATATCAGCGATGACCGGCGTGCGCTGGCTGATCGTTTCGATGTCGTGCAAGGTGAAATCAATACCGGCTTCGCGGGCGAATGCCAGCGTGTGCAGGACGCTGTTGGTGCTACCGGCAGTCCCAGCGGCAGAGGCGACCGCATTTTCCAGCGATCGCCGCGTGATAATCTGGCTGGGGCGTACATCGCGCGCGATCAGGTCGAGCATCATCACGCCCGCGCGATAGGCGACGTTCTTCTTATTCTCGTCTTCGGCGGGCACGTCAGCCATACCCATCGGGCAAATGCCCATGATCTCGCTGATGGTCGCCATCGTGTTCGCGGTGAATTGTCCGCCGCATGCGCCCGGCCCTGGGCAGGCGAGGTCTTCGATCTCTTTCAGTTCGTCCGCGGCGATATTGCCGGTGGCATACGCGCCGATCGCCTCGAACACGCTGACCACGTCCAGCCGTTCTTCTTCGGTCACTGTCGTCCCTTCGACTTCACGCTGAACAGTACGCCAGCCGGGGGCGATCGTGCCGCCGTAGAGCATCAACGAGGGCAGATCGAGGCGAATCAAGGCCATGATCGTGCCGGGGATGGTCTTATCACAGGACGAGAGCGCAATCACACCGTCGAGCATGTTGGCGCGCGTCACCAGTTCGATGCTATCAGCGATCACTTCGCGGCTGACGAGCGAGGCTTTCATGCCTTCGGTGCCCATCGTGATGCCATCGCTGATGCTGACGGTGTTGAACTCCAGCGGGGTGCCACCGGCGGCGCGGATGCCCTCCTTGACGGCGTGCGCTAAAATCCGCAGGTGAAAATTACAGGGACCGATTTCTGTCCATGTATTGGCAATGCCGATCAAAGGCTTGCGGAGGTCGTCATCGCTCAAGCCCGTCGCTTTGAGCATGGCGCGGGCGGCGGCGCGATCACTGCCTTCTACTAGCGTGCGGCTACGGGCGTTCAGCGGCTTGGCACCGTTTGTTTGGCTCTCAGACATTATCTTATTCTCCTACATTATGTCCGTTTAAAATGCTATTGTATCGCACCCGCGCTTATCCTGACACTCGGCAAGCCCGACGAGATTTTCCCAGCAGGGTGCATAACTCAGCGCGTTCTAACGTAAAATTGATGCCATATTCAGAGCAAGGTTAGCGCGATCAGGCATACTCATAGCATATACTTGACCAAAAAAATCAGGGTCTTGCGTATTTTGCGTGGTCAAGCTCTTTTTGTTCCCTTTGTTCCCTTTTTTCAAAAAGGGAACACCAAAAACTTTTGGTTTTTTGAACGCGCAGCGTTCACAATGAACAAGATCAAGGAACGATAGTTCCTTGTGGGGGTGCGGAGGCAAAGCCCCTGCGACAAAAACCACGCGACATCCCCAAGAGCCTAAATTATCAAGAGAGGTAGATATGTCATCGAATTATAAGATCAAGAAAGATGTCGATATTGCCCACGCGATGGCGCAGGGCTTAGCGTCGTATGTGCGCGGGGACGAGCTATATGGCAACACGGGCACGGGCGGGTTCTTCTCGGCGATGCCTAAACTGACAGTAGGCGGCTTGATCCTGCGCTTGCGTCGTCTGGATGCCCTGCGCGATCACGAACAGATGAAAGATCGCTATCGCAAGAAGCTGGATCAAGCGGTTGATGTTTATACCATGACGCGCAACGAGTGGACGCATCATTACACCGAGAAAATGCTTCAAGAAGCACACTCGCGCCTTGATGCGATGGCGATGTTCTTCCGTGAGTGTGCCGATAGCGAAATGAGTTGCTTGAACAACTATCGCCCGGAATTATTGCGGCGGACGATCGTACAGGAGATCATGCGCGAGATGACCGCGATGAACGTCAGCGATGATGACCTGACCGAAAAGCTCAACGCGACTGATAGCAAGTTCCGCACTTATATGCGCCCCGACGAATTCCAATGGTCAGACATACTCGCGCCGATTTACCCGCAGGATGAATTCTGGTGGCTGTATCAGAAGCCGCCGCAACCGGAGACTTAAGCGCGGCAATCGTACCATAATTTGCCTTTGATGCGGTTACAGTCCGCACACAGCAATTGCAGATTATCCGGCACCGATAACCCGCCCTTAGCGATGGACAGCACATGGTCGATCACGATGCGCGTCGTGTCGTCGGGCAGTGCGCCACAATTGGCACATCCCGCGCCATACTGCGCGACCAGATCGGCGTGCCATGCGTCATAATGCTTACGCAGGGTCGCCCGTTCGCGCCGTTTAATCTGTGGCGGGACACCGCGCTTGTAGGGCGTGGTCATCGTCCGCGCGTGATACGCGGGTGTGTCAGGGTGACGGGCGAGCAGTTGTCGGATGCGGCTCGCGGGCTTGTGACACTCACAGCGATGCGTCACGCGCCCGCAATATGCACAATAGTCTTGGTTGGGCATCAGTGTTCTATCACGTTCAATAGCTGTCTAACGGACGGTATCAAAAACGTATTGACCATGCTTTTCGACAGGCGCAACCACGTTGAAATCCTGACGCACCAAGCGATCAATCCATCTACTGCATCCCTCTTTTGGCATTAATCTAGTCGTATGCATGCGGTCTCTATCCGTAAACTAATATTATAGAAAGGGTTGAGAGGCAAGCTCAACCTGAGAGTCTTATGAATAACTTACGAAGTCGACGGCGCAGATAATAGTGATGTCCATCACAGTTTTGTCATCGAAACTCACGTTTTTCTCGTTTGAGCGATTTTTCTTAAGGATACGGCAAGGCTTGTCGCGCTCACTGCGCTTGTGTCAAGCTCAGGCGATAATTGCCGAAGGTGCGTCCCTCGCGCAAGCCGAAGCGCGTCACGCCGATGATGTAACGTCCGTCATCGGGCAGGGTATAATCCAGCGTGGCGTTGCGTCCCGTGCCGCCGTCATCGTCGATGGCGAGATTCTCGCCCGTTTCATCCCGTAGTACGACGATCGGATCGAGATTGTTGGTCGTGCGCTCGACGGCGATCCGCACGCGATCCCCCGCATTGCCTGTGAACTGGTAGAAGCGCGCATACACCGCATCATTCAGCGTACCTGTCAGCGTCTGCCCGTAGACAATCAGCGTATCCCCGCCTTGGCTGGCGGTTTGCTGGGGTGAGGGCGAGGTGATGCTACCACGCTCGACAATCTGCGCGTCCTGCTGGCTACTGAGGCGAAAGCTGGTCTCGAAGCGTTGCCCGACGCGCAGAATCGCTGTGCGCTCGATATACGGCTCGCCATCCAGCGTGATGAGCAAGTCGAACTCGGTCTCGTCGGCTGTATCGCAATCATCCTGATACCACGCCCAGATGATATAATCGTTCTCGTCTGATTGCGGGAGGGTAGCGGGGAAGTAGATGTGTTCGATGGGCTGATTGCTGATGATCTCGCAGTTAGTATTGCTGGTGACCTGCGTCCGACCGCTGGCGCTTTCGGGGTTCGCCCATGAGATGCGCTGACCGTCAGGAGTCGTCACGAACAGATTGAGATCCGCCGATCCCGTCCAGCGCAGGGTCGCCGTCAGATTACCGGCTTCGGGCTGGATTTGACCGGCAGTGATTTGCATGGTGTATGCGCCACTGGTCGCGCCGGCCTCAAGGTTGGCGCGGGTGGCGAGGATGTAATAATCACCGTTGTAGGGCAGTTCAAACTGGGCAATCTGTGCAGTGCGCGCCGCCCCCGCATTATCGTTGAAGGCGATCTCATTCAGGTCGCTATCCATGATGAGCAAGAAGGGGTCGAGGCTGGTCTCCGTGCCGACGCTCTCCATCACGACCGTCACAATTTCATCACGCTTACCACTCAAGCGATAGTAATCGATGGCGTTGCGATCGGTGATCGTCCCCTCATAATCGTTGAAGTAGCTGATATCGGTCAGCTGTAGCTTGGTGATGTCAAATGTCGAGCGGCGCAGGCTGATGCGAAAGCCGCCGCTTGCCGCGTCGTTATCGCTCGCGTTGCGGACTTCGACCAGATACGCCCCACTGCGCGGCACATTGACCAGCACTTGCGTCGGCGTGGCGCGGCGCAGGTCGATTGGCTCTTGCCCTAGATTACGAACGGTGATGCGCGTTTCGATGTCGTCGCCCGTCAGCTGCGATAGGTTGATGAACAGGCGCTCGTTAATCGTCGCGTTGACGATGAACGTCAGCGTTTGTTGCTCCGGTGTGAAGGTCGCCTGTATCGGGCTGGCTTCTTGCAGGACGGTGTTGCTCGCCCGTCGCGCAACTAACGTGAAGTTGCCGACGCTCGTCTCGCGTCCGGTGACTTCGATCAGATACCAGTCGTCCTGTGGGATCACAGCGTTGACCACCTGCCGCGTCGCGGTGTTTTGCACGAGGCGATCAATGACGGTGAAGGCTTCGGTATACACCGTCAGATTGGGCGTGAAGTCCGCGCTGGTCGCGTCGGCGGTGAACTGCACAAGCTCGCCCTGTGTGCCACGAAACACAAAATACTGGATCGGGTTTTCGGCGGTGATCGTTCCCTGTGCCGGCAACAAATACTGAATCTGGGTGAACG
>DAOTTV010000159.1:0-12201 GCA_034437755.1 Anaerolineae bacterium | reverse complement strand
AGAAAATGCAATAGTTTGTATAGGTGTATCTCTCATGACCAGGCATATTATCCGTCGCTTTGTTCAAGCGATACCAACGCTGTTTGGCGTTACCCTCATCTCTTATCTGATTATGGCGGCGGCACCCGGCGGCCCTGCTGAACTTTTGACTTTTGGCTTGGGACGGTCTGAGCAGGCTCAGGAACTGAAACGCCAAATTGAAGAACGCTGGGGATTAAATGACCCGTGGATTATTCAGTATTTGACGTGGCTCACGGGGAATGACTGGATGGTGTGGAAAGACCGACCGCTCCTGCATTCCGGTCAGCGCATTAGCGATAACGCTTTCTACAACCAACTCGGCGCAAATGAAGAGCGCGTCGGCTTAGTTGATCCTGAGGGTGAATACGCCGATTTACCGGAAGAAGTCGCTGGATTCTTCTCGTTTTATGAGGAGGAAGACGCCGCTTTGACCTCGCTGGAACGTCGTCGTATCAGTCGCTTGTTCAGCGTCCGCGAAGATGCACTCGTGCAACTCACCCTGCCTGAAGAAGAGAGGGGATGGTTCGCTAGTTTACGCGAGGCAATCACCGGCCCCAATACTGAACGCACGCTCGTTCGTGGGTCAGACATTGATACGAGCACATTATTAGATGCAATTGATCTCAATATTATCGGCGTTGTCGATCCAGCGAATGTCTACCCCGATGTTCCCCGCCGTAAACAAGAAGTCGTCATTCGTTATGCCGATGAGCAGAGCGCACGCGCTGATCTCAACGCGAGTATTATTCAAGACCTGTTCATCATCGACTCGGACTTCACGGTGACGAACATCACCGATACTTACGCAGACGTACTCACCGAAGAAGCAGAAACCATCACGGGCGAGACCGCAGACGCGCTGAGCCGCGCCGGCAACAATTTCGACGCGATGCTATCAGAACTCAATCCAGAGACAGTTCAAGCCGTCGGGCTGGTTGATCCAAATGAAGTGTATGGCAATATTCCATCGCAGTTCAACCGGATCGTTCCTACATATGAATCCGAAGCAAGCGCCCAATCTGCGCTCGAGAGCGGCGAGATCAACCGTTACTACATCGTTGAAGCAGAGACACAACTCGTCGGCAACGATGGCGAGAGCATCACGCTCGATGCCGCCAACGTCAGCGCACTTTTCAGCGCGCTCAATCTCGGTACAATCGGCATTCTCGATCCGGGCGATATGTATTTTGAACGGACAATCCCCGAAGACCTGCGCCAGACCGTGATCGTCTACCGTGAACCAGAAGTGGCACGCAGCGCTATGGAGATCAACGCACTGGATACGCTGTATATCAGCACAGCGGATTATCGTGTGACCGATGGCGATGGCGAGCGCATCATCAACAAGCGTTTCGTGAGCTACGGCATTCTACGCGGTGACTTCGGCGACTCGATCCAGAAGAAACAACCGGCGATGAGCTTGATCTGGGACAAACTGCCCGCAACTGTCGAACTCGGTGTCGCGTCGCTGATTGTCTCGGTGATGATCGGCATCCCGATCGGTATTTTCGCGGCGATCTGGCGCGGTAGCACCTTTGATAACGTCACGCGCATCGTCGCTGTGCTAGGGAACGCAATCCCGAACTTCTGGTTCGGCTTGATCTTGTTGCTCATCTTCTCCTTCACGCTGGAATGGTTACCGACAGGCAATCGCTGTGACAAACAGCAATACAGCCGTACATCCTGTGGCGAAGTGCCGATTACCCAACGCCTCGACCACATGATCCTACCGACAATCGTGCTATCTTACGGCGGGATTGCCGGCTACTCACGCTTCATGCGGACATCAATGCTCGATACGATTAGCAGTGATTACATCCGTACCGCCCGTGCCAAGGGCTTGCCCAACCGCACCGTGTGGTTCAAACATGCGGCACGTAACTCGCTAATTCCGATTGCAACCTTCTTGGGGCCGGCACTCGTCGGTGTCATCAACGGTGCGGCAATCACGGAGGCAATCTTCACTTGGCCTGGCTTGGGACGCTTGTTCGTTGAGTCGATTACCGCGCGAGATTATCCGATCGTGATGGCATCCGTATTCATCGGATCAGTGTTGACGATTGTGGCATACATCATCTCGGATATTTTGTACGCGCTCTTCGACCCGCGCATTCGCTTCTAACTTTTCGTATTGAGTTGATAAGGTAAATCTCATGGCAACACAAGGAAAAATCGCGGCGCTCGATGTTGATCAGCCAGAAGAGGACATGCGTCGGTTAAATCACATCCAGCGAGCGTTGTATCGCCTCAGCAAAGACTATCTGACGCTAATCGCCTTGAGTATTCTGATCTTCATGGTGGTCGCATCCTTCGGCGCGCGCTTGTACGGCCCGTGGGTTGGCATCGACCCCGTTGCTGAGAATCTGCAAAAAATCTATGCGGCACCGGACGCTGAAAACATCCTCGGTACGGATGATAAAGGGCGTGATCACCTCTCGCGCTTGCTGTATGGCGGGCAAGTCTCGCTGGGGATCGCCTTCTCAGCGGCGATTCTCTCGCTGACGATCGGCGTTTCATTGGGGATGTTGACTGGCTATTACGGCGGCATCGTCGATGATCTGATGATCTGGTTCATCACAACGTTGAATTCGATACCAGCGTTATTCTTGCTCTTGATCTTGTCGTCAGTCTTCAGGGACATTCAGTTATTCGGCATGCGCGACTCATCGGTGCTGGTGTTCACGGCTATTCTCGGTTTCATCGGTTGGACGGGGACAATGCGTCTGGTACGCGGTGAAACGCTGGCAATCCGCGAGCGCGAGTATATCATCGCGGCACGGGCAATGGGCGCATCCGATCTACGGATTATGTTCCTGCACATCCTGCCCAATCTGGTGTCAATCGTGATCGTGACGCTAGCAATCGACATCGGCGTGCTGATCCTGATCGAATCCGGTCTCAGCTTCCTCGGCTTCGGCATCAACCCACCGACACCGACATGGGGCAACATGCTGACAGAAGCACAGGCCTTCTTCCGTAAAGCGCCGCATCTCGTCTTCGGGCCCGGTATCATGATTACAATCACGGTCTTGTGCCTGTACATCATCGGTGACGGTATGCGCGACGCGCTCGACCCGACAATCTCGGACTAATGCGAAGCACCTGAGATACACCCGCACAAGCCTATACAAAACGGTCTCCATGTCGCATACGTGGAGACCTTCTCGCTTTCGCTCATGTGGGAAGTTTCGGGCTATTCATCTGCCTGAATTGTCAGCACGTTATCCGGGCAAGAGTTGTAATCCTCACCGACGATCACCTGATAATCGACTGTGCGCGTGGTGCTCGGCTCAACACTGATATTCTGCGGGGCGATGTTCAGCGTGTCGATCACCGTCGGGATCGGACTCCCCTTGTTATCCGCAACGTAGTCAATCACCGTCGATGTCGTGTAATCTTGCGTGTCAGCGGCTCCTGCCGCGTAGGCGTTCAAACCTAGTTCGCGCAGGCGTTCCGATGCGACGATGTCCCAATCAGCATTAGCCGTACCGTTGTAGACAGCAATTGTCGGGCCATCTAAGGTGAGCCGGTTCTGTGTCGGCGGTTGATAAAAATTGCTGAAAAGCTGGTTCATCGGGTCATAGTTGATGACCTGCACTGCCTGCCCTTGATACACGCCTTCGGTAGGTTGCCAGGGTGTGGTGTGATAGGTGCGCGTCATGCTGAAGGTCTGGATAGTCGCTGGATCGAGATTGAGGGCAATCGGCAGTAAGCCCAGCACAACATCAAGCGTGAGGTCTGTCTCCACGACCTGCGTCATCTCATCCCATAGCGCAGGCACTTGTGCCAACTGACCGTTATTCAAGCCAGCGCGTAAAATCCCACGCAGAAGTTGTTGCTGGCGCGGGCCGCGGTCAAAATCGGTCGTCAGGCGACGTGTGCGCGCATACCATAAGGCCTCGGCCCCTGACCAATTGTAATACCCGATGGGCAGTGTCCACAATTGATCGGCTTCATCGGTCTCATTGGCGAAATAGGCTTGTTCTGGCACTTGGGTATCAATCAGTGCATAATCTTGGTAAGGACACGATACGGCGATGTCAATCCCACCGAGTGTATCGATGATCTGCTTAAAATCCGTGAAGTTGACTTTAGCGTAGTAATGCGTCTGGATGCCGAAGTTATAGAAGATCGTCTCGCGCAACAGCCCGAAGCCACCGACACCAGCGTTGTAATTCAAGTTCTCGCCGATGCCATAGACGGTATTCAGGCGCACCATGTAGGGCGCAGTCGGCACATAGACGAAAATATCACGCGGCAAGCTCATCATCGAGACCGTTTGCGTATCCGTATTGATCGATACGATAATCATCGTATCCGTCCGTACGCTGTTATCGCTGGTCAGGTCGTCATCGCCCCCCAGTAGCACAATGTTGACCAGGTCATAATCACGCGGGATAGTTGGCACGCGGGTGGGCACAGCCGTACCAGCCGCGCGTTCTACCGCACGATCACGCGGGAGATAAAACGTCGGTAAGGCGACAGGTGTCGCGGGGACATTGGCGGTCGGCGGAATGGGCGTGCTGGTGACATCCGGCGTTTGTGTTGGCATTGGCGTGTTGGTCGCAAATTGATAATCAATCAATTGGATTGATTGTCGTGCATTGGCATCGGCATTATTGTCCGGTGCAATCGCGGTTGCGGTCTGTTCATAAGCATCCTGACGCGCAGTGATGGTGCTGTAGTCGCTGTATTGTGACCAGAATGCACCGATCACACGCACGCTTGACCACACAATCGCCAGCAGAAGCACCGCTGGAAGCACCCGCCACATGATGACGCGCCATAAACGGCGAAGGTTTGAGCTTTTCGCCTGCTGAGTCTCGTTCGTCATACGAACTCCATATATCATGATTGGTTAACTGCTAAACAGGCGATAGTTTAACCAAAGCTGAGTCGCTTAGCGATACTCAGTCGAAGATGACCGGAATCTCGCAGACTGCACCGACGCGAATATTCGACCGACTATCGACAACTGTCAGGCGTAACCAGTGCAGACCATCATTGAAGAATTCGGCATCGACCGTGCCAAGTTCTGTATTCTGACGGGGTGCAAACGATTCCGAGTATAAGTTATACACGTTAGAATCATCGGGGCGCACTTCAATCGTATAGAAGCCGAAATCATTGGCGCTTGCCGTGCCGAACACCGTAAAGTCACCGGATAGGCGTTGCCCTAAAATCGGCGAGGTGATCTGTGCCTGCGGGAAGTCGCACCCATTGACGCGCAACGCCCCACTGGCGCGAATCGGCACTGGAGTCACAATCGGGCGATTGGGCGATGCTGGTACAAAGATTGTACGTCCCGCCGTGATGAAATCGGCATCTTCGATGCAATTGGCATAACGCAGTTCTTCGACGCTACTGCCGGTCGCCTGTGCGATCGAATACAGTGTGTTGCCCGATTGTACAATATAGGTCGTCCAATCGAGCGGTAGCGTACAGGCGGATGGCGTGCGCGTCGGCGCGGTCAACAAACGCGCGGTTGGTGATGGAATCATCGTCGGCAGAATCCCGACATCCATGAATTCTGTCGGGGTGGCAGTCGCGGTTGGTGTCGCAGTCGCGGTTGCCGTCGGCGTGATAGTCGGCGTGGCTGTTGGCGTAGCTGTCGCAGATGGTGTAACGCTGGGTGTCAGCGATGCCGTTATCGTCGCCGTCGGGGTATCGGTCGGCGTTGCTGTTGCTGTGGGCGTATGTGTCTGGGTGGCGCTAGCAGTCGCAGTAGATGTAGACGTAAACGTCGGTGATGGTGTGTGTGTCGGCGGGTCGGTCGGATCACTGACAGCCTGTGCTTGTGCAGGGACATCCGTCACCGTTACGCTTGCCGTGACAGTCGGCGTAGATGTAGCTGTATTCGTGGCAGTCGGGGTCGCGCTTGCCGTCGGCGATGGCGTAACTGTCGGGGTATGAGTCGCCGTGACAGTCGGCGTAGATGTAGCTGTATTCGTGACAGTCGGGGTCGCGCTTGCCGTCGGCGATGGCGTAACTGTTGGGGTATGAGTCGCCGTGACAGTCGGCGTAGATGTAGCTGTATTTGTGGCGGTCGGGGTCGCGCTTGCCGTCGGCGATGGCGTAACTGTCGGGGTATGTGTTGGGGTTGGCGTTATGGTAGCTGTATGAGTCGCGGTCGGGGTTGGAGTCACCGTGAAGCTATCGACGATGACTTGCGTCGCGGTCGCGGCGACATCGTTGCCAGAGGCGTTCGAGAGCAACAGTGCCGACGCAACGATCACTACGAGGATGATAATTGCTCCAACAGCGACGGCTATTTCATTGGTCAAATCACGTTGCATGGGCTTAGCTGTCCTCGGTTTGTAGGTTCAAATCTAGGGGGATGGCAAAGGCAAACGTACTACCGACACTCGCTTCGGTCTCTGCCCACAAGCGCCCCTGATGTGATTCGATCAAGGCTTTGGCAATTGATAACCCTACGCCGGTATCGCCTACACCTTCGATCAGGGGGTTATCAGCTTTGTACTTGCGTGCAAACACGCGTTGCAGGTCTTCAGGCTCGATGCCGCCGCCTTTGTCCGTCACGGCGACGTACAGACAGGGGCGCGGCAATTGATTCTCATAGAGGCGCACCGGACGCTGACTGACCGTCACGCGGATTTCACTATCCGGCGGCGAAACGAGATAGGCGTTGCTCAGCAATTGCCCGACTACCTGCTTCATCGAGTCTTTATCGACCGGTATCGGCGGTAAGTGATCGTCAAGATCAAGATCGACCGCTAAGCCCTTCTCGCGGAACTGCGTTGTCGCGTTGGTGATTGCATCTTCCATCAAGTTCACCATATCCACCGGACGCGGGCGCAATTCGTAATGTCCGGTATCTAGCTCGGTGATGTTGACCAAGCTATCGATCATGCTATCGAGACGGGAGATGCTGGCGGCGACACGCTGTAAGAATTTACGTTGCATCTCGCCCAAGATCCCCGCCGACTCGCCTAGAAGCAGATCAACATAGCCACCGATAGATGTCATCGGCGTGCGAAGTTCTTGCACCAGACCAACCAGTAAATCCGGTTGTTGCGGTTGATAGACCACGCCGTTGGGTTGGGCGACGGTCGTGGTTTCGTGCAATTGTAGCTGATTTTGTAACGCGGCAATCTGGTTCTTCGCTTGATTGAGATCACGTTGGAGGTGATTGCGCTCTAGCGAGAGCATGTCAATCATCTGGCGTAATGCCCCGACTCCCTCTGCGTTAACTTGTTGCAAGCGTGTCGGGTCGCCTTCGACCTGTGCCAGCAATTGATCGCGCTCATGGCTCAGTGTGCGGTTTTCCGCCAGCAATTGATCGCGCTCATGTTCGATATTGCTCCGCGCGTCCGCTAGCTGGCGCAGTTGTTCGCGCAGGCGCAATTGCTCTTGCCGTGCTTCATCGCGCTCTAGCTCAAAACCGGCTTCCTTCGCCAGCAAACGGGCACGATGTTCTTTAACAGCGTCTAGTTTCTCGCGCAGGGCATCGCGCTCATGGCGTAATTTATCGCGCTGTTTGACGAGCGCTTCGCGGTCAGTCGCTAGATTGCCGATGTCAGATTGCATCGCCGCCAGCTTATCCGTATTTTCCATTGCTTCTGCCAGCGACTCGCGCTCACGTAGCAGTGATTCACGCTCGGCTTGTAAGCGATGGTTGCGACGTTGAAGCGCGGCGCGCTCATGAAAGAGATTACTGATCAACTGCCCGAAGCCCGATATATTATCTTCGAGTCCTAGTTCACGCAGTTGGCTCTGGATCAAACCGAGCTTATCCTGAAGTTGGGCATGCTCGGTCTCTAGGCGCGTCTTCTCTTCAATCATACGATTGACGAGCCGTTGCATATCCTCGGCGACGACAGTTTTATCCGCCGCGCGCAGTTCGTCTAGTTGCTGTTCGAGGCGTTTTTTCTCCGCTTCGAGATTCTCTTTCTCCTTGCGGAAGGTAGTCATGATGTCCTGTAAGACGGCATCATTATCGCCGCCGTTAGCCATCGCACCCCGTAAAGCGGCTTCGGCTTCTTGTAAACGCTTGGCAAGTCGGTCGCGCTCCCGACGCAAACCGTCTTGCTCATCGTGGATCGCTGTAATTTGCTGAGAGATGCTCAAGCCCTGTTCGGTATCGCCGAGAAGCATTTTGATGCGGTTGCGCTCATGGTCGAGCTTGCGCTTGAGATCGTCTACTTGCTGACTGAGTTGCTGAATATGATCGCGCGATGCTTGTATATCGTCCTGCGCGTCGTCGGCAGTCGTCACCGTACGCGCCGGAACATCCGGTAAGCCTTCGACCATCTCCTGTATCAAGCGATCTTCTGCGAGGCGGGCGGCATTGACGGCTTCGTAGCTCAGCGAGAGCAAACTGCTGGACACAATGCCGAAGCCCTTCAGGAGTTCGACCTCTTCAGCCCGTAGTTCACGTTTGGTATATGGGAAGGCGATCATCAGCACGGCGATCACTTCGCGGTTGTGCGTCAACGGTTGGAAGTAGACATTACCAACTTGTTCGATGTCGAGGCGCGTGTAAATGTCGTCTAGTTCTTCTTGATTACGATCGACATAGAGCGTGTTCTGTCGCCGCCGTTCGATCGTGTTGACCAATGTATACTGATCGTCGAGATTGAGCGCGATGCCTGATAGCGATTTTTGCATCAACTTATCATAGGCGGCTGTGATATCGGCATAGTTCGCATCTTGCAAGCGCAAAATCGCGCCGACATCCGCCCGTAACATATCCAGTGCCGTTCGTACAATCTGATCGGGGATTGCCGTCGGCACCGCCCCTTCTAGCACCATACCGACGGACTTCAGCAGTTGTACGCTCTGCAACTCGATCGGCGATAAGCGCGATTCCAGCGCAGGTCGGGCGGTTGGTGATGGTTGGGTGGCTTCGCTCGGCAGTGGTGGCGGTTCGATTGGTTGTGAGGGTGTTTCCGCTGTCACTTCGTAGATTGCTTCGAGCGGCGGCGGTTGTAAGCTGGCGATCACGGCGCGGTAGATGATGATGCCGACAATCGCCAAGCCTAGAATATATGATAGGCGAAAAATCCCCGCATAGTTGCTGAGCAGGGTCGATGTTGCAATCTGGTAGAGCGTGAGTGCCGTGCCGAGGCCGATCATCAAGAAAAAGACAAACTTGATCGGCGCATCAGGCATACGGTTGAATTGTAACAGCGACCATACCCCGCCCATGACCGCTAACGCCAGTGGCACGACTGTCCACAGCAATCCATAGCGCGTCAGGTTAAACGCCGCGGTCTCGTGCAGGTCAATCCACTGCACTCCCGTGATGACGTAGAGCAATGTCACGATGCTGAGCAAGATCAGCACAGCTCGATTCGAGCGGGTGCGCGTCTCGGCATGTCCAGCCGTTAAAAAAGCCCACGCGATTAAGAGCAGGTTCGCTGTCGATGCCGCACGCTCTAACGGGGGTAAAATCGCGTTTGTTGCTTGCGGGGTCGCCTGTGCATAAATCGCACCGGCGATCATCACCACCCAGCCCACACACACCCCGCCTAAGGCCAAGGGATAACGACGATAACTCACATCATCTGTATGTTGGATGAGCGCGAGTGACATGAACAAGCTGACGAAACTGATGGCGATTAAGAGCAAAAAGTATAGAAAATCACCGGGATATTGTACGAAAATATCGTTCAACAGGTTGAGTGTGGATTGCGGCACGCGGCACCCCTCATCGTCATGACTTTAGATTGTTATTATATCACAACGATACCAATCAAAATGTAATGATTGGGTTGTATCCCTGTTTTAAATGTGTGGTAATCCGGTTATCCTGACGGGCAATAGCCAAGTGTTGACGTAGCATAGACGCTTGATTAGACTTTGGGTTCATTGTATCGAGGACATGCTATGAAACAACTCAAGCAACGCATCGGCTTGTGGCTTCGCCGTTATCCATTGCTCATGCGCGTTCTGTACTTCTTTTATCGGCGCATCCAAGCACATTACACGCTCGGCGTCGTCGGGGTGATTATGGATCAGCAAGGGCGCGTGTTGCTTGTCAATCACGTCTTTCATCCTGAAATACCGTGGGGCTTGCCGGGCGGATGGGTTGACCGCCACGAAGCACCGGATCATGCTGTCCGGCGTGAGATAGCGGAAGAACTTGGCTTACAGGTTGAAGTCGGGCAGATGGTGATGCTCAATCGGCAATTTGACAATCATCTCGATCTGGCGTTCGTCTGCCACGTCACGGGCGATCCCGAGCCGCGGCACCTGAGCTTTGAGCTAACAGCTTATGCGTGGTTCCAACCGGATGATCTGCCCCGCCTACACAAATTTCACTACGACACAATCCAGTTACACTGCGAGACAATTGCTGAGGTGCCCCATGACACTCATCAAGGAGCGTAAAAAACAACGATCGCCCCTGCCGATTTTGATCTCAATCGTGTTATTGGCGATGGCGGGCGGCTTATTTATCATCGAGTTGACGCGCTTTTCTCAGCGTGAGGCACGCTTGCCAGCAGGCATCACGGTTGGTGGAGTGCGCGTTGGCAACCTGACCGAAATGGAAGCCACATCGCGCATTAATGAAGCCTATACGGCACCAATCACGCTGTATTACCAAGATGCGCCAATCAATCTCAACCCGGATGCGATTGGCTATGATGTCAACACGCCCGTGATGATCGCACAGGCACGATCAGCGGCAGAGACCGGAAGCGGCTTCTGGGGACGCTTCATCAATTATCTGCTAGGACAAGAAGAACGCACGCTAGAAGATATTGACTTGCAGGCAGATTATCAACGTAACGAGCTGCGCGATCGGCTTGAAGAAATTGCACGTATTTATGATCGTCCAGAGGGCAGTGTCGCGTACGACCTGAATACCTTGACCATCTCGTCAGGGGATGTCGGCTATCAGATGGACATCGAAGGAGCGATGATCGCGGTTGATCGTGCGCTTCGCAGTCCCGATCAACGTGCGGTCGATCTGCCGATCATCGGGGGTGAGAGCGCCGCCGCCAGCTTGACAGTGCTAGAAGAGATGATCCGCGCCTATCTCGATCAACAGGGGTTCATCTACGATGGTAACAACAGCGTCGCGTCGATCTTCGTGATGGATTTGACCACCGGCGCAGAAGTCAACATTCAAGGCGATGTCGCCTATTCGGCGGCGAGTACCAGCAAAGTACCGATTTTGATTGATTATTTCCGGCAGATTGAGCGCACGCCTAATCAAGATGATGCGTGGCTGATGGCGAATTCGCTTTTATGCAGTGCCAATTCAACATCGAACTTAATTATGGAAACCATCTTAGGCGGGGGCAATATCTTCGCCGGTCTGGCGAGTGTCACCAACACCGCGCAATACATCGGCGCACAAAACACCTTCCTGACTGCGCCCTTCATTGATGGCTCTGCCAATCAACAGCTAGGTGCAATCGCCGCCCCGGATACCCAGCCCAATCCAGCATTTAACACGTATGCCGACGCATTCAACCAGACGACTGCCGTTGATATGGGGTCGATGTTCGCTCTGCTCTACGATTGCGAGCAACACGGGTCGGGCTTGTTGGCGGCATATCCCGATGAGATCACCCAGACGGAATGCCGACAGATGCTAGAGTTGATGAGCGCGAATGACTTACAGCGCTTGCTCCAGGCGGGGATTCCGGCTGATGTACGGATTTCGCACAAGAATGGCTGGATTCCCGGACGTTTAGCCGGCGCACGCGGGGCGATGGTCGCCGATGCGGGTGTCGTCTATTCCCCCAATGGGCGCGATTACGTGATTTCTGTTTACTTGTGGGAAGAAACCGATGGCACAGGCTTTGATCGTTGGGAATTGGTGGAAGAAATATCGCGCATGGTGTGGAACTACTTCAATCCAGAGCGCCCGATGCCCCAGCGCCGTAGTGACTTGCCACCGAGTGCCAACGAATGCTTCACCCAGTCTGCATCAGGCGAGCGACAGTATAACTATCTGCCACCTTACGGGCAGGTCGATCTCGATAACATCAACGGTTGGCGCGATGGCACAGCGACCACCCCCCAACCGCTCCCGAATCAAGACAGTGGCGGATAATCACGCGGAGGTGTGTGAGTCGAGTTTTTTCTCTAGTATCAGATAATTGCGACCATCGACGAGGCGATAGCGCACATCGTCCATGTACTGGCGCACGAAGTACACGCCCCAACCGCCGTCGTTGCGCTCCCACAAGGGAAGATCAGGAT
>DAOTTV010000158.1:0-4226 GCA_034437755.1 Anaerolineae bacterium | reverse complement strand
CCCCCACACCCCCACAAGGAACTGTCGTTCCTTGACCTTGTTCATTTTGAACGCTATGCGTTCAAAAAAGCAAAAGTTATTGGCGTTCCCTTTTTTCAAAGGTTCATGTGTAAAGTCTGTGCAAAGTGGGACGCTGTCCCACACCCTGCAAAAGGCGTAAGCCTTTTGAAAACAACAAGCTGTGGAAGTTTTGGTGTAACTACTCAGGTCAATTGATTTACGCCAGCTTCTGCCCGCAAGAGAAGCATGGTTGAAGTCCCTCTCCTAGCCACATCGTGGCGATCGGGAGAGGGATTTAGGGTGAGGGCTGAGTAATTACGAAAAAAGGAGACAAAAAGAGCTTGACCACGCAAGATACGAAAGAATCATATTTCTGTGCGGATTTGAGAGACGTTAGGCGAACTGATGCTCAAACTAGAGAACGTAACCCGACAATTTGGTGGCTTACTGGCGCTGGACGGAGTCGATATGCACGTCCCACAGGGCAAAATCGTGGGCTTGATCGGCCCCAACGGCGCGGGCAAGACGACCATTATCAACAACATCAGCGGGCTTGATCACCCGACACGCGGCACGATCACCTTTGACGGTCACCTGATTCATAACGCGTCGCCGCATCGCATCACGCGGCTGGGGATCGCCCGCACCTATCAGAATATTCGGCTGTTCGGCGAGATGACGACGCATCAAAATTTGCTGATTGGTCAGCATGGGCGCGGATATGCCACCCTGCTTGAGTCGATTTTCTTCTCGCCGCGCTTCTTGCGTGAGGAGCGCGAGCTTGCGCGGCGGGCGGACGATCTACTCACCCGTTTTGAACTGAGCGACGAAGCTGATACGCGCGCGGGTAACCTGCCCTATGGCGATCAACGGCGCTTAGAGATGGCACGCGCCCTCGCCACTGATCCCAAACTGATCTTGCTCGATGAACCGACAGCTGGCATGAACCCCACCGAGACGCGCGCGCTCGGCGAGCAAATCCTGCGCCTGCGCGAGGCGGGCATCACAGTGCTGGTGATCGAACATGATATGTCGCTGATTCATCAGGTGTGTGATTATGTCTACGTCCTGAACTTCGGCTACATCATCGCGCATGATGAGCCGGACGCGATCAGGAACAATCTGGACGTGATCGAAGCGTATCTCGGCACAGAAGACGACGATAACCCTGCGAGTTTATTCATATGAGTACAAACAACGACCAACCCCTGTTAGACGTGCGCGGTTTGCGTACCCGCTATGGCACGATTCAGGCGTTGCGCGGCATCTCCTTCGCGATTCATGATGGGCGCGTCGTCAGCTTGATCGGCGCGAACGGTGCCGGCAAGACGACCACGCTCAACACCATCAGCGGCTTGCTATCGGCGACGATGGGCCGCATTTACTTCGATGGTGAGGACATCACCGACCTACCCGCGCACGACATCACGCGCCGCCACCTGATCCAAGTGCCCGAAGGGCGACAGATCATCGCCAATATGAGCGTGATGGAAAATCTGGTGATCGGCGCGCATATCCGCCAACAGACGGGCAAAATCGAGAGCGATCTGGACGACATCTTCACGCGCTTTCCGCGTTTGGCAGAGCGCCGCAACCAGAAAGCCGGCTCCTTGAGCGGGGGCGAACAGCAGATGCTCGCGGTCGGGCGTGCGCTGATGATGCGTCCGCGCCTGCTGATGCTGGACGAACCGAGCATGGGACTCGCGCCCCTGCTGGTCGATCAGGTCTTCAACTTGATTGCCGAGATCAAATCGCAGGGCATCCCGATTCTGCTCGTGGAACAAAACGCGCGCAAAGCCCTGCAAATTGCCGATTATGTCTACGTGCTGGAGCGCGGGCAGATCGTCAACGAAGGCTCTGCTGAGAGCCTGCGCGATGATCCACAAATCCTCGAAGCCTATCTCGGCTGATGCCTGCCGCCGATCACGGTTGCGAGACGCCCGTATTGATGCGCGTGTAGCGTGCGCCACTGCCCGTCAAGCTGCGATCGAAGCCGAACACGCCCTGCGGAATCTGGAAGAGGACATCGCCATCTTCGCTGAATTGTGCCGGCGTGTTAGTGATGATCGAGTCGTTCGTCGCCCAACCGATGGTGTCATACCAGAAGCCGCCGATCGCTAGTTGCGTATAATACGCCGATTGGAAGGCGGCGATCGGTTCGCGCAGGTTGGGCGGGTCGCTGGGCGGCGTGACGGGTGGCGTGCCGCTGTAGCTGGTGGGGGCATAGCACGAATACAGCTGACGATCGAACTGGACGGCACACACGCGGTCAACCGCCGCGCCCTGAAAACGGAACATGAACCCGCGCTCGAAGGCTTGATACGTGACTGTCGCGCTGATCGACCCGCCTGCCGGACAGCCAATATCTGTCGGCGCGTTGTTGAAGAACCACGACGGGTTACAGACCGCGCCTAATGGCACCACGACGTTACGGGTGATTTGCCCGCCGCCGCGCTCGGCTATCAGGCGATAGGTGGCGTTGTCGCCGCTATCGGGCAGGGTGAGCGTGAGCGCCCCCACCGGATCAACCTGATAGGTCTCAACGATGGTGTTGGTGGCGTTCAGGCGTTCCACGCGCACCGTCTCGGCATCGGCTTGCCAGCGCAAAATCACGGGGTCGCCGGGGTCACCCGCTTCTAAATTCGCCTGAAAGAGCGTGATCGTCGGTGCGGCGGGTGTGCGCGTCGGGATAGCAGTCAGGCTGGCGGTAGCGGTCGGCGTGGTGCTGGACGTGGGCGAGGCGGTCGCTGTGCGCGTCTGTGTGTTGGTCGGTGTGGTGCTGGGCAGGGGCGTATGGCTGGCGGTGGCGGTCGCCGTGGCGGTCGGGGTCAGCGTGGCGGTGGCGGTCGCCGTGGCGGTCGGGGTCGGGGTATCGCTGGGCGTGGCGGTGTCAGTCGGCGTGAAAGATGGCGTGATCGACGGCAACTGAGCCACTGTCGGCACGACGATTTCTTCTCGCTGGCAGGCAACTAGCCCGATGCTGAGCCAGGCGAGGACGACGAGTAATCGCAATTGAACCATGACGCAAAACCCCTTGTGCAAGTAGAATACTTCTTAATTAATCAAATCAGTGCTGTGTTGATCGTCTCATGCAAAAAATCTCATACTTTATTATAACACTTCTTCTCGTTTTCGGCATTTCTGCGTGCCAGCCACAAGCGCCGGTCGTCCTGCCGACGCTGGCACGCCTCGCCTCGCCGACGATCATCACACCGCCGACCAGCGCACCCACCCATACGGCGACGACGACACCCGCACCGACGCTGACGCACACGCCCCCGCCTTCAGCCACCATTACGCCGACGACTAACGTTACCCGTGTCCCGTCAGTGACGCAGACCGCTGACGCGACGCTCACGCCCACACGCACCGCCCAACCCGCCGATGCGGGCGGAGTCGTCCTGCTGGCGACGCGGGTCATCTCGCCGACTGCCGGCGTGGGCGCAGACGTGCCGATCAGGCGCACGCCCCTGCCACAAGCCTTCATCTTCGGGCAATCCGCCGGCGGGCGCGATCTGCTGGCGTATCGCTATGGCACGGGCGATCAGGTGATTATGCTGGTGGGCGGCATCCACGCCGGTTTTGAGGCGAATACCGTCCAGCTGGTGACCGAACTCAAAGACCACTTCAGCCGCAGTCCGCGCGACATCCTGCCGCCGATCACGCTGATTATCGTGCCGTCGCTCAATCCCGATGGCTTAACCTACGGGCGACAACTGCGCGGGCGCTTCAACGGCAATAACGTCGATCTCAATCGTAATTGGGGCTGTGGCTGGTCAGAAGAAGCCTTCTTCCGCGAGCAAACTGTCAACGCGGGCGCACAACCCTTCTCCGAGCCGGAGACGCGCGCGCTCGGCAGTTTGATCCAGCGCGTACAGCCGCGCGCGGTGCTGTTCTATCATGCGGCGGCGAATGGCGTGTTCGCGGGGGCTTGCGATGAGACCCGCGCTGCCGATAACTCTGAGCAACTGGCGACGGTCTACGGCATCGCCTCCGGCTATAGCTACGGGCAGGGCTTCAATGCCTACCCGATCACGGGGTCAGCGCCGGCATGGGTCGCCAGTCAGGGGATTGCCTCGGTGGATGTCGAGCTTACCAGCGCCACCGCCAGCGAATTTGTGCGTAATCTGCGCGGGGTGATCGCGGTTCAGCAGTGGCTCACTCAGGGGTCGTGACCAGATCAGCTTTGGGCAAGGTGATCCAGAAGACCGACCCGCCGCTAGCGG
>DAOTTV010000157.1:0-2714 GCA_034437755.1 Anaerolineae bacterium | reverse complement strand
GCCGGGGCAAGCCTTGCGTAAGCCGCAACCGCTCTTCACCAAGCTGGATGATAGCATCATCGAAGACGAACAAGCGCGACTCGGACAACCGCGCGAGGAGACCGACATCACAGTATAAGCCCGCCAGCGCTGGGCGACGGGGCGCACAAGCGTTTACAAGTCCCTCGCCTAGCCACGTAGCGGCGGTGAGGCGTAAACGGGCAAGCCAGCAGATGTAAGGGCGTGCTAATTCGCCCATCATAACACGATCTTACCCGTATAATAATCTACTTCTATCTCATAATTAACGCTAAATTAATTGTTATTTGTTAACGTAAGAGACCAACACGCGCCATAGACTGCGCGTAAACCATAGATGATTAAGGTTATGTATAATGGCTCACGACAGTGAACGTCCCCTCATCATTTTCACCAACGACGACGGCATCGGCTCACCGGGTTTATGGGCGGTCGTTGCGGCATTCGCCGGTATGGGGGATTTACTCGTTGCCGCCCCGCGCGATCAACAATCGGGGATGGCGCGTAGTATGCCCGCCGGCAGTAGCGGGAGCATTAGCGAATACGAACCGCCGATCGCGATCGAGAATTGTCAGGCATATGCCATTGATGGCTCGCCCGCGCAGACCGTCCAGCATGGCGTGCTGGAACTCGCTGATCGCAAACCAGCGCTGGCGATATCGGGCATCAACTACGGCGATAACACCGGCAACGGCGTGACCATCTCCGGCACAGTAGGCGCGGCGCTAGAAGCCGCCAGCCTCGATATTCGCGCGATCGCTGTCAGCCTACAAACGTCCTTCGACCTGCACCTGACGCACTCCAGCGAGGTCGATTTCAGCGTTGCCGCGCACTTCACGCATATGATCGGGCGCTGGCTAATCCGGCATCAAGCCCTGCCCGATGACGTTGACCTGCTCAAGCTCGATATTCCGTGGGAAGCGACAACCGAGACCGACTGGCGACTGACGCGCATCAGTCGGCGGCGCGTCTACTGGCCCACCCGCCCCGAACGTAAGACACTTGCCGGACGCGGGCGCATGGGCTATCACTACAACACAGACCCGTCCAAAGCCGAGCCGGATAGCGATGTCTACGCGCTGATGCACGATCAGGTCGTCTCGATCACGCCGATGAGCCTCAATATGTCCTCGCGTACAGATTTGTTCCGCCTGCGTCAGATCATCGAAGGCGAGCGCGAGTACGGCACGGCTAGCGGCGCGGATTAATGCTCGCCGGCGGCTTTGTGGGCGAGGCGAATCGGGCGCGGCAGGCGATAACGCGGCGTGACGCTCAGCGTCAGGTCGATCGCGCTGGCTAGATCAGCCCGATGCCCCACCGAGATATAGACGGGCTTAACGTCTGTGCGCGTGCGTAAGACCACGCCGAGGCGGTCGCCCTGATGATACAAATCGCTATAACTGCCTTTGGCGGGCGCGGGGTCGTCATAATCGCCGATGAAGTGCGTTTTACCACAGCCAATTGTCGGATAGCCGAGCCAGAGGCCCATGTGCGCGGCGATGCCCATCCGGCGCGGGTGGATTTGCCCCATACCATCGAAGATGAATACATCCGGCGTATGCTGGAGCTTGTGCAGGGCTTCGACCAGCACCGGCCCCTCACGGAAGGCGAGCAAGCCGGGGATGTAGGGATAGTTGGTCGCCTGTTGCGCGCGCACCGTCTCGACAGGAGTCAGGTCGGGATAAGCCACGACGACGATTGCCGCCTGCGACATCTGATGCTTGACGCTGACATCGACCCCCGCCACGTACTGAATCGTGTCCAGATCAAGCGGAGTCGTGTCGATCAATTGACGGGCGAGGCGCGTTTGTAGGGCTTTCGCCTCTGTCGGGGTCAAATCCCAGTCGTGCAAGTGCTGGATATGCATCGCGTTAGCCCTGGGCTTCAAGCTGGCGTTTCAGCGTTTCCCATTCGCGCTTGATCTGGGCTTCGATGGCGCGACTGAGAACGGGCGCATACCAGAAGAAGAGCCACGAGGTATTGACGACGATCACATCTTTGACGTTCGTCTCGCGCCCGCTAACGCCGAAGTCAATCTCGCGCGTATACGGAAAGCGACCGTGCATCCCCTGTAACTTGACGTGCTTGTTACGCTGGAGTTCGAGAATATCGAAGTTGATGAAAATCTTACTGCCGTTGAAATGCTTCGTCATTGCGATCATACTGCCTGACCGCAGGGGGCTACCCGCCGTGATGCCGATCGTCTCAATATCGCTACGCCATTCCATCATCGCGTCGGGGTCGTTATAAGCAGTTGCCGCGCTGTACACATCGCTGACCGAGCGCGCAATGCTGATGCTGTATTCGATTGTCGCCATACCATGCCTTTCTGTAGAAATCGAGGACTCAGAAATACCATCCCATTATAACGGCACACGCCCGCCCGACCAATGACTAGCGGGGCAAGGGTCTAGGAACAAGTTGTCATGAGGACTCTTGTCAGGGTTTGCTACAGCGACCCCGTAGCATAACGGGCGCACTATTTTGCTTGACGTATGAGCCTGACGAGTCTTGCGTAGTTCCTGGGGCAGGGCGGGTTTTCGTTAGGACTTGTATATGTTTTCCCGATGAATCAGACCCATTCTGTTGTTAATCCGATGTTGATGTTTATAATATAGTAAAGTCATGCTGGTTCTTTCGTATCTTGCGTGGTCAAACTCTTTTTGTGTAACTACTCAGCCCTCACCCTAAATCCC
>DAOTTV010000156.1:0-12926 GCA_034437755.1 Anaerolineae bacterium | reverse complement strand
TTCAAAATGAACAAGGTCAAGGAACGATAGTTCCTTGTGGGGGTGCGGGGGCAAAGCCCCTGCGACAAAAACCACGCGAAATCCCAAAGAGCCATCCATTCATTGCTATAGGTCAGATACGCCAATGTCCACGATCACTATCCAAGCCTTGACGGCACAATCGTCCTATCTCGCGGGCGCGATGCACGTCTATCGCGATTACACCAACTTCAGCGCGGATTATACGCGCCAGTTCTTCGACGAATTTTTAGCGCTGGAAGATTTTCTGGGGTTGGTCGCTGTGGATACCGAGCAAGAGCGCGTAGTCGGCATGAGCTTTGGCGTGGCGGCGCGCCCGCAGGACTGGTGGACGCGCACCGTTGCCCGTCGTGTCGGCGCGGCCCATCCTGCTCTGCAAGAGGCCTGGATTTTAACGCAACTCAACGTGTTGCGTGAGTGGCGCGGTCGTGGCATTGGCGGACGTTTGCACGATGAAATCATCCAGAAGCAACCTTACCCGCGCCTCCTGCTCTCGACACAGGTGCATAATCACGCGGCACAGCGCTTTTATCAACAGCACGATTGGACGTACTTACACAGTGGCTTCGCCTTCTTCAAGGGCGACATCGCCTATGCTATCATGCGCCGCGATGCCTGAGCGCGGGGTGAGGGCTTAACGGGGTTGTTTATGCTCATGTTAAATTCATTGTCAATATTCTTTAACAACAATTCAAGCCAATTTGAATGTGTTGCCTTGACAGGCATTCAACATTGCGCTATATTTCTAAGCAGTTTATTGCGTTGGTATAACGCAAATCAGCAACATGATATTAGACATATGTTGCTGAGTGCATAAATCCCCCTGATATTTGTCCCGAGAGAGCGACTCACATGCGTGAGTCGCTCTCTTGTTATGGTTGGCGCTTGAAACTTGCCCACAAGCGATTAGGATAAGATACACTAAATCCAATCACTACCCAGCGAAAGCTACAAAGCCGACTGATGCACTTGATCCATCCGCGCTCTATCCCAACACCCGACGATGTATCGTTATTAGAGCGTCGCTACGATAGCGAGTACCCGCTCAAGACTTTTTTCGCGCTTTATCGTGGCGACTGGCACAATCTGGTGCTAGCGGTGATCTTCTTCATCATCAAGCACAGTGGCGTATGGGCGATGCCCGTCATCACGGCCGCCATTATCGACCACATCGCGCAACCACAAGATGGCTCGCTACGGGCGATTGCGTTCTATCTGGGTTTATTGCTAGTGATCTTTGTGCAGAATATCCCGGTCAATTACCTGTTCGTCATGCGTATCAGCACCGCGACGCGCAATATGGAAACCAAACTACGGGCGGCGATGGCGCGTCGCTTGCAATATCTCTCGATGAACTTTTATTTTCGCAAGAGTACGGGCGCATTACATTCTAAGCTCTTGCGCGATGTAGAAGTGCTACAAGAACTGACGATGCAGTTGAGTCAGGTCTTGCCGGCGGCGGTCTTCACCGTGCTTTTCGCGCTCATGGTGACGGCGATCCGCGTGCCACAGTTCGTCCTGTTCTTCGTGCTGACGGTGCCGCTTGCTGTGGTCATCGTCCGCATGACGGAACGCTTTCTCGCCCGTCGCAACCGCGACTTCCGGCAGAAGGTGGAGGCGATGTCGTCGGGCTTCAACGATATGATTCACCTCTTGCCCGTCACCCGCGCGCACGGCATCGAAGACGTGGAACTCGACCGCGTTGAAAAGCGGCTGTGGGGCGTGCGGCAGGCGGGTATGCGCCTCGACGCGGTGATTGCGATCTTCGGCGCGTCGTCGTGGGTGTCCTTCCGCCTGTTCGAAGTTGCGTGCCTCGCCTTCGCCAGTTACGCGGCATACACGCAGATATTCCCGATCAGCGTCGGCGATGTCATCATGCTCACGGGCTTCTTCTCGAACTTGACCAACTCCGTCTTGCAGATCACCAACTTGTTGCCACAGATCAGTAAAGGCTTCGAGTCAATCTATTCAATCGGCGAAGTCCTACAATCGCCAGATATCGAAGCCAATCGCGACAAGCGCGAGGTCAACAGCGTGACGGGCAACTTCACGTTTGAGCAGGTCGCCTTCGCCTATCCTGAGACGAAAGACTCATCCCTGCACGATTTTTCGTTGCCGGTCAAAGCTGGCGAGACGATCGCGTTTGTCGGGCCGAGTGGCGCGGGTAAATCGACCCTGCTGAACTTGATAATCGGCTTCATCCGCCCGACCGCCGGACGCATCCTGCTGGATGGCATAGACATGAACACGCTCGACCTGCGTACCTATCGTCGCTTCCTGTCAGTCGTCCCGCAGGATACAGTGCTGTTCGATGGCACATTACGCGAGAATATTTTATACGGCGTGAGCGATGTCGATGAGGCGCACCTGCAACAGGTCTTACAGGCATCGCACGTCGCCGAGTTCGTCGCTGAGATGCCACAGGGCTTAGATACCTATCTGGGCGAAAATGCCGTGCGCTTGAGCGGGGGACAAAAGCAACGGCTCGCCATCGCCCGCGCCCTGATACGCGATCCGCGGGTGTTGATTCTGGATGAGGCAACATCGGCGCTAGACGGAGTCACGGAGCGCAAAATCCAACAGGGGCTTGATCGTCTGCGGCAGGGGCGCACGACTTTCGTCGTCGCGCATCGCCTGAGTACCGTGCAGAGCGCTGATCACATCATCGTGCTGGATCATGGCGAAATTGTCGAGAGCGGCACCCATGCCGACTTGATCGCTGCCGACGGACATTACGCGGCGATGGTCGCCGTACTCGCGACCCCATGAGACAGCCTCCTACAATCTAGTGCAGGCAGGAGGCGATAGCGCATCACAGCACATACTCCAACTCGATTTCATCGCGGATGGGAATATCATGATCACCCACAATCGGGATTTGGGGCTTCAGGCGGCGCGCTTGCTCGATGGCATTGCTATGGACAGCCACCAGCGTGAAGTCGTTCTGCTGATAAAAGCGGAGTGCTTCGAGATTGTCATTGGTGGTTACCACCCAGATGCGATGCAAGCCCTGTTCTTTCATCGCGTGCTTCAGGTCGTCAATCAGGGCGATGTCGATCGCTTCATTGTCTTCGGTACTATCGAGTGTCGTGATTTCGCACTCTTGAGCTTCAATATTGTAGGTCAGTAGACCGATCTTCTCCATGCGGACAAGCGGATTCAACTCGGTTGCATCCTCGTCTTCGGCTTCGGTCTCGTCTTCATCGGGCGGCAGAGGGCGCTCAGCAACGAAACCGGGGAGCAGATGTCCGTATAGCACCTTCCCGCGCGAGACGATTTGCGTCGTCAACCAATGATCGTCTAAAAAGCGTGCGACCCATTCGCGGTCTTCGCGCATCAAGGCGCGGATAACAAATTCTGGCTCACTCATAAAACTTGCCCTTATTTTTCTCGTTGATACATATTGAGTAAGTATATCGCTTTCTGCCAGACTTGAAAAATTTTGTCATCGTTGACATAGGTTAAGCGTCAGGCAGGCGGGCGTTGTACAAACACCAGACTGTTCCCGTCCGGATCATAGACCGACCCGGCAATGCGTCCGTTGCGCTCTTCGGCTTCGTCGATGGGCGTGCCACCGTTGGCAATCGCCCGTTCGATCATTTTCTCGGCATCGGTGACCATGAATTGCAACTGATGGCGATTCTGCTGTGCGTTGACCTGCGCGACTGTGTTCGGCACGAGTACCCATTCGATGCCCGCAATCGGCCCGCTAAATGCGCGGATGCCGGGGTGCGGTTCGGTCGGGTGTAGCTCAGTCTCGAACACGGCATTATAAAAGACCACCATCTCATCGAGGTTGGTCACCGCCATTGTGATATTTTCCAGCGTGATTGTCATGATGCGTTCCTTCTTGTAAATTTGTTCGGTCTGCCCTCTCATTGTATAGCACAGGTGTATCAAACGCAAGCAAACCGACTGAAAAGTCTGGCGTATGTGTGCGAGGCGGGCTGTTGTACGATTTGCGTTGTGATATTGGTTTGTCAGGCGGCGGGTGTTATCCTTCGGAATGATAGCGTGATCCGGCGCTTGTGATGACTAGTGAATATGGATGAATCGCATGAAAACCCGCATCTCTGCTCCCTATATGATCGTCAGTGCATCGCTGATCTTGCTCGCGTTCTTACTGGTCAGCGGGCTGATTGTGCCGGCGACAACAGCCCAGCTTGACCCAACCGCCATCGCGAGCCGCACCCAGCGCGCCGAGACCCGTCAGGTCGCCCTGACGCAATCGCGACAAACCCAGCGTGCGATCGTCGATCGTGCCGCCGAAACCCGCGCCGTTCGTTCGACCGCGATTCGGGAGACGGGACAGGCGATCAGCACGCGCTCGGTCGCCACTCGTGCTGATTTTGGCACGCGGGTTGCCGCCACCAGTCAGGCCTTCTTCACGCAGAATGCGGTCACGCGCAGTGTGTACGGCACACAGGTGTTATCAACACGCGAAGCCAACGCGACCCGCGCCGCGGCGACCATCAGCGCCATCACGACCGGATCGGCAAATCGACGGGCGCAACGCAGTACAACCGCGACTGCTGTCTATCTAGCCATGCGTGACGATGTGGGTTTCGTCGGCAGTCGTCTCGATTCTCTGCTGGCACGCTTCGGCATTGATAGCGAGATGACCTACAACGCCGAGACCGATCGCCTGCACATCACGCTGGAGACGAACGAACTGGTGATGAACGAGAATCTAGCGATTGCGCTGGAAGCCGATGGCGTGACTGATGCGCGCGCGACAATCGCCATCATGCCGACTGGCATCCGCTACGACTTCAGCGATGTGGTGACAGACGACACCATCGCGCTGACCTTCACGCCGCAGGTCAGCGATGGACGCTTGCAGCTCTTGCTGACGGAAGCAAGCTACAACGGGCAAATCCTGAACGCCGCCAACGACCTGCCAGAAGATTTCATCGCCAGCGCGCGCGAGGACATCCAACGAGCCATGCTCCAACGCTTATCAACACTGGACGCGGCTTATCGCGTCGCCTTTGACACGATCACGCTCGCTGAGGATGCGCTAGCGGTGCGCTTCACGATACAATTGGAGACGCGCAACCCGTAACCTGTCGTGCCATCTGCGCGCGCGTGCGGAGCGCGTGCCATCGCTTGCCGATTGCATCAAGGATGCTACAATGCACAGGTCACGAGTGCGACAGAACGACGAATGACGAGCTACGAAGGTAACTGCCATGCACGATGAGCAATCGACCACGACATCATCTCAACCATACTTTCGCCATGCCTCGCCGTTGATCCCGACGATTGTCGGCACAATTTTCGTCATCGGGCATGGCGCAGTCGTGCTGGGGATGGGCTGGCAGTTGTTCGGGCCCGGCTTCGAGAATCCGCGCGTGGTGCTCGTGCTGACCTTGCTGATTGAAATCATCCTCTCGGTGATTACGCTGGGATTCTTCGTCGCCGTCGTGATTTATTCGCGCAATATTGCCCGTGAAAACGACCGCCTCTTCGCCGAGATGTACAACACCCAGCAAAAGCTAGAAGCAAGCCGCGAGCTCTATCAGACGATTGTCGAAGACCAAACCGACCTGATCACGCGCTTCGCGCCGGATGGCACGATGACCTTCGTCAACCAGCCCTTTTGTGATTACTTCGGGCGGGAGCGCGAGCAACTACTCCGGCGCAACATTCGCAGTCTGCTCCCTGAACACGATCATGATCGCTTCCAGAATTATCTCGATTCACTCAGTCCTGAGCGCATCGCGCGTAACATCGTCTATCGCTTCGAGCGACACGCGGGGCAGGCGATCTGGCAACGGTGGCGACTGCGGGCGATCTACGACCGTCGGAGCGGTGAGCTGAGCGGGTATCAAGCCGTCGGGCAGGATATTACCGATCAGAAAGCTGCCGAAGATACCGTCTTGCGGACGACGACGCGCTTGCAATTTTTGTTGAGCGCGAGTCCCGCGGTGATCTACACCACCGAAGCCAGCGGCAACTATAACCCGATCTTCGTCAGCCGCAACGTGGAGACGCTCTTCGGGCATCGGCAGGTTGAATACTGGACGCACGATCGCTTCTGGATCAATCGCATTCATCCCGATGATATTGACCAAGTGCTGGCACAACGGCAACAACTAGAACCGGATAAAGTCGTGACGCAGGATTACCGCTTCATGGATGGCAACGAGCAATTCATCTGGGTGCGCGACGAGTTCCGCCTGACGACCAACGAGACCGACGAAGCGGTGATTATCGGCGCGTGGGTCGATATTAGCGATCGCAAAGCCGACGAAGCCGAACTGCGCCATACGCGCGACGTTGCCGAAGCCGCCAACCGCGCCAAGAGTTCCTTCCTCGCCACGATGACGCACGAATTACGCACGCCTTTGAACGCGATTCTAGGCTTCACCCAGCTGATACTCGCTGAAGACGAGCTATTGCCCCAGCAAACGCTCCAACACATGCAGACGATCGAACGCAGTGGTCAGCATTTGCTGGAACTCATCAACGATATTCTGGAGATGTCGCGGATCGAAGCCGGGCGCGTGACGCTGAATAACGCCGTGTTCAATATTCGGCGGCTGATGCGCGACATCATCGACATGCTTACCCTGCGCGCCGACAAAAAAGGACTCGACCTGCGGACACACGGCATCCAGCAATTGCCGCGCTATATCGAAGCGGATGAAGGCAAAATCCGGCAGGTGATGATTAACCTGCTGAGCAACGCGATCAAGTTCACGGCGCAGGGCTACGTCGAATTGCGCGTGCATTATAGCCAGAACACGCCCACAGGACACAAGAACGCGTCCACACGCGGCCGCATCAGCATCGAAGTCGAAGATAGTGGTCAGGGCATCGCGCCCGACGAACTGCCGAGCGTATTCCAGCCCTTTGACCAGACCTACAGCGGCAAACGCCTGCAAGAAGGCACGGGCTTAGGGCTGGCGATCACGCGGGAGTTCGTGCGCTTGATGGACGGCGAGATCACAGTCGAGAGCCAGCTTGGACGCGGATCGACCTTCAGTTGCACGATCGTCGTCACTGAAGCGCCGGCGCAGGCGGACGGACTCGATAGCGATACGCAGATGGCACTGCGCCTCGCGCCCGATCAACCCGATTATCGCGTGCTGGTGGTGGAAGATGAAGCCAGCAATCGCGAGTTGATGCTCCGCACGTTGAAGACCGTTGGCTTTTCGGTCAAGACCGCTTTCGACGGGCAGAGCGCGGTCAAAATCGCCGCTGAGTGGCATCCACGCCTGATCTTCATGGATATGACGATGCCGATTATGGGCGGGGTCAGCGCGACGCAACGCATCCGCGAGCAAGGCAGTCAGGCGACGATCATCGCGCTGACGGCGAACGTATTCGAGCGCGAGCAATTCATCGCGGCGGGCTGTGACGATTTCATCACCAAGCCCTTCAATCGTCCGGTGCTATTCATGAAACTACAGGAACATCTCGACGTGCAGTTCGCCGTCGGCAGGCATGCGAGCGACGAGACCAGCCCCGCCAGCGAGGGCATAGCGGTCGATGATTTTAGCGCAGTGCCGGCACAACATCTGGACGCGCTGAAACGGGCGGCGACCAAGCTCGACGTGCAAGCCGCCAAAGCGAGTTCGCGCCACATCCGCGAGATATCGCCGCGTCTTGCCGATAAGATTGACGAGTTGATCGCGAGTTTTCGCTTTGATCTGATTCAGACTTTAATCACAGACATCGAAGAGGGCACGCGCTCATGACGACCTCGAACGCTATCAACGCCCAGACGCTATCCGCATGGGTGACGCGCCTCGCCGGACAGCGTGTGTTGATCGTGGGTGATGTGATCCTCGATGAATACGTGACGGGCAAGAGCGAACGCCTCAGCCGCGAAGCGCCGATTCCGGTGCTGGAATTTGTCTCGCGGGAGTATATCGCGGGTGGTGCGGCGAATCCGGCGGCGAACATCGTCACGCTCGGCAGTGCGGCGGTGCAGGTCGGCATCGTCGGGGATGATGCCAGCGCAACCCACCTGCGTGCGATTTTGGCAGAGCGCGGCATTGATACCAGCGCCCTGGTGACCGTCCGCGACCGCCCGACCACGCTCAAGACGCGCGTGCTGGCGCAGATGGGCTTGCGCTTCCCGCAACAGGTCGCGCGCGTTGATACGCTCTCGCGCACGGCTATCGACCCGACGACGCAGGCACGGATTATCGCGCATCTCAGCGATCAGATGGCGACGACTGACGCGCTTCTGGTCTCTGATTATCACAATGGCTTGCTGACTCCGGCGCTGGTGGCGGCGGTGCAAGATCACGCGCGCGCGCACAATGTGCCGCTATTTGTCGACGCACAGGGCGCATTACATAAGTATCGTGGCTACGACGTGGTCAAGTGCAATGCCGACGACGCGATGACCGCCCTCGGGCGCGACTTACGCACCGATGCCGATTTTGCCTCTGCCGTGCGTGATCTCTATTGTGATCTCGCTATTACGGGGGCGATGGTCATCACACGCGGGGCTGAGGGCGCGACACTGCTCACCGATGCCGACGCTGATGCCGTACATTGTCCCTCGCCACAGGTGCGCGCCGTCTATGATACGGTCGGGGCGGGTGATACGAGCATCGCGGTGCTGGCACTAGCGCGGGTCGCGGGGGCGAGCTATGTCGAAGCGGTGACGCTGGCGAATTACGCCAGTGGGATTGTGGTTCAGCATGTGGGGAATTATACGCCATCGCCGCAGGAACTAGCGCAGGCGATCCACACAGAAGCGCCCACCCAAAACGGATGATCCGTCACAGGTCATCCGTCAGCGTGATTGATCGCAGTTAGGGGGACGGTCAAGCCATCGTGCGCTGGGGTATTATACGGATTGCGTTTCCGCCGGGATTTCACCATCCCATTTGCCGGTCGGGGTCTCGAGTGTTTCAATCAGATGCTTGAAGCGTTGCAGGTCGCCGGACATGCGTCCTTCGACCACGCCTAAAGCCGCACCGACATTTTCGATGAAGCCATCGGGGTTATAATCAATCTGGAGCGTGATGCGCGTCTCTTCGTCGCTCAAGCGATGGAAGGTGACCACACCGCCATGCTCAGCACCGGACGTACTCGTCCATGCGATGCGCTTGTGCGGGATTTGTTCGGTAATCGCGGCGTGCCATTCCTGATCAATACCAGCGATATTCGCGTGCCAGTAGAGCGTCTCATCTGTCAGTTGGCGCACCTCTTCGATCCCTTGCATGAATTTGGGGAATTCCTCAAATTGTGTCCACTGATAATAAACATCTTCGACGGTTGCGCGTACATCGACTGCGTGTTCATATGTTGGCATAATATCTCCCTGTTGTCGTGGGCATTCATTCATCAGGCTAGCGATTACATATTAGCCTGTCATAAGATCGACATGACGACTATTCTATACAATGTATATACAGAGTGAGAATAGCGCGGGCGTTAACGCGCCTCCGATACGAAACAGGCTATGCTGGACGATATGACTGATACCAACGGATAGGTAGAGCGTGAATATCCTGATTATCTCTAATAACTTGCTCACACGGGCGGGGCTGGCCGCCTTGCTCGAGACGCAAGAGACGTATACCGTCGTCGGACAAACGTCGAGCAATGGCTTGCTGGATGACATCGACCTGACCCAACCGGACATCGTGCTGTGTGATATGGGCTGGCAGGCAGATTTGATGCTGGACGCGCTGGAAACGCTGGTCGGGAGCGATTATCCACTGGTGATCCTGCTCACCGAGCGCGCCGATGCCGAGCGCGCCGCACAGGTCGTCGCCGCCTTCCCGACTTACGGCATCCTACTCCACGATAACGACTCATCGCTGTTGACGACCGCCTTACAGACGGTCTATGCTGGCTTGATCGTGATCGACCCGGAATTATCGGACGACATCATCAGCGATCACAGCATCGCCATCGACCCCTTGCCCGAAGCCCTAACCCCCCGCGAGGACGACGTATTGCAACTGCTGGCAGATGGCATGACCAACAAAGCAATCGCTCATCAACTGGGCATCACCGATCACACGGTGAAGTTTCACGTCAACGCGATCATGACCAAGCTGGGCGCACAGAGCCGCACCGAAGCTGTCGTCCGTGCGACTCGTGCCGGGTTGATTATCCTGTGATGGCGGGTCGCAACTGGACGCGGCGCGGATAATCGCTACAATATGCCCCATGAATGAGATACGATCGACCTCACACAACACACACACACCTAACTGGACGCTGATTCTCGGCATCGGTGGCGCGATCATCGGGTTGGGTCTCTTGCTCTTGCTCGATTTACAGTTCCAAGGGCTGGCGTGGCGCGTCTTCTGGCAGACAACGGGCGAAGAAGAACCGATCGGACAGATTCGCGGTATGGTCGAATGGGCGGGCAACGGCTTACGTCCGCAACCGCAGACCGCCCCGCACACGCCCATCCAGCATACGGACATCGCGCCCTTCGGTGTCAATACTTTTCTCCAGCTAGAAGCCGCCCCCGCCAAGCGCGAAGCACAGGTACGGATGATTAGCGAGGCGGGCTTCACGTCGATTCGGCAGGAATTCCCGTGGGAAGATATCGAAATCGACGGACGCGGACAATTCACCGATAGCCGTAACGATCTTGATGGTGACGGCACGCCGGACACGATCGACGCCTGGCAGAAGTACGACCAGATTGTCGATCTCAGCGAGCAATACGATCTCGATCTGCTGGTACGCCTGAGTAACCCGCCGGAGTGGGCGCAAACGCCGGACTTGGGCGATATGTCGCCGCCGACAGATGTGCAGGATTTCGTCAATTATGCAGTCGCCGTTGCCGAACGCTATCAGGGGCGCATCCGCTATTATCAAATCTGGAATGAACCCAATATCTATCCAGAGTGGGGCGCACAAGCGCCGAACCCGATTGCATATACGGATTTGCTCTGCCAGACTTACGACGCGCTGAAAGCGGTCGATCCGTCGATTGTGGTCATCAGCGGTACGATCGCCCCGACGAAATCGCTGGACGGCTTCAACTATCAGGATTTGGTCTACTTGAACAATATGTATAACGCGGGCGCGGGTGATTGCTTCGACGTGCTATCGGCGCAGGGCTACGGCTTGAACAGCGGCCCGACCGATCGCCGGGTGCGTTTCGATCACTTCAGTTATGCGCGTCATGTGCTGTACCGCGATGTGATGGTACAGCGCGGCGATGCCCATAAACCGATTTGGCTGAGCGAAGTCTCGTGGAATCATGTGTTAGATGCGGACTTGCCGCCGGAGCAAATCACGGGGTATGGCAACTTCGGCTTGACGACGCAGGCACAGGCGGCGCGTTATGTGCCGCTGGCGTATCAGCGGGCACTGCAAGAATGGCCGTGGATCGGACATTTGAGTTACTGGCATTTCACCGTTGAGACGCACGAGCGCGCGCATCAGGTCTTCTACTATTTCCGTATGGTCGAGCCGGATTATAGCCCGCAGAACCCGACCTTTACGCCACTCCCGATCTATGACGCGATGCAAGCCTACCTGACCGATACGCGCAACCTGCCGACGCTCTATCGTGGCGTGCATCAAGCTGAAAGCTGGGAGATTGGCACGGATAACGACGCAGGGATGCGCCCCGTCGCTGATGCGGCGGCGCAATTCGGGCAGGCTTTACAGGCAAGCACAAACGTCTACTTCAACACGCACGGCACAGCGATCAGCGTCCGCGTGCAGACCGACGCGCCGCTGACGGTCGTCAAGGATGGCACGTTCATCTTAGACAGTATTCCCGCGCGTGCGGGCTGGCAAACGGTGATGATCGACAGCGCGTTCATCGCGGGCGATCACACCTATATCTTAGAGAGTGACACGCCCTTCTTGATCGACGCGGTGATTATCCGGCAGGATATGTGGCGCAATATCGCGCTGGTTGTCGGGGTAGTGGTGCTGGTCAAGCTGGGGTTAGTGCTGGGTTTGTGGCAATGGCGCAGACGACGCATCAACCGCCCGCCACTAGATAAAACACCCCCTCCTCGCGCTTAGGCATTGCGACTCAAAAACAGCCAGCTAAGTTGTGCTAGCTGGCTGTCATGAATGCTACAGGATGGCGCGACTTAGACTTCGTTCACCACGCTGAAGACCATCGGGCGGCGGCGCGTCTCGTTGTAGAGCAACTTGCCGACCGTCTCTTCGATCACGTCACGGCGACGACCGTTGAGGTGTTGATTGTTATACATCACATCAGCGACGACGTTTTCGACATTGTGCAACAATTCTGAGGCTTCGCGCAGATAAACGAACCCGCGTGAGATGATATGCGGACGACCGATCACCTTGCCGGTACGTTTCTCGATATTGACCGACACGATCAAGAAACCATCGCGTGCCAGAATTTCACGGTCACGTATGACAGCCGGGCCGACATCGCCGACTAAGCCACCATCGACAAAGACATAACCGGCATCGACCTTATCACCCTTGCGGATGTAGTGCTGCTCGACTTCGATGATCGTGCCGTTTTCCGACAGGATCACGTTGCTCTCTGGCACGCCGGCTTCGACCGCGATCTTGGCGTGCTGGTGCAGGTGGCGCGTCTCGCCGTGGACGGGCATCAGGAATTGCGGCTTGGTGAGGTTAATCATCAGGCGCATCTCTTCTTGATTACCGTGACCGGAGACGTGTACTTTTTCCAGCGGTTCATAGACGACGTTCGCGCCGCGTTCGATCAACTTGTCGATCGTGCGGTAGACCAGTTCTTCGTTGCCGGGGATGGGACTCGACGACAGGACGATTGTATCATCCTTGCGTAATTCCAGATGGCGATGTCGCCCTTCGGACATGCGTCCCAGCACTGCCGAGGGTTCTCCCTGCGAGCCAGTGACCATCATCACCAGTTTGTTATCGGGCACGCTATCGGCTTTCATCGCGTCCACTAGCAAGTTATCGGGAATATCGAGATAGCCGATTTTGCGCGC
>DAOTTV010000155.1:0-39796 GCA_034437755.1 Anaerolineae bacterium | reverse complement strand
CCGCGATTACTACATCAATGAAGTCGCAGACAAGCTCGGACGATTACGTCCGGATGAGCGTGCTGAAATTGAACGGACATTGAAGCAAATTGATGAGGAAGAAGCCCGTGTATTGCGGGTCTACGCAGCTGGAATGCTCACTGAGGAAAACTGGAAAGACATGTGGGCACAATGGCAGGACAAGCGCAATAAATTGCGTGCTAATCTTGAATTGCTTGAGCAGAAATGTGAAAGTTACATCGACGATTTAGACGATGCGCTCACATTAATCACAAAATTGGGTATACTATATGAAACACTTTCGCGCAGTAACCAGAAAGACCTGTTGCGGAATGTGATCGAGAGAGTCGTCGTCAACCCTGAGGGCGAGGTCGCTCGTGTAGATTTATTACCACCATTTGCATACTTGCGGGACATTAGAGATATTGTCTCTGGTGGTGAGGACAATCTGGAGAACCCCATTAAAACACAAACAGGTGACGATACTGCCACCTGTTCGAGTCAGGTCTTAGAAGGTGACTCCGGTAGGACTCGAACCTACGACACTCTGATTAAAAGTCAGGTGCTCTGCCAACTGAGCTACGGAGCCAATAGACTGATTGTTTTAGTATACAAGCGAACGCCCAAAAAGCAACGGAGAATGTCGCGTGTTCAGACAATTTTAACCTAATCGGTGCGCCGGCGTTAGGATGACGAAAGGCGTGTGAGCTTGGCTTCGATGCTGGCGGCAATCTCGAGCCAGCAGGCGATATCCATCGCGCGGGTGGTCTCATCCATCCAGAAGTTGTAGGCGATGTCAGCAACGGTGGGATCGTCGTAATCGTTGGTGCGGACGCGCCGCCACAACTGCGGACGATCGCCATAATAGGCTTCGACCAGTTCCGCCATGATGCTGTTGACAACCGCACTCGCTAAAAAGCCCACCCGCGCCTCTTTGGTGTGCTGGTCGTTCATCGCTTGGGTGACATCGTAGACCGCCTTGAGGAAGTTGGCGGCACCGGCTTCGTCGAAGCTCTGCTGGAGTGCCATCTCAGCCACGCTATCATCGGGCTTACTCCCATAGGTGCCGATCATCAGCACCAGTTGTCGCACCCACGTTTCATCGGGATAGTAGCTCTCGAAAATATCGAGATACTGATGCATCCGTTCCAGCGGCACAGCCAGCGCGACGTAAAAATCCAGCCCTTTGAGCAAGCGCTTGACCATAAATTGTAATTGTTGCTGGTCACGCGCCTTGGCGGCGACGCGCAAGTCGCGCAGGTCGCGTTCTTGTTGCGGAGTCATCGCGGTTTTGCTTTCTGCTCATGCTTGCGGTTGCGTTACGGTCGCCAGACGGGCAACAGATAATTGGCAGTGCCATCGGTCACGCGGCGTAGATTGCTCCCATCGGCGTTCATGACGTAAACCTGCCACGATCCATCCCGATTCGAGAGATAGGCGACGTGCGTCCCGCCCTGTGACGTGACCGCCCCGCCCTCGAACAGATCGTCAACGCGCAGGGGACGTTGATCGCTCCCGTCGGGATTCATGACGTATAGCGTCAGCCCGTCAGTGATGAAGTCGCCGTCGCGTTCGGTGGCGAAAGCGATGCGCGTGCCATCCAGCGACCACAAGCCGCGCACGTCGTCTTTAGCGGCGGTCGTCAGGCGCGAGCGCGTGTCCGTCGCTAGGTCAAGCAAGAAGATGTCCTCGTTGCCATCGGCATTGTTGTTATAGACGATCTGTGTGCCATCCGGCGACCACGCCGCGAACCAGTCGCGCGCGCTATCTTGCGTCAGGCGTTGCGCGTTCGCCATCTCGAACGCCTGATCGGCCGCGATGCGATACAGTTCCAGATTGAGATCGCGCACGCTGACCCAGATCATCTCACTGCCATCCGGCGACCATGTCGGGTCCCAGTCAAATTGCTGATCGCGGAACATGGTCATCACGCCGGTGACGACCGTCAGCGGGCGAATCGTGCGGTCAGCGGTGATCTGCGTCGGGCCGATTTCGTCGGGGTCGCCACGATTCGATAAGAAGTTGATCGTCTCCCCATCGAACGACCACGTCGGCATCAGGTCATGGGTGCCGGTCGCGTCGGCGGTGAGGTTGGTCAGCGTGCCGTCGGTATCCAGCAGGATAATATCCCAATCGCCGGCCCGATCGGTAATCATCAGCAGATCACGCGGGGGCGTGCCGGTCGGGATCGAGCCATCGGTTGACGCTGGTACTGGCGTATCATCGGTGATGGTCTCGCTTGTGCCACTGCCGAGCGCAATCGGTGCGTTGCGCGTCTGCTGGGTGATGGCGTACCACGCAAGCGGAAGCGCCGCGACCACCAGCGCGATCACTGTCAGGATCACACGCAAGCGCCAGCGATTTTGGGACGATGATGAATGAGGTGTATCCGGTCGGGTCATAAGCCGAATATCTGCATCAGGGCGCGTACGCCGAACATGCCACCAGCGACGATAATCAGCATGGCGACGAATTGGCGGATGCCGGTCGCGCCGCTACCATCACCGCCGATACCTGTGAGGATCGTAATCCCCAGCATCAGCACCAGCACCGCCATGATGATATTGCGATAGCCTGCGCGCCGGGCGACATTCGCCCGTGATTCGTTCAGTTTGTCGAGCATATTACGCGCCGTCTGCGGCTTGATGCCCTTGTCATGGATGAGATGCCGTTCGATCTCCTCACGACTTTTGCCCGCTTTAATCATCTGTGCCGCGTGATAGTAAAGCGCAATAGCGGCTTGTTGCATCACTGTTTCTTGCTTATTATCTTGTGCCACGATTGTTCCTTTGCTATACGGATGCTCTCAGTATAGCGGTAAATGCCTGTTTTGCTTATAGTCGTTTGTTCGATTGTCCGGGTGACTCCCTGCCATAGGTACGGCTTTTATTTTTTGAATGACCAACAAAAAGGAGAACACCAAAAACTTTCGGTTCTTTTGTATATTGCGTGGTCAAACTCTTTTTGTTCCCTTTTTGGTAACTACTCAGCCCTCACCCTAAATCCCTCTCCCGACCGCCACTGTGTGGCTAGGAGAGGGACTTCAACCGTGCTTGTCTTGAGGGCAGAGGCTGGCGTAGATCATTTGACCTGAGTAGTTACCCTTTTTGAAAAAAGGGAACACCAAAAAGAACAAAGTCAAGGTGGGATGGATTGCCCGCCCCCTGACCTGTCACCTATTGACGACGCTTATATCCTACGGCACACTATGCGCCTTGATCGTACTCATTAGATGAATAAGGGTTGCATCATGGCAGATCAAGCCAAACACGATGACCAAATTATGCAAGATTTAAGCAAACCACAAACCCCGCTCAATTATTTGCGTTTATTCTTCAGCGGGTTTGCGATGGGCGCGGCGGATATTGTGCCGGGCGTATCCGGCGGGACGATGGCGTTTATCCTCGGCGTGTACGAGACGCTCATCAACGGCATCAAATCCTTCAATATACGGGCGGCACAGATGGCGATCGGGCTGGTGCGCCCCGCAGACGGCACGGCACGCACAGACCTGATGACACTGGTCGATCATCTGCATCTGCGCTTCTTGATCGCGCTCGGCACGGGGATTCTGGTGGCGATTCTGGCATTATCCAGCTTGCTCGAACACTGGCTCACGACTCAACCGACATTCGTCTTTGCCTTCTTCGGCGGCTTGATTATCGCGTCTGTGGTCGCCATCGGCGCGAAGGTGCGCTGGACGAGGCACGCGATCATCGCCGGCATCGTCGGCACGGTGGGCGCGTTTCTGATCGTCGGCTTGCCCAGTCTGGGCGATCAACTGGGGCATAGCTACCCGATTCTGTTCGTCAGCGGGGCGATTGCGATCTGCGCGATGATCTTGCCCGGCATCAGCGGGTCGTTCATCCTGCTCATTCTGGGGCAGTACGATTACGTCCTCAGCGCGGTGCGCTCGTTCGATCTGTTGAGCCTGATGTCCGTTGCGGCGGGTGCGGTGATCGGCATCATCTCGTTCTCGCGCGTGCTGAGCTGGTTGCTCGATCGTTACGAAAACACGACGATTGCCCTGCTGGTGGGCTTCATGCTGGGGTCACTGCGCTTGATCGTCTATCGAGCGACGACCCTGATTACCGAAGATGAAGCGGGCGAAGAATTGATCGAAGCGATTGATCTCAGCGCGGGCGACATCGGCATTGCGCTGGTCGTTTTGCTGGTGGGCTTCTTACTCGTCAATCTCATCGATCATATGCAATCCGGCGACAATCCGGTGTTTCGGATGGTGACGGGCAAACGCACCACCCCCGCCACAGCGACCGAAAGCTAAGGCGCTGTCGGCTCGCACAACATGCCGATCGGGTTACATTCGTATGTCAGGCGCAGATCACCGTCAGCGGTGCGGTGCGTCACAATATGCACGACCTGATCGGCGGTGACAGTCGTCGCGTCTAGCGTTTGGTGCGCGTAAAGCGCGCTACTGACCAAAACCGTCACGGCGACGAAGGCTAAACACATCGTCGAGACAATCATCACGTAGTGCGGGCGCGGCGCAACGTGAAAGACGTAGATCGCCAGCAGTGCGAAGATGATGATCGTCACCAGACCTGCCGGCGGATACATGGTATAGATACCGATTAACGCGCCCGCCAGCGCACAGCCACCGACCAACCCCAGCACATCGACAGTATCTTCGTGCTGGATGACGGCCCATGCCATCAGCGCACAGGGCAGTAACAAAAGGGCGAGCAAAAAACTGCCCACGTCGGCAATGCTATTCTGGGCGAAACGCCACCCGAGCCACTGTAACAAATCATCAATGATGTAAGCGAATGCAATCAGCAACAAGCTGTAGGTCAACCAGCGCATCGGGGCGATGAACGCCGGGGTACGCATAGACATAACGCATCTCCTCCATAGGCGTAAGCTGTCTCTTTGTTCTCATCCATAATATGCTATATTGGGCACAGAGTCGCAACTTAGTTAGGAGATATTCATCGTGACGGCACCGTTAACCCTGTATCTCATGCGTCATGGCGACGTACACAACCCCGATAAAGTGCTGTATGGTCGCCTGCCGGGCTACCGCCTGAGCGCGAAGGGGCGCACCCAAGCCCAAGCCGCCGCCGACCACCTGCGCCCGATCGCGCTCAACGCGCTCTATGCTAGCCCGATGGAACGCGCACAGGAAACCGCACAGATTATCGCCAGCGAGCAGGCACAGATTGAGCGCGTCATCACAGCAGCCGACATCAACGAATGTTACACGCCCTTCGACGGCACGCCCCACGCCGAGCTAGATAAGATCAAGTTCGATCTGTACACCGGCACTGACGCGCAATACGAAAAGCCACGCGACCTGCGCCAGCGCTTTGTGCGCTTCGTGCAGATGCTCCGCCAGACATACCCCAACGGCACAGTGGGTGCCGTCTCGCACGGGGATATTGTGGTGACGGCTTTCATGTGGGCGATGGGACAGGGTGCAAACGACATCGGGCGCACGCGCACGAGCCAATCGCTGACGCGCTTGCTTGAGCTGGGCTTGCCAGAGCCATACCCGGCGACAGCCTCCATCTCAGCGCTGACCTTCACCAGCGATAACCCCGACGAACGCCCCGACTACACGTACATCAAGCCCTATGCCTGAGCGCCGCGTGACTATGACCTGCGTACTATTTGACGGGGGCGAGATTTAATGGTTTGGTAGAAGAGGTAGTATACGCACCGGATTAAGGGATAGACCTGATGAACGAGAACAACATACAAAATGAGCAGATCAAGCAATTGTTACGGCAATATATGGGCGGCTTGCTGGAAGAGCGTCAGGAAGCGATCGAACGGATGCAAGCCCTCGGCGCGCGTGAAGATGACGATGCCCTACAAACACTGTTGACCTATCTCAAGCAGAGTGAATCGCCCTTATTGCGCCCGCTTGCCGCGAGTCGTCTGGCAGAAATCGGTGATGCGCGCGTGCTGGCGCAACTGCGCGCCCTGCTCAAATCGCCAGAGGAAGATTTGCGGGCGCTGGTGGTGCAAATTCTGGGCGAGATCGGTGATCCATCCGTGCGCGAGACGCTGGAGGCGATGCTACAGGTCGATGCCGATCGCGAAGTGCGGGTGCGGATCGCGGTGGCGCTGGGCAAGCTGGGTGATAAACGGGCGGTCGGCACGCTGAGCGAAGCCATGCAACGCGATCAGGATATGAAAGTGCGCCAACACGCGATCGAAGCGCTGGGCTTGCTGGGTGATACCGCGCTGATCCCGACGCTGGTCACGATTTTAGAGCAGGATGACGACAAAGAGACGCGCACCTTCGCCGCCGAAGCCCTGGGACGCATGGGCGACGACCGCGCCCTCGCGCCGTTGGTCGCCACCCTGCACAACATGGATTACCCGCCGATCGTGCGCTATTATGCGGCACACGGGCTGGGCTTGCTCGGTCATGCCGATGCCATCCCCGCGCTCCAACGCGCCACACAAGACGGGCATAGCTGGGTCGCGCAGATGGCGACTGACGCGCTCGCCAAGCTGACATAAGCCGCGCCCCTTCGATATTATGATGTTCATCATGGGAATTCCTAACGTTTGTAACTGACACCCACGCGCTAGAGTCTGATACCGTAGAAGTATCAAAGTAAAATTATTCGTGGAGGATGTCCATGTTAAAACACGTTTTAGTTCCATTAGATGGGTCACCATTATCAGAGCAAGCCTTGCAGTACGCGCAGGATTTAATTTGTTCTGGTGGCAAGATCACCCTGCTAAGCGTGGTTGAACTACCAGTCGATTATGATTACACGCTGGTCGATATTCCTCTGACGGTCGTCACCGCCCGTAGCTACGATGAATCAGACTACGACAAGACTTACAATCGCGTGCGTGATTATCTGCATGGCAAAGCGCGTGATTTCGTTAATGATGGCATCGTCACGGAATGTGTGGTGGAAAGTGGCGAACCGGCAACCGTCATCGCCGACATCGCCGCCCGCCGTAGCGTGGATGCTATCGCCATGACCACCCACGGTCGCACCGGTATCAATCGCTGGCTCTTCGGCAGTGTGACGCAAAAGGTCATCAACATTATGCCGTGTCCTGTGTTAGTCGTTCCGGATCTCGTCCGTGAGAAAAGCGAAGAGAAAGCACCGGCAAGCGGGCATCAGTTCAACTTCGGTCAGTCGGCGTCATCAACGGCATAAGCGAATTTTTCGACATTGGGTAAGGCGTTCGCAGGGGTTAGCACAAGCCCCCGCGAACGTCTTTTTTTGTCCGCATATCACCCCGCTACTATGACCGTCCCTGACTACTAACCCCATACCAACTGCCACGATGTGATATTTGTCATACCCAAAATTGTGTCATAGATGACATTTCTATGACAGGCATCACTACAAGATGAGTTCTAGATTAATCATAATAGGCGCACAAGCAATTAAACGAAGATCAATCACATAAGAGGATATGAAGATATGAATAATTTGAAAACCTTCCCCAAGCTCGTGATCGTCATCGGTGTTGTGTTTGCCATTCTGGGCTTAGTCGCGGCAAGTGGCGGTCTCTATATTCGGATGTTCGTCGGCGATCAACTTGCTAACCAGAACATCACCACAACCGGCGACGCATCTATCCCGAACGCCGAAGTGAACAGCATCGCCACTGCACTCAGCATGGCAGATATCATCCAGCAACACGCGAGCAACAGCACGGACGGCTTGACTTATGCTGAAATGGGACGTTTCGCAGTACCCAGCGGCGACCCCGCCGGTACCAACAATGTTGACGAAGCCCTGCTCACTGATGCCGGCAATCCGGTCTCGAACTCGGCACGCAATACCCAGCTGACCGCGGCGAGCCTCGTGACATCGCTCAGCCTGTCCGCGATGGCAATCGGCGCATCCTACGGCGCGATCGCACTCGGTATCGCCTTCACCCTTCTCGGTGTCGTGATCGCCGGTCTGGGCTACGCGCTACTCGGTCTGATCGAACCGCAAGTCGCTGAACGCTTCGGTCTCGAACCTGTCGCCGTTGCACAATGATCGACTAGCACAACCACAGATACTCCTGACACCCCTCTACGCGAGGGGTGTTTTTGTGTTCGGGGGTCTATCGGTCGCGCCGTTTTTTCCGCTTATAAGACCGTTTCTAGCCCCCTCAATTATTTGGCTCTTTGGGATTTCGCGTGGTTTTTGGCGTTCCCTTTTTTCAAAAAGGGGACAAAAAGAGTTTGACCGCGCAAGATACGAAAGAACTAATTATTTTCGCCATAATTCACCTATCTGCTGACGACTATACTTGTTAAAATCATTTAATATTCACAGCATACAGTGAGGGATAACGAGATGGTGACGGTCGAAACGCGCGCGGGGATTATTTATGCTGTATTCACGAACAATTCGCGGCAAGCAGTTGATACTTACATCGATCAGATGATAATAGTCATGGAAAAGCACATCGCAAGCGCGGGGGTGAACGTCCCGATGCGGACATTGCTCGACGTGACGCAATCGGGCATGTTCTCGGTGAAATACGCGAGTACAGTAGTCACCGAGCGTTTGCAAGCCTACCCTAGCCGACCAGAACAATTCTACGCGTACGTCGTCAATTCGATGCAGGATGAAGCTGTGATACAAATGATGGACGCGATTCTCGCACGGCGCTTGCAACATCAGCGGCGGGTGTATACGGCGGATCAATACGATGCGGCGGTCGCGTGGTTGCAAGACAGAGCATGAGAATATCATCATCATAATGTTTGCTTAACGCTAGGGATGATCGCTAGCCATGATGTGGGCTTTTGCGGTATCATGACAGGTGCAATTGTTCGATCAGCGAGAAAGTACCTATGGCTATTTTAGAGATCATCCAACCTGATAACCCCGTTTTACGCAAAAAAGCACACAAAGTGAAGAACTTCGACGATCAGAAGTTACAGACTCTGATTGATGATATGGTGGAGACGATGGCCGACGCGCACGGCGTAGGGCTTGCCGCGCCACAGGTCGCCCACCCCCTGCGCTTGATTATCGTGCGCCTGCCCGATGAGACCGAAGCCGACCGCAAAGAACACGGTGAATACGCCGGTCAAACCTTCATCGTCGCCAACCCGAAGATCATCAAAGAGAGCCGGAGCATGGTCGCCGGTGTTGAAGGCTGTCTGTCGCTCCCCGGCTGGTTGGGCGAAGTCGATCGCCATGATATGGTCGTCATCACCGGGCAAGATCGTCACGGTGCGGACTTTCGCATTAAGGCGAAGGGCTGGTTGGCGCGTGTTTTCCAGCATGAGATCGATCACCTCGACGGGCGCTTGTTCATTGATATTACCGACAATGTCTGGAGAGTAGAAGACGGTGACACCAGCACGGACAACGCCGACCCCGCTACCGAAGAACTGCCGTCGTGAGACGGGCAACCCCATAGCCGCAGACGTGAGGGCGAGCGCCTGCGGCTTGTGCGATCAGCTACTTGAGCGTATTGAGCACATCGCGCATATGTGGCACGCCATTATTCTGTATGAACCAGCGCTTCCGCACGACGTTATCGCCATCCAGCGCCACAAATCCACTCGACGCAATGCCGAACATGGCGAAGGTCTCGCGCTTGTCATCAGCCAGCAGGGGGAACGTAATCTGTCGTGGGATGCTGAGATAGAAGCCGTTCAACTCGTAGGCGTGCGTCGGCATAATCAGCGCCGCGCCGATGTGGTTATAGCTGAGCTTATGCACATGGCGCTGGAACCACAGCACATGCCGAACCGCGCTGATGTCCCAGATGTCATGACACAAGCCGATCAAAATCCCCTGCTCATCCCGCAGTTGATTGAGGCTATGCGCCAGATTACTGTGATTGGGTAAGGTGAACGGCTCGACTTGTTTGCCGATGATTGTTTCAGTCATGTGAGATTGAGTCATATCCCCGTTGCTCTCTAAAAACTTAAAACGCTTGCTGATATAAACCTATTATAAATTCTATCTTAACTGTTTAACCTTAAGACTGACGATCAAAATACAAACCTGAGGCACAAATACAGCGCCCTAAACAAACGATTTTGAGAGCTAGTAGGCGAAACGACCAGAAAACGGGATGAGTTTTGCGCGATTTTGCGATAATATGCGATAGAGTCTGACGGATTACCTAAAGGAGAGAACCAGCGTGAGACCATTAATCATAGCAATGCTCATCGGCAGTCTATTGTTGGTGATGGGCGACAGCCGGGCGCAGGATGAGACCGCAGAGGGTGAGTTCACATCGACGGTCTTTTATTTTTGGGCGGCTTGCGAAAACCAAGCGGTGATCGACCTCGACGGGACGATGGAGACCGGCTACGACGTATACGTGCAAGTCTTTCGTGAATTGGGCGCGACCGGACAGGCGTTGACAGGCTTGACACGGGTGCCGGTATCGGGGGATTATCAGGTGAGCCAGACGCTGAATTATACCGGCGGTGAAACCCTGAATCTCGGTCAGTTCGCCAGTGTGCGCGTCAGCATCGCGCGCGAGAACAACCCCGACGACCAACTTTTTACCGAAGTGCTGGATGACACGCTCAACGGGTGTATTGAACCGACCTATGGCTCAGTCGATACCTTCGACGCGAGCGGGTCGGGCAGTGGTACGCCCCTGATCGACCCCGTGACGGGCGAAGTCATCACCGATACCAGCGGCTTGCAACCGCAATCTTCGGGCATCTTCACGCCGGATGGTGGGGTGCTGAACGAAGTTGTCGCCCGCCCGAGCGAAGCCGTGGTGCAGATTGGCGCACGCCCCAGCGCGAACGAAGCCGAAGCCAACCGCGTCAGCGATCCGGGCTTGATCTTCGCCGAGTGCGATGCCTTCGAGGGGGCTGATCCCGGTGTGGTGTGGGATATTGATAACGTGACAGTCTTCTGGTCATGGTTTGCCGAAACGCCGGAACTGGTGCGCGAACACATCGCAACCGCCCAGTACGAAGTGTTCCTCAGTAGTCCCTATGCCGCCCGCCAACCCTTCCCCAATGTCGATATTAGTCCGGTTGTCCAGCGCGAAGACGGCAACTACTGGACATTCTACACGGCTGATCTGGGCAACGGCTTCCGCCCCGGGCAATACGTGGTCGATTATTACGTGACCTGGCCACGCGCCATCAGCGATGGCTTCGAGTCCTTCGGGCCGGGGACGGAAACGCCATCAATCACCGGCCGCTGTGTGTTCGACATTGAGCCGAATCCCTTCGGCACACAGGTCGAACTGAAGAATCCGACGATTCCCTTGCAACAGGGGCAATGATGACTTACATCCTCGGCATTGAAAGCTCATGCGACGAGACCGGCGCGGCGATCGTCAAAGATGGCAAGACCATGCGTTCCAACATCGTCGCGTCGCAGATTGATCTCCACGCCGAGTACGGTGGCATCTTTCCGGAGGTGGCTTCGCGCGCTCATGCCGAAGCCATCAGTCCGGTGGTCGAGCAAGCGATGACAGATGCCGGCATCGGCTACGACCAGCTAGATGCCATCGCCGTGACGCGCGGCCCAGGGCTGGTCGGCAGTCTGCTGGTGGGCATCAACTACGCCAAAGGGGTCGCGCTGGCGACCGGCAAGCCCTTGCTAGGCATCAATCATCTGGAAGGGCACGTCTATTCGCTCTGGTTGACGCAACCCTTCCGCGATGTGATCTTCCCGGTGCTTGTGCTGATCGTCAGTGGCGGGCATACGGAACTCCTGCTGATGACCGGACACGGCGATTATCAACGGCTGGGCGGCACGCTGGACGATGCGGCGGGCGAAGCCTTCGACAAGGTCGGGCGGATGCTCGAATTGCCCTTCCCCGGCGGGCCCCATATCGAACGATCGGCACGCAACGGCAACGCGACCGCCTTCGACTTTCCACGAGCGAAGCGCGACGAGAGCTATGATTTTAGCTTCAGCGGTTTGAAAACCGCCGTCATGCGCGAAGTCACGGTGCAACCATCAGCGGATGCACGCAACAAACGGCGGCGCGGGGCTGAAAAACGCGCCCAACTGCGCTCGGATGTGTCGATCAACGATGTATCAGCGAGTTTTCAGGCGGCGGTGACGGATGTGCTGGTCGAAAAGACGGCGCGTGCCGCCGTTGAGTACGGCGCGACGGAGATTTTCATCGCGGGCGGAGTCAGCGCCAATCAGATGCTCCGGCAGAAGATGCGTAAAGAGACCGAGTTACCCGTGCGCTATCCGCCGCTCAATCTATGTACAGATAACGGCGCGATGATCGCCGCTGCCGCCCACTATCGCCTTGAAAGCGGACTACGATCGCCGCTGGATTTTGACGTGTTGCCGATGTGGCCGCTGAACAACGCGACATACGACCGCTGACAATAGCGCGAGCTAAGATGAGGGCCACGCGCTTGATCCCGGCACTGTTTGGGCGAGAATGCGCGTGATCTGCTCCAGATGATCGGCATCATGATGCCCGACCTGCATCACCGCATCCGTCAGCGAGAAGTAACCGCTTTCGGGATGCGTGCCAGCGCGTTGCCACTGTTCCGCGCTCAAGCTCTTGAAGAGCGCGATCGTCGCGGCGCGTGATTCGACAAATTGCGCGTAGGCATCTGCCAGATCACCGGCGTTGTAATCGCCTTCGATCGTCATCGCTTCATGATCGTAGGCGGGTAGATCGGGCATCTCTTGTGCGAGCATCATCTGCGCGCGCTGACGAAAAATCGTGTCGAAATCGCGCAGGTGGCACAGCACTTCGAGAACCGTCCAGCCCTCGGGGCCATCACGCAGGGTCGTCGCCTGTGTTTGTGTCGTGCGCGTCAGGATATGTCCGAGCGTGTCGCGGTTTTTACGCATCAGCTTGATGTGACGGGCGCGTACCCGCTGTAAAATATCGTGGTCGCTCATGGCTTAGCTATCGCCTCCTGCTTTACGTGGATAATTGAGATGTTCGCCCCCGTTGACATGCAACTTCGCACCGGTGATGAAGGACTCGCGCACGAGATAGACCACCGCGCGCGCCACGTCGTCGCCGTCGCCGGTGCGGTGCAGGGGCAAGTGATCGCCCATATGCGCCCACCGTTCGTCGTTCATGCCGTCGTTGGTCTTCATCACGGGTCCCGGCACAATCGCATTGACGCGCACCAGCGGCCCCAGCGATACCGCGCTGACCTGCGTCAGCATCCACAAGCCATATTTGCTGATGCCGTGATGCGGGCGTTTAGGCCAGGGGGCATCCGCGCCCTGATCGATGATGTTGACGATCGCGCCGCCGGGGGGGTCGTTCTCTTTCATCAGACGGGCGGCTTGCTGGGTGAGCAAAAGTGGCGCACGCAGGTTGACGTTCATCGTCAGATTCCAGCTTTCGAGCGTGATGTCCATCAGATCAGCACTAGGGAACACCGACGCGCTGTTGACCAGAATATCCAAGCGGCCGTATTGCGCTTTCACCGCGTCCATCACGCGATCCACGCCTTCCGGCTCGGCAATATTGGCTTGCACGTCGAAGGCATCGACCCCTTCGGATTTAATATCGCGGATTGTGTCGCGCACGGTGTCGGCATCGGTGCTGTGATAATGCACCATGATATTCACGCCCTGCCGCGCTAGTGCCAGCGCAATCCTGCGCCCGACACGGTGCGCCGACCCCGTGACAAGGGCGACCTGATCGGTTAAATCGATTTGCATTCGTATCCCCTTTTGTTCCTGTGAGTACACGTTTCTTGCAAGCCTAGCGCAAAGTCCACTGAACAAACAGGTTAAGATTGCTGGATGACCTGCGCGAGCGTGCTGAGATCGACATTGCCACCGCTGACCAGCGCCACTGTCGGGCGCGGCGTGGGCGCGACGACCGCGTGCAAGAGCGCCGCCACGCTGACACTGCCGCCACCTTCGACCAACCAGCCCTGCACGCCCAGCATCCAGCGCATCGTCGCGGCGATTTGGGCTTCGCTCACCAGCACGATGTCATCGACGTAACGTCGCACCACCGGAAGCGTCAGCGAATCCGCTTCGATACCACCGGAGAGCGCTTCGGCGAGCGTGTCCCATTGTTCGGGCTTATCCGTGCCGTGAAAGACGTTATACATTGCCGGCGCGGACTCGGCACCCACGCCGATCACCTCGACATCCGGTTTCAGCGTTTTGATCGCGGTTGCGATGCCACTAATCAAGCCGCCACCGCTGACGCACACCAGCACGCGCCCGACATCTGGCACTTGTTGTAAGATTTCCAGCCCGATCGTCCCCGCCCCCGCCATCACCTGCCGGTCGTTATAGGGCGAGACGAAGGTCATGCCCTCATCACGGGCGCGGCGCAGGGCTTCGGCTTCGGTCTGGTCGAAGTTATCGCCGAACAGCACCGCCGTCCCGCCATAGCGACGCACGCCCTGCACTTTCTTCTGTGGGGTGTGCTTAGGCATCAGGATCGTTGCGCGGGTCTGCGTTGCCTGCGTCGCATAGGCGACTCCCTGCGCGTGATTGCCCGATGATGCCGTGATGACCCCGCGCCCACGGGCGGCATCGTCCAGCGCCAGCACAGCGTTGAGCGCACCGCGAATCTTAAACGAGTGCGTGTGGTTCGTATTTTCGAGCTTGAGCAACACCCCCGCCCCTAAGTCCGGCGCGGATTCAACCGCTGTCGCTTGCAAATAAGCGGCGAGGCGGTGCTGGGCGCGAACAATATCGGCTAATGTGAGCATGATGTATCATCCACCTTTGCTGATGCGCGAGATCGCCATACGCTCATGAATCCGAAGCCAGCGCGTCATGGGTATAAGCGTCCCAATCCGCGAGTAAGCGCAGGAGATCGTCAAAATCGTTGATAGCGGCATCCGGCACAATCACGCCGCTAATCATCGCGGGTACGCCCTGATTGACGCGCAAGACTCCGCGCAAGCCCGCGCCCTGTGCGCCGGCAATATCGGCAACTGGATTATCGCCGACGTAGATCGTCTCTTCGGGGCGCGTGCCGATCGCATCTACGACCGTCAGGAAAGCGCGGGGATGCGGCTTGAGGTAGCCAATATCCGCCGCGCTGAACAACATGGACTCGTCAGGGAAGTAGCGGGCGAGTCCTTTGGCTTCTAGCTCCGGCAGGCGCATCGCCATCGGTTGTGATGCGTTGGTCATCAAGCCGATTTTATAGCCCTGCGCGTACATCTTCGCCAGTGCGGGCCCGACATCGGGGAAGGCGACCACACCATCGACCCCGCGCCACCCATAGGATTGCAGGCAGGTCGCTTGGTTGCAGGTCTCGCTCTCGCGGAAGCCGAAGGTTTGCATGGTCTCGATCAACACTTTGCCCGTGTGCGGGGCGCGTAAGGTCTCGCGCCCGACCGACCACGCCTGCATCATATTCTCGCGGAAGGCATCGACGAAGGTCTCAAGCGTCGTGTCTAGTGGCGTGCTCGCTGTGCGCGCATGATCTAGCACGCGCTGGAGATGCGCCCGTTCAATATCGTGCCAGCCGTCCTGTACGTTGCTCCAATCGATCAGGGTATCATCCATATCGAAGATAATGCCCTTGATCGGTGCGTTTTCGCTCATGTCGTCGTGAGTTCCTTGCTCTCGCTGTCGGGGGTGTCGCTGGCGTAGGTTGCGCCTTCTGCCGCGCGCCAGATGAGCAGAGCTTGCTCGATGCCAGCAGTGGCGGTCGGGTATTGGGCGTGCCAGCCTGTGGCTTGCAGTTTGCTATTATCCAGCACCGTGCTTTGCCCGACGAGCGTCTTCTGGAAGGGATCGATGCGGAAGCGTTCCATGAAGGACGGAATGCCGCTCGGTTGCCCCACGCCGAACAACTCGCCGAAGGTCAGCATGAAGTCGTGATGCGTGAGATGCTGATCGGTGGCGACGTTGTAAACGCCGGCTTCAGCCTTTGTTTCGGGGTCGATCAGGTGCATGATCGCCTGTGCGAGATCGCTCTCGTGGACGTAATTGGCGTGTCCCTTGCCGTCAATCACGCCTTGACCAGCGCGCAACTTCTCCGCGAGGGCTTGCAGGGCTTGGCTCTCACCACTGTAGAGATAGCCTGTCCGCAGGATATACGCCGTCAGATCAGCCGCCTGAACGGCGGCTTCGGCGGCTTGGAGCGCGCTGTAAACGTCGTTGCCGGTGTCGATCGCGCCCGTTTCGTCGATGGCTTGCGCGCCCGTCTCGCCATAGAGATAGCCCGCGCTGAGATGGACGAGGGTCGATACGTTTAGCTCAGCGCTGACCTGTACCAGCGTTTGTGTGCCAGCGCGCACCTTCTGCGCGAGCGCGTGATAGTCGGCGCGATGCTGGGGGACACTGACGAGGCTTTGCGGGTCACAGTTGACGACGACATCGGGAGTCGCGATGGTCATCACGCTTTTGAGTTCGCCCGCGCGCGTCAAATCGGGATAGACGGGCAAAGCGCCCATCGCACGAATGCGGACAGCGCCCGCCGTGCCTTCGGTCGTCGCGGCGAGGACTTTGTAGCCTGCTTTGAGGGCGGCGCGTGCTACCCATAAGCCGACTCCCTGACTGCCGCTGGTGATGAACAATACGGGTGGTGCTTGCGCTTCGGTTGTTTCTGGAGCGTCTTTTTTCGCCATAGCCTGTTCTCTCTCTGAGTATATGCTTAAAACAGGCTGATTATGCCACGAGGCAAGCAAGCGATCAACATGAGCTAAACTGAATTGGGGCAATCGCATTTAGAAAATGACTGTATCTTCATAGCGGGGTTCCACCCCGACCCCCACCACTTTTTGCAAACGCTCATGTGTACACGTTGTGCAAAGTGGAACGCTGTCTCACACCCTGCAAAAGGCTTAAGCCTTTTGAAAACAGCAAGCTGTGACAGTTGGCTCTTTGGGATGTCGCGTGGTTTTTGTTGCAGGGGCTTTGCCCCCACACCCGCACAAGGACCTGTCGTTCCTTGACCTTGTTCATTTTGAACGCGGCGCGGTCAGTGCTGGAGCAGAGCGATTACATCATGCCGATTGCGGACGAGATCGTAGGTGATGTTGTGCAGGGCTAAGAGTGTCTTGAAGGCGAGGCGTGTCCGTCCACAGCCGCCGACGAGAACCAGCGTGACGTTAGGCGGCGGCGGGGTGATGGGCAAGGTCGCGAGATCGAGCAGATTGGGCAAATTGCCGATGCGCCGCATATCAACCAGACAATGCAAGGGCGCGTCGCCGGCCTGTTGCGTGATGTCATCGAAGAACAACAATATATCGCGCACGCTCATCCGGCAAGGTAAATCCGCGACGACCACGCGCGGGTGTTCGCCCCGATGAAATATATCTGATAGCACAGTCACACGGCAATCCTTCGGGCTAACATGGGCGCACCGGCGTTCGCTGGTAATGTGCGCGCCACTATATGTAATAGTTGTAAATGTTAGCAGATAAGCGTGCCGAACGCAATCATAGAGTTACGATACATAACGAAAACAAGCGCTTACAGAATCTCCATCTTGGCGAATTCGGCATCCATAGATTTGATGCCGTGCCGCTTATCGGCAAAGGCGACGGTGACGATCTCTTTACCATCGACGCGCTTGCTCTCGACCACGTTGCCCACGCCGAACACCGGATGCTGCACGCGCATCATGGTTTTGTATTGTAGGGGTTGGTTGTGTGTGTCGTTCTCACTGCCGGGGAAGGGGATGATTTTCTTACGCGTGTTTTCGTCGCTGACGTGACCGGACGCGGATTTGCCCTGGCCGCGTAAATCGCGCTTGAGGCGGTCGAGTCCGGTCGAGCGATCCCACGAGGTCATCTCGCGGTAGGATTGCTGACCGGCATTGTGCGTACTCCCCGCCAGCGAGTCAGGATCGACCAGATCGGTGGGAATATCGTTGAGGAAGCCGGAGCGTTCTTGCTGTTGCCCGTACCCACCATAGAGCGCCCGCCGGAACGCATAGCTGATATACAGGCGGTCTTCGGCGCGGGTGATGCCGACGTAAAACAGGCGGCGTTCTTCTTCTAAGCCTTCCGGTTCTTCAAAGGCGCGTTGATGCGGCAGGAGCCCGTCTTCGAGACCGGTGATGAACACCACCGGAAATTCGAGGCCTTTGGCGGCGTGCAGGGTGAGCAGAGTCACCTTATCGCTCGCGTCGTCGTCCACAAGATCGACATCGGTCATCAATTGTTGATCCTGCAAGAAGTCTGGTAGCGGGATGTCGTCCTCATCGTATTTCAGCAAGAGACCGCGCAACTCCTGCATATTCTGCTGGCGTTCTTCAAATTGGTCGGGGCGATCGCTGATGCTATTGAGATAGACGGTGAAGCCGACATCGGACTGAACGCGATCGAGCAAGTTCACCAGATTGCCGGTCACGTTTAGCGCGCGCCATGCCGCCAGTTGCTCGGCAAATTGCGTCAGGAGCTTGCTCGCCCGCGATGAAAGCGGCGTTTCGTCGCCATCGCGCAGGCTTTGTAAGGCGGTCGCGTAGCCGATGTCACGCGCCCAATACTGGAAATCGCCGAAGGTTTTCTTGCCAATGCCGCGCTTGGGCGTGTTGATGATGCGCCCGAGGCTGATGCTATCATCAGGGTTGTTGACCACGCGCAGATACGCCAGTATATCGCGAATCTCGCGCCGCTGATAAAAGCCTACCCCGCCGACCAGCGTATACGGCACGCCATAATCACGGCAGGCGGCTTCGATCGCGCGTGATTGGGCGTTCGTGCGGTACATGATCGCCATATCATCGAAGTCGTAACCCTCGCGGCGCAAATTGTTGATCGCCTCCATGATATAACGCGCTTCGGCTTCGTCGTCGTAGGCTTCGCTGATGCTGATCAACTGCCCGCCATCGCGATCGGTGAACAGTTGCTTGCGCGTGCGGTTGCTGTTGCGGTCGATCACCGCGCGGGCGACATCCAGCACAATCTGCGTCGAGCGATAATTCTGCTCCAGCAGGATAACCTGCGCTGTCTGATAATCATCGCGGAAGCGCATCACATTGCGATAATCCGCCCCACGAAAGGCGTAGATGCTCTGGTCTTCATCGCCGACGACGAACACGCTATTCTGGGGCGCGCCGAAGAGTTGCACCAGTTGATATTGCACCGTGTTCGTATCCTGAAATTCATCCACCAGCACATAATGATAGCGTTGCTGATACTTATGGCGCACGACTTCGTTATTACGAAGCAGTAAGACCATCTGCAATAGCAAATCGTCGAAGTCCATCGCGTTGCTATCGTTGAGGATGGTCTGGTAGCGCGGGTAAACGCGGGCGACAATCTCGCCGAAGTAATCCTGTGCGACGAAGTTCTGCGGTAAGATGACTTCGTTCTTAGCACTGCTGATAGCGTTCAACACGCGGCGCGGTGTGAATTTCTTGGTGTCGATGTTCAGCTCGCCCATCGCCTGCTTGACCGCACTCAGCTGGTCGTCGCTATCGTAGATCGTATAATCCTGATTGTAGGGGATGGACTCGTGTTCGATGCGTAGGATACGGGCGCAGGTCGCGTGGAAGGTGCCGATTTGCAAGCCGCGCACGCGCTCATCAATGTAGCCCCTGATGCGGCTTCGCATCTCGCCCGCCGCCTTGTTGGTGAAGGTCACCGCCATGATGTGATAGGGCGCAACTTGCACGCGGTCGATCAAATACGCGACGCGGCGCGTCAGCACGCCGGTTTTGCCACTGCCGGGACCAGCGAGGACTAACACGGGGCCATCGCCGGCGGTCACGGCTTGATGCTGTTGCGGGTTCAATCCATCGAGTAAGGGGTCATTTGTGTGGGTCATGGTGCGCCTTGCCTGCTGTTTTGATTGACAATGATACGTGTATTGTGCCATAAAATGCACGCGCATACATAGCGACGATTATCTAGCCCAAATTGCCCCAAAAACGCCCTTAACGAACACCAATTCTCGTTTACAATCAGTGTCACGGTTTGATTCTACCTATTCTGCGGTATAATTAAGTTTTAAATCAACTCAACTTTTAGGGATAAAGCTAATGGAACAGCCAGAACTCAGCAACGAAGAAGAACGTCAGCACGAGTCTTCGTCTGCCGAGTTGTCGGAATCTGAGACGGCACCCGACTCATCTGAGCCAACGGAAGTGGTGGAAGATGCGGGCGAAGCGCTGACTGAGGTCGATCACACAGACGACGAGTCTGATGTGAGCGAACCAGTCGCAGATGGTGATGTCACCACAGACGACAGCGCCGACGAGACCGACGACACGGACGAGACCGATGATAGTACAGGTAGTACGGAAGAAGACAAGCCCAATGGGCTAAGTCGCGGTGATGTCATCGTGGGGACAGTTGCACGGACGACCCCCAACGAAATATTCGTAGACTTAGGCAACGATATCGAGGGGCTTGTGCCCAAGCGCGAGGTGGAGCTGATGAGCCGCAACGTGCTGGAACAACTCGACGAAGGCAGTGAAATTCACGTCTACATCGTGAATCCGCGCAATCACCGTGGGCAAACGATTTTGTCCATCAACCATGCTCAGGAAGAACTGGACTGGCGCGAAGCCGAAGGCTACTTGGAGAACAAGGAAGTCTATGACGGGCGCATCGGTGGCTATAACAAAGGCGGCTTGATTGTGCGCTTCGGGCGTTTGCGTGGCTTTGTCCCGCAGAGCCAGATTAGCGACACGCGCATGCTGGACATCAGCGGCGAGACCCCCGAGGAGAAATACAGCGATCTGGTCAATTCGCAGATCAGCGTCAAAGTGATGGAAGTCGATCGCAGTCGCAACCGACTGATCTTATCCGAACGGGCGGCGATGCGCGAAGTACGCCAACGGCGCAAAGAAGCGCTGATTACCGAACTGGAAGTCGGCGAAATCCGCGATGGGCGCGTCGTCAGCCTTGAGAACTTCGGCGCGTTTGTCGATATTGGCGGCGCTGAAGGTCTGGTGCATATCACCGAACTCTCGTGGGAACACGTCACCCACCCGCGACAAGTGCTGGATGTCGGGCAAGAGGTCGACGTGAAAGTGATCAGCGTCGATGCTGATGCCAATCGCATCGGGCTGAGCATCAAGCAACTGAAGCCTGATCCGTGGGACGAACTGGCGGCGCGCTTCGGCAAAGGGGCCTTGATCCGCGCGACAGTCACCAAGCTGACCAAGTTCGGCGCGTTCGCTAAGGTGGAACAATTGCCAGCGGTCGAAGGCTTGATCCACATCTCCGAACTCTCGAATAGCCGCGTGGAACACCCGCGCGATGTCGTCAACCGCGGCGACAAGCTGACCCTGCGTGTGGTCAAGGTCGATGTCAAGAATCGTCGCCTCGGCTTGAGCTTGCGTCAGGTCAATTCGTCTGAATGGCTGGATAAAGACCTTGCCCGCGCCTATCGCGAAGCGGAAGAACGCGCTGATGACGATGAAGACGATATTCCCTCAGCATCGGAACTGGGCGATGCAGACGACGGTGAAGACGACAACGTGCCACCGGAAACCCCCGAAGCAGTCGCCGCAGACGCGGACGACACAGACGACGATGAAGGGGTGATCGAAGAAGTCAGCGACGCGGTTGAAGAAGCGGTCGAGACAGTGGATGATGCGACCGATCAGGTCGAGGACGCAATCGAAGAAGCGGTCGATCAAGCCGAGGATGCCGTCGAAGATGTGGCTGAAAGTGTTGAGGATGCGGTCGAAGAAGCGGTCGATAACGTCAGCGAGGCTGTCAGCGATGCCGTCGAGACCGTCAGCGGTGGTGATGACGACGACGACGACAGCGGCGATGACGACGACGACGACAAGAGCGAGTAATCCTAGCAGGGGGACAGTCCAAAGGCTGTCCCTTTCGCTACCCACTGCCTAGGAGTGAGGATCATGAAGAAACGCATTGCGATTGTCGGATGGTATCATAAGCAAAACTATGGCGATGATCTCCTTCAGGAGAGTTTCATCAACATCCTATCGGGTCACTTTCTGGTCTTCTGGGGGTATACGCCCGATGCGCGCACGCTAAACACGTTCGACTATGTGATCTTCGGCGGTGGTTCGCTGTGGCCGATCCAAACCCGCATCATCGAGAAGATTCTGCCACGCCTCAAGGTGCCCTTCGCGCTTGTCGGCATTTCGGCGCGTCAGGCGATTGACCGCGAGACTACCTATCGCGTGTTAGAGAGCGCTGATCTGGTTATCCTGCGCGATCAAGCGTCTGTGAGCATGCTTCACGATCATCCCAAAATCATCGTCGCCCCTGATCTGACGTGGTACATCCCGCACCCGGTGCTACAATCGCCACCGACAACGTCTATCATCGGCTTGAACTTACGCCAGAAGCCGACTTTGCCAGATTGGAAACCGGATCAGATCATCGCGACTGTGCAAGAGATAGCCACAGAAACCCGACTGATCTCGTTTTACAACGGGCATGGGTGGGAGCGCAACAACCCGATGGATATCGAGATGATGCGCGCACACGGGGCAACCGGTGATTTACTCTCGGCAGAGGCGTTTTATCAACAGGTACGCTTGATCGTTGGCATGCGCTTTCATGCGCTGGTACTGGCAACACAATCAGCCATTCCCTTTGTTAGCTTTGCCTACCATCCCAAGATCACGGCGTTACACGCCGAACTGGGGTTGGATCAATACTGTGTTCCTCTGGATGATATGGCACAACTGCGGCACGCTGTCCACGATTTAGCGCACAATTACGAGACTATCCGCGCCCAACTGCTAGATAATCGGCAGATGCAGATTGAACAGGCGCAAGATCGGTATCAGATACTACGCGATCGCATTGAGCAACTCGTTGTATCGCGCTCACCTTATCCAAAATCTTTGCAACCACTGGTGGCAGTTGCCAGACAGGTTCGTGATTCGTTCGTCAAAATCACCGGATGACCCGTGCGCTGATTTTGTACGGTAGATATAAACGATCATGTTTCTCGAGGATATCCGATGACACCTGACCAGCGACTGACGTTTTTACACATCCCCAAAACAGGCGGAACAACCCTGCGTGAAATTGTGAAACGCCAGTACCAACGCGAGCAATATCAACGGGTTTACCAGAGTTTCACCGTGCGAACGCGCATGGAGACCCTCACCCAACGTTTGCAAACGGATGATATTCGCTGTGTGATGGGACACTTCCCGTTTGGCATTCACCGCGAGTTAGACTATCCTTGCCAGTACTTGACGATGCTCCGCGACCCGATGAGTCATTTTCTATCGGGCTATAATTACGCCAGCGAGACAGCTAAAAATCGCCTGCACGACTTCATTGATGATGATGCCCATACACTCAACAATTACATCACGCATCGCTTTGAAGAAAAGCACTGGGACAACCTGCAAACCCGTTACATCAGCGGGTATCATGGCATTTATGAGTTTGCCAGCGATGACCATGAGACCCTGCCAACACTCGCGCCGCTACCCGATGACGCACTGGACATCGCCAAAGCGAACATCGACCAGCACTTTGCGGTCGTCGGCACGACAGAACGCTTCAATGAGACTTTGCTCTTGTTTCAGGCGATTCTAGGCTGGCAGAATTGCTATTATCGGCGCGAGAATGTGACGCGCACGCGCACGATTACCCGCGCTGACCTGACGGACGACCAGCGCGAGCGCATCGCCTATCACACGCGCATGGATCAAGCCCTCTATGAATACGCTCAGCAACGTATGCAAGCCGATTTAGACCGGTTGAGCCATGTCGGGCACCGCCTGCGCCTCTTTCAGGGGGTTAATCGAGTCTATGGTACGGTCGCGCAAGTGTACAAGAGCCTATCCTTTCCTTCGTGATGATCGACCATCAGCCACCTGTCTTGTTGACTGACTTAAGGAGCATCATAGACCATGCCTGAGAGCCAAGCGGCTAAAATTCCATTTGTGTACATGCTCTCGCAGAATAACAGCGGATCAACCCTGTTGACATTCTTGCTGAATCGCCATGAGGATATTGCCTCGCTGGGCGAAGCGCAACGCTTGAGTAGCTATCTGCGGCGGCGCTGGTCGCCCAATCCAGACGTGGAGTCGATGTGTTCATCGGGCGAGCCATACTACGAGAGCGCGTTCTGGCACAGGCTCATCGCCAACTTAGCGATGAAAGGCGTACCGTTGAGTGTCCAGCCAGAATATTTACGACAAATCATCTTCCCCAACAGTTTACGTTTGAGCTACTGGGCGACGCGCTATCAGTGGTTTCACTATCTGTATCAAACGGCAAAACCCCTATACGCATTTCGCCAGAATAGAGCACATTGGCGGACGAAAATCCTTGCTGAAACGGTGCTGGAGATGCTGGGGGCTAAAATTTACATGGATGCGACCAAGAATCCATATTACGCCTATAACTTGATGCAAAATCCTTATTTCGACTTTAAGATCATCAATCTTGTGCGCGATGGGCGCGGTGTGCTGGGGTCGCAGTATCGCAAGCAGAAGGATAAAAGCCGCAAGGTATTCGACGAATTGCTCGCGCAGTGGATGCGTATGGAAGATTCGCGGGCGGGGATGCTAGACTTCGTCGGCGCTGATCGCTATATTACCGTCAAGTATGAGGACATCTCCACCCGTCCTGTGGATGAACTGCATCGCATCGCTGATTTTCTAGGGGTCGAGCGCGACAAGATGAAGCTCGACTTCTATAATACCGAGCATTACATCATCGGTAACCCGATGCGCCTGCGTAACGACGATGAGATTAAACTTCGTGTAACATGGCAACGCGATCTACCGCCAGCGTTTATCGATCACTTCCATGAGCAGGCTTTACGCTATAATCAACGTAATGGCTACCCGCAGGCATATATCGCACCAGCTGGATACGAGCATCTCGGTCAGCAGACTAGCGACCAGACGGCAACCGGCTAGTCCAGCACGTCAGACGACAAGATGTAATGAGGACACATGACACCGACCGTGCGCTTTGCCCATGTCGGCATCCAAAAGACAGGATCGACATGGTTGCAGAATGGCTTGTTCTACGATCATCCCCAATTGCAAATGATGGGCGAGATGCCGCGCGGGTATCCACTAGCAGATTTGAACCGTCTGGTGCAGGATTTGTTCGCGGAAGATGTCGATTACAGCGCGTGGCGGGCGGATTTCGAGCGTCAGCAGACACGCTTCGACGCGCATCGTCTGCTGGGGATGAGCAATGAGCAACTGGGCGGGCATGTGTGGGATACAGATGGCGGTATTCGTACTGCCGACCACATGAAAACGCTGTGCGGTGATCTACAGATTATTCTCGTGTTGCGTAATCCAGTACAGTGGCTACAATCAGCTTATCAGCAGACGATCAAAGTGGGGATGATGGCGCACCGCTTCGACGTGTTCCTCACGCATCCTGATTATCAGGCAGATGTCCTGCGCCGCCTGCAATATCATCGGCTGATTGAGGCGTATCGGGCGCGGTTTAGTCAGGTACTCGTCTTGCCCTTCGAGCTATTGCGCGATGATGCACAAGCCTTTGTCGATGCGATCGCCGATTTTCTGGCAATCGATCGTTACACACCGCGCCTCGATACCCGCCGGAATCCGGCTGTTCAGCCGCTATTATACGGGATGATGCGCCACACCAATCGCGTTGATCTGGCATTGTGGCCGCGCCGCCGTTACATCAGCAAGGCGATGCGCCGCCTGACGCACATCCTGCCGGATACTGAAAGCAAACCGCGCCGCTGGACACGCGCCGATTTCGCGGCGTATCCGGCATATGATACGCTATTCCAAGCCGAGCATTATCGCATCTGGTCGGGCGATTGGGCGCGCTATAACTATTTTCAGGATGAGAGCCATGCCTGACGAGCCAAAGGTTACGATTCGCCGCCAGCGTCGCCGCAGTTTGATGATGCGGGTGATACCGGGCGGCATCGAAGTGTATATCCCGCACCACCTGCGCGAAGATGATCGCGTCGTGCGCGATTTCATCGCTGAAGGTGTGGCGAAGCTGAAAGGGCGCATCCCCGACGTGCCCGACGAACAGACCAGTCGCGCCCAGATCAAAGCGATGGTGGCGGATTATGCCGCACGCATGACCGTTAAGGCTAGCCGCGTGCAATTCCGCGAAATGACACGCAAATGGGGCAGTTGTAGCGAGAAGGGTACGGTGACGCTCAACACGCGCTTGACGTGGCTCGCGCCGGAACTGGTGGAATACGTCGTGTGCCATGAGCTAGCGCACCTGATCGAACTCAACCACAGCCCCGCATTCTGGGCGATTGTCGCCCAACACATGCCGGATTACCAGATGCGGATGCGTGCCCTACGCGCCGCCGAGAAAGACCTATAGTGAGCGGTTGACGGCGGTTTCATCGGCAACGCGCAGGCGAATGGTAAACGTACTGCCGACGTTCTCCTCGCTCTCGACGTAACTACTCACGGGCGTTGCCCCCGAACCCCCACAACGGACGATCGTCCGTTGAACCTGTACCCGCCGAACGCTTTGCGGTCGGCAAAACTGGGGTGCAGGGGAGACATCCCCTGCTGAGGCGTGGGGGGAAACTCCACAAGAAGACTCTACCTGAGTAGTTACAAATTCTACTTAAATCTCAATCCTTGTTATCCTTGTCGAAGCTGCTGGTCTGGTTGATACCTTGTCCGAAGGTGAATTCACCGTCTTCGCACCGACCAACGCCGCTTTCGAAGCCCTCCCCGCCGACGTGATCGAATATCATTGTAGCGATTGTGGCGGGTGCTGAGCCGCGGCGCGACCACGTTATTTTGTAGTCGTATCGAATTTACAAACGCCAGAACTTTTTGTAAGATTAAGATAGATGGTAACTACTCAGGTCAATTGATTTACGCCAGCCTCTGCCCTCAAGACAAGCACGGTTGAAGTCCCTCTCCTAGCCACATAGTGGCGGTCGGGAGAGGGATTTAGGGTGAGGGCTGAGTGGTTACGGCATAAATGCAATAGCGACCGTCTCATCACATGAGACAGCCGCTATTAAGAGGGGATGAAGATGTTGCTATTAACGACGCACGGCGTTTATGCCATGTTCGCTAATGCACGGGTTAGTTTCTCGCGTGCGGTATCGGCGACCGCCTGCAACTGATGACTGTCGATCAGTTGTAACATGCTGTTGGGATCAACGATCGCGACTTCAATCTCGCCGTCGTTCACTTCCGTCAACGTCACGTTACACGGCAAGAGCAAGCCCGCCGTGCCCGTTGCTTCTAAGGCTTGATGCGCGAGAGGGGGATTACACGCGCCCAGAATCTTATAGGGGCGATAATCTACGTCCAGCTTTTGCTTGAACGTCGCTTGCATATCAATTTCGGTCAAAATGCCAAAGCCTTCGGCTTTCAGCGCGTCGGTGACGCGGGCTTCAACATCGCTCATGTTTCCTTGCAGGGTCGTTGTCATGGCGAGATTGCGGGTCGGGGTTGCCATATTGCTGTCTCTCTCCGGCTCACTGAGCATCGCTACGTTTACGATATATGCCTATGCTACTGCTAAAATGCGTCCAGCAGTTACCCCCAGCGACTAGGGCAGTCCATTAGCCGAATCTAATAGCACAGCGAAGCGCGCGGAATCAAAAAGGGACGACCGGTTCAGTCGTCCCCACGGTGGTGCGTGTTTGCGCGGTTTACCAGTCCGGGTGCATGTCGCGCGCGTCGTTGCTGGTCAACTGACGTGCCTTGCTCCCGTCGAGATTCATGATGAAAATTTCGCTATCGCCATTGCGTTCGCTACGGAAGATGATGTTGTTGCCATCTTCGCTGAAGCGCGGCACGCGGTCGAGCGTGTCGTTGTTGGTCAGGTTGCGCTGATGGTGACCGTTGGCATTCATCGCGAAGATTTCGCTATCGCCATCTCGCTCGCTATGGAAGATGATGGTATCGCCATTGGGTGACCATTGCGGCCAAACGTCCATCGCATCCGGGTGGAAGGTCATGCGTTGCACGTTGGTGCCGTTGGCGTTCATCACGAAGATGTCGTAGCCGACGCTCATCTCAGCGTGCTTCAGGCTGTGGAAGGCAATCTGCGTGCCATCCGGTGACCATGCCGGCCCACCTTCGCCCCACGGGGTAAAGGTCAAACGGCGCAGGGCAGTCCCGTCGACGCGCATGGTGTAAACATCCCATGAGTTGTTGTCGGGGCTAATCATTTCAAACGCGAGGTGCGTGCCATCCGGCGAAACCTGCGGGAAGCGCGCGTAAGTGTGGCGCGGGGTCAGGCGCATCACATTGCTACCGTCAGCGCCCATCACGTAGATGCCAGTTGCACCGTCACGGTTGCTGTGGAAGAAGACGCGAGTCTTGTCCACACTCCAGACCGGTGCCCAGTCTTCAGCGTCGTTGTCCGTCAATTGCACTTCGCTGGTGCCGTCATTGTCGATGGCGAAAATTTCCATGTCGCCACCGTCGACGCTACGCATGAAGACGACCGGTTCATCGGCATCATAAGCGAATACGGGCAGGTTCAGCACGGCGACCACCACAGCGACGGTTGCCAGTGTGCCAAATAAGATTTTTAGAGCAGTTTGCGTGTTTGGATGTAAACGCGGCATAAGGGAACTCCTTATTAACAACATTGGGTAAATACAAGGTATCATGAATTGACGAATTACAAAACACATGTTACAGAATACAAACGAGATTCATCAAGTTTGCTCAGATAACTGGGCATATTGCCTAAGTTCAACCGGAGGTGCGCGCGATGTCACCCTTACAGATTTTTGCGCGCTATTGTCTACTGAGAGGACGACCGTCAATGGCACAACACAGGATACAAGCGACCATGACGCGCTATGCAAGCATCGCGCATATTTTTAGCTGGCTCTGGCTTCTAGTAGGCCTGGGCGCTTGCCAGAGCTTAGACGCACAACAGCAGTTAGCGACCAATCACGCGCAAGCAGGGACGCAGGTCGCGCAGGTTCGCCTCTCGGCGACAGTGCAAGCCGCCCGCGCCCGCACCACCGTTGATTTCGTACAGACCCGCGCCGTCGTCGCCGCCACCCGTAGCCAGCTCTACGAATTGACGCTGGTCAGCGCCGGTACTGATCAAGCCTATCTCGCGACTAATCGCGCGCGCATCATGGGCGTGCGGGCGACCGCTACCGCTTTGCCGACGATCGCCACTGAACCCGCCGACCAGACCACCGCGCCACAGTCGCCTGTCGTCGATGCTGCCGCGCCCGATCAAGCGCCAACTCTGCCGGCAGTCACGCCCTTCGAGATGCTGGTCACACCGACACCTAGCCACACGCCACGCCCCACCCGCGATCCCAACGCGCCCCAGATCGGCACGCCGCGACTGGCGACTAGCGCGGGCGATGATGATTGTGGCGCGGGCTTCGCATCACAATTTCCGGTCAGCACGCCGGAGATTTACGTCATCCTGCCGGTGACACAAGCGCCAGTGAACACGGTCTTTGAGGCGCGTTGGTTACGTGACGGCGAACCTGTGACCGGCATTTTCTCGTATGTGCCGGATTTTACGATTGACGCTAGTTGTATCTGGTTCTTCATCGATCAGAGCGATTTTACGTTCACCGCGGGGCGTTATAGCGTCATCATCGACATCAACGGCGTGCAAGCGCGTGACCCGATCACCTTCACGCTGGTCGAGTGAGGCTCTATCGCCGCAACTGATGTCAACTCATATCTAACGACACGTAGACAAGGACGACGATCGCACGTTATAATCTGTGTATTGATAAATTACGAATAGTCTAAAGGAGTATTTGCTTATGGTGGCACCTGCCGCACCAGCAACAACATATGACAAGATTCAAGAGTATCTGAGTGATAACGCCGATTACTTACTCAACCACACTAGCCAGACCATCAGCCAAGACCGCCTGCACATCCCTAACGGTAACTTCATCGATCACGTTTATAGCCACAGCGACCGCACCCCGCAAATCCTACGAAGCCTGAGCCAGATTTTCGATCATGGGCGTTTGGGCGGCACGGGTTACGTCAGCATTCTGCCGGTCGATCAAGGCATCGAACACAGCGCCGGCGCGAGCTTCGCCCCCAATCCCGACTACTTCGACCCGGCGAAGATTGTCGAACTGGCGATCGAAGGCGGGTGCAACGCCGTCGCCTCGACTTTCGGCGTGCTGGGGATGGTCGCGCGCAAGTACGCGCACAAGATTCCCTTCCTCGTCAAGATCAATCACAACGAACTCGTGACCTATCCCAACACCTACGATCAGATCATGTTCGGCACGATCAAACAAGCATGGGATATGGGCGCGGTCGCTGTGGGGGCGACGGTCTACTTCGGCAGTGATGAGAGCAACCGCCAGATGATCGAAGTCGCGGAAGCCTTCCAGTACGCGCACGAGCTAGGCATGGCGACTGTCCTCTGGTGCTACATGCGTAACAGCGCCTTCAACGTCGATGGTACCAACCACGAGACCAGCGCCGACCTGACCGGACAGGCGAATCATCTCGGCGCGACACTCGGCGCGGACATCCTCAAGCAGAAGTTGCCCAAGAGCAACGGCGGCTACAAGGCGCTCAACAGTGGCGATAGTAGCTATGGCAAGCTGGATGAGCGCATCTATACCGATCTCGCCAGCGACCACCCGATTGATCTGGCGCGTTATCAGGTGGCGAATGGCTACATGGGGCGCACGCCGCTGATTAGTTCCGGTGGGGCGAGTGGCAAGAGCGATTTCGCCGATGCGGTGACGACGGCTGTCATCAACAAGCGGGCTGGCGGTGCTGGTCTCATCAGTGGTCGTAAAGCCTTCCAACGCCCGATGGCAGAAGGGGTGCAACTGCTGAACACGATCCAGGATGTGTACCTGACGGAAGAAATCACGATCGCCTAAGCCCCTGCCAGAGACTTTAGTCTCTGGCTACTGGCAAGGTCAGTTCACCAGAGAATGTCGGCTTTTTGGGATTTCGCGTGGTTTTTGTTGCAGGGGCTTTGCCCCCGCACCCCACAAGGAACTGTCGTTCCTTGACCTTGTTCATTTTGAACGCATAGCGTTCAAAAAGCGAAAGTTTTTGGCGTTCCCTTTTTTCAAAGAGGGATTTAGGGTGAGGGCTGAGTAGTTACCCTCAGGAGACAAGCACGGTTGCAGTCCCTCTCATAGCCACATAGTGGCGGTCGGGAGAGGGATTTAGGGTGAGGGCGGGCTTCGCCAAAAACCCACGTCCCCGTCGCACCACCTAGCCGCGATGCTTTAGTGGCAGACGATCAGACTTCGGCGGACGTAGCGACGGCTTGCGCGTCTTTGAATTGCGTTTCGTACAGGTCGGCGTATAAACCATGTGCCGCCATCAAGTCGTCGTGCGTGCCTTGCTCGACAATCTCACCGCGATCCATCACCAAGATGCGATCTGCCGCCAGAATCGTACTCAGGCGGTGGGCAATCACAATGCTCGTGCGCCCTTCCTGCACGCGACCGAGTGCCTCTTGAATCAGGGCTTCGGACTGGCTATCAAGATTGCTAGTCGCTTCATCCAGCACGATAATCTTCGGATTCTTGAGGATCACGCGCGCGATAGCGAGGCGTTGCTTCTCGCCCCCGCTCAGGCGATACCCGCGCTCACCGACAACCGTATCATACCCATCGGGCAAGCCAGCGATGAAGTGATGGATGTTCGCCGCTTTGCACGCCGCATCGATTACCGCTTGCGTGGCTTCCGGCTTGGCATACAGCAGATTGGTGCGGATCGTATCGTGGAAGAGATAGGTCTCCTGCGTCACCATGCCAATATGATCGCTGAGCGTCGTCAGCGTCAGGTCGCGCAGGTCGTGTCCGTCCAGCAGGATACGCCCGCTATCGGGGTCATACAACCGCGGGATGAGATAGGTCATCGTCGTTTTGCCCGCGCCACTGGGGCCGACCAGCGCGACCAGTTGTCCGGCTTCAATCTGGAAGTTGATGTCCTTCAACGCTAACTCACGCGCCTGTGAATAGCCACGCTTCTGCTTATCGTCCGGCGCGTCGTCGCTCGCGTCATCATCTGCGCCCGATAGCGCGGCCTTGACCGATTGCATCCCGCCGCGCTCGACATCCGTCAGCAGAAGCGTCGGATCGACCGCATAGCTGAAGGTCACATTCTCGAATGTAATCTGCCCGTTGACCGTCTCAAGGTGCGTCGCGTCCGCTTGCTCGTCGATCTCCAGCGGCAAATCGAGAATCTCGAACACGCGCTCGAAGCTGACAACCGACGTGGCGAAATCGACGGGCGCGGTCGTCAGGGCTTGCAGGGGCGTGTATAACTGCGTCAGATAGGTGCCGAAGGCGACGATCGTGCCGACGGTGAAACTGCCACTGAGGACAAGCTGCCCACCGTACCAGTACACCAGCGCCGTCCCCACCACGCTGATGAGGCTGACCAGCACGAAGAATTGCCCGCCGATCACTGCCCGCTCAATGCCGATGTCGCGCACAGCTTCGGCGCGTTGATCGAAGCGATCGACTTCAGTCTGTGTGCGCCCGAATAACTTCACCAGCAGACTGCCGCTGATGTTCAGCGTCTCGTTCATCATGGCGTTCATGTGGGCGTTGTGGTACATCTGCTGGCGTGCAATCGCGCGCAGGCGACGACCGAGATAGACCGCCAACCACACAAAAAACGGAAACACCGCCACGCCGAGAATCGTCAAGCGCCACTCCAGCGCCAGCATCACGCCGATGGTCGCCACCACCTGGATGAAATTGGTGACGATGCCCACCAGCGTATTGCTGATGGCATTCTGCGCGCCGACCACATCGTTATTCATGCGGCTCATCAGCTCGCCCGTCTTCGTATTGGTGAAGAAGCGCAGGGACATCCGTTGCAGGTGATGATAGAGCGCCACGCGCAAATCGTAGATCACCCCTTCGCCCACTGAGGCGTTGATTTTACGCATCACAATCCGCAGGGCACCGCTCACCACTGGAATCAAGACCAAGCCCAGCGCCAACAAATTGAGACGACTCGCATTGCCGTAGAACTCGCCCTCCGGCGTGAGGACGTTGTCGATCAAAGCCCTGAAAATCAAGGGCGTGAGCAAGCCTAACCCGGTCGTCATCAGAATAACCACCAGCGTCGTGGCGATTTGTCCCCAGTAGGGGCGGGCATAAGATAACACGCGCAGGATCACATCGCGCGAGAGTTGCGGTTTGTTCTTGTCTGTATCGTTATGAATGAAACGCCACCAACTGGCACCACCCATCATACTATCACTCACCTTTACCTGTGTTCGCTAAGTTGATGATGCTATTGGATAACCCAATAACATCGCTGACCGATTGCATCGACAACCGTCGTACTAGCTTATACCAGAATCGTGAGGGGCTACACTGTGCTTTTGGTTAGTGGCGGATGTGTACGCGCCTCAATCACCCAGACGCATACTGTATAACATCGAGCGCGCTTGTAATAAATCTTCGGCGAAGAGGACTTCGCGCCCGACGAGACGCTCGCCAAATGTACGCTGGAGCGTCTGGTAGACGTTGCGAATCGTGTCGTTCGCGCCGACAACCACGCGATTGCCTTCGTTATCACGCGGGGCGGCGGGGTTGTTGCTCAGCATTTTCTTCGCCGCCGCGATGAAATCACGCGGGAGTTCGCTCCCTTCAACATCAATGATGATATCGACCGCGTGCCCCACGCTGGAAATATGCGTGTCCACGTCTTTGACGGCGCGGGTCAGGTCGTCCCATGTCCACGCTGTCTCGAACTCGATGACAATGCGCGTGCGTGCTTGGTCATCCCAGAATGTGTGTATCGCCATGGTGCAAATCTCTACTCTGCTACGAATGAATTAGGCATCATCTATTATACGAGAAAAACACGGGGTGCGTAGCATCATATCCCGCCGCCCGCCCGCACGTAAAAACCCCCCGCCAAATTGCGAGGGGTTGTCAAAGTTTAGTTTAATTTTTGGGGGTGGAATGACGCGCTATCTCAGCGACGCAGGGTGTTACGCATCCGTCGCACGCGACGGCGCAGGGGGCGCACAAGCTCTTGACGCAATGAGCGGGCTGTCCGTTCATTTTCGGCTTGTGCTATCAATTCCTCATGGCGCGACTTTTGCAATGCCATCGCCACGTAATCGCTCCCAAATCCTGTTTCCATGTATCTGTGTTCTCCTGTGATGGTCGTTCGATAATTTACAGTATAAGCATTTTAGGCACTTTGTACAGATCAATTTGTGTATTTTATATAATTTTTAACATAGCACTTGGCTGCGTATGCGCGGAGCAGGCAAAATCGAAGCGCCACAAGCATTTTTCGGCTATTCATGTTATCTTAAGAGATACAAACAATTCACTGATATACATTAGGAGCGATTGTATGGATCGCAATCTCAAAACTTTGCTAGCTGTTTCATTTCTTGTCGTTGGATTATTACAAGGAGCGAATCTCATGGTTGATGTTGAAGAAGCGAGCCTCGGCGGGTTACTCTGGTTTGCACTCCTAGCGTTCGGGTCGCTGATTTTCTGGCTGTGGATCTGGCGCGAGCAACGCCCCTCAGCCGATAAAGCCGCGCAATCAATCGAAGCGGCTGAGGACGAAGCCGCCAAGCTAGATGCATCGGTCAAGCAATCGGTCGCCATCGAAACGCTTGAAGCCGACGAGCCGACACCGCCCGCCGCCGAAGCCTATGCCGACGACGAGCGCGACACCGCCAGCGAACCCGTGATGGACGCGACCGCATCGCCACAGTATACCGAAATGGCGACGACTGAGAGCGACGAGAGCGACGACGACGACAGCAACATCGCCAGCGAACCGGTTGTCGATGCTGAGGAAACGCCGCCCGAACCCGAACCTGAACCCGAACCCGCGTCCGATGATCCTGACGACCTATCGCGCATCGAGGGCATCGGCCCCAAGTATCAAGAATTACTACTGGAAGCTGGTATTGATACCTATGCCAAGCTCGCACAACTCGACGAAGAGCGCATCGCGACTCTGATTCGTGAGATGGGCGGGCGCAAATCGGCGAGTATGGCAACGTGGGCTGAACAGGCAAAACTCGCCGCCGCCGGCGATTGGGACGGGTTAGCCGCCCTGCAAGACGAATTATCAGGCGGGCGCCGCGATTGATGATCGCCCAAGCATCAGTCCATGACGAATGTCAGGCTTAACTCATGACAGATCGCCTAGGGACATACTACGAAATCCCGTATACTGTGAACAGTTATGACTTGCTTATGACTGTTCGCCGATGACGACTCACTCACACTTCACTCTTGTTTCAAGACTATTATAGTCATCGGACGAAGCGGACATTGCAGCGATAACTTGATCTGATCATAAGGGAGACTGTTTCCAGCGCAACACAAGGCAACGGAACGTGTCACGATCAAGTTGAGCAATCCAACGCAGACGGGGATGCCGGGGGAACGCATCCCCGTTTGTGTTTAATGCTTTTGCGGATAACGCAGGCATCGTCCCTGCACAAACCCGTGATAGCCCGTAGGGACAAGGCTTGCGTTGTCCGAAATTGCTATCATGTGCGTATACCACGCAAGATACGAAAGCACCAAAAGTGTTAATTTCACGTCAGAATCAAGCGACCGTTGATCCAAATAATATACTTCTGCGCTATGATAACCATACAGAGTCGTTTCTTCCCTGCCACATTGGTAGATAAAACAGCACAAGGAGCAAACATTTTATGTTAGAACGGTCTCGGATTCGTGTCGTGCCCATTCTCATACTCACGACGCTCATCATCACCCTGATTGGCTTAACAACACACTGGCTCGTGAGCATCGGTCTCTTTCTGGGCGTTATCGTGATCCCCGGCGCATATGTCTATTACATCTACAGCCACGGGATGCGTCTGGCGATGCAGGGGAAGCTCCGTGCCGCAGTCAAGCATTATACCAACCTGCTCAACTTGCCCTTCGTCAACAAAATCTACGTCTATACGCGCCGCGCGGCATTCCGCAACGCTATGGGTGATCTCGACGGCGCAATTGGCGATTATTCAGCCGCGATGACGCTCATGTCCGACGAAGATGCCTCGATTTATGCGATTCGTAGTGCGCTCTATCTGGGTAAGCGCGAGTTTGAAAAAGCGCTCGCCGATAGTGATCGTCTGGTGGAACTGCAACCGAATAACGAGATCGGCTATGCTAACCGGGCGGCGGCGAAGATGTTCTTGGGCAATTACGACGGCGCTATCGACGATTGCCAGACGGGACTCGACCGCCACGCGACCGCCTCGGGCAAGGCGCTCTTACACAACAATCTCGGCACCGCGCACCGCATGGCGGGCGATTATCACGAAGCGATGCTCAATTATAATCTAGCGATGGGGACAGGGCTGAACCAGCGCGAGAAACACATGATCCACCCCTCAATCATGACCAATCAAGGCATTCTCTATCATCTCAAGCAAGAGTACGAGAACGCCAAAGCCTATTTCAATCAGGCGATGGGCATCAATCCCAGCCTTCACAAATCGTCGGTGGGGCTAGCAGTGGCACGCTATAAGCTCGGTCAGGTGGGTGAGGCCCAGCGCATCTGGATGGACATCCTCAAGAAAGAACCGCGCTACCGTGACGCACAATACCTTGAGCGCGATTTGAATCTACCGTCGGAGATTATGACCGATGTGCATGAGTTGATTGATACGATGAAGAAAATCTGAGGGGGCAGGTCTAGCTAGCTCCCCTCGCGATATGTGCGCTGGACAGCGCGCTCACCTCACAGATAATCCTTGAGCTGGCGACTGCGGCGCGGATGGCGCAGACGACGCAGGGCGCGTCCTTCAATCTGGCGGATGCGCTCGCGCGTCAAGCCGAACTTCTGCCCGACTTCTTCCAGCGTGTAACTGCGCCCATTCTGCAAGCCGAAGCGCAGGCGCAAAATGCGGGCCTCGCGCGGGGAGAGCGTGCCCAGCAGTTCTTCGACCTTGTGCTTGAGCAAATTATAGTGCGCCGATTCCGACGGGGTCGGCTCGCTGTCGTTCTCGATGAAGTTGCCCAGTTCGCTATCTTCATCTTCGCCGACGGGATGCTCAAGGCTCAACGGTTGCCAGCTGACGCGCAACATCCATTGCACCTTGCGCGGCTCTAGCTCCATCGCCTCGGCTAATTCTTCGACGGTCGGCTTACGCCCGATGTTCTGCTCAATATCGCGGGCTGTGCGATACAGGCGACGGATGCGGTCGCTCATGTGGACGGGGACGCGGATCGTGCGCCCTTGATCGGCAATTGCGCGTGTGATCGTCTGCCGAATCCACCACGTCGCATACGTGCTGAAGCGATACCCGCGCCGATAATCGAACTTTTCGACCGCTTTCATCAAGCCTAAATTGCCTTCCTGGATCAAATCGAGGAAGGGCACGCCACGGCTCATATAGCGTTTGGCGATCGAAACCACGAGGCGCGTGTTCGCTTTAATCAAGTGTTCGCGCGCGGCTTCGCCATCCTCAATCAAGAACTTCCACTCGATCGCCCGTTCGCTATCGGGGTTTTTGCTCAGGCTCTTGTGGGCTTTACGACCTGCTTCAAAGCGCATCGCTAGATCGACTTCTTCGTCGGTCGTCAACAGTGGCACCCGCGCCATCTCTTTCAAATATAGCCCGACGGTATCGCTAGACGCAATCTCGCCGAAGTCAAGCTCGTCATCATCGTCGTCGAGGTCTTCTTCTTCAAAATCGCCACTCTCCATTTCTTCTTCAAATAGCGCATCGCTATCCTCATCGAAGAACATATCGCGCAGAGTGCTGGTCTCTATCGTGTCGAAATCAATATCACTACTGACGTTCATATCATAATCAGCCAAGATAGCCCCCTATCCCTAGAAGCAAATCCAATAAGTAAAAAAAGCAGTTTGTTTCTCAGTCGATCACAGGGGGGGATCAATCCCCTGCGTCTAGTAATTCTTTCAGCTTTGCCATGCGCGGGTCGATCAAGTCATCCGCGCAGGTACATGTATTGTTGTTGAGATTTGTGCCACAATGTACGCACAAGCCCTGACAATCATCCCGACAGTACGCACGATGCGAGAGACCAATCAGCACTTCCGCCCGGATGAGCGACGCGAGATCGAGTTTCGCATCCTGCCCGACAAAAAACTCGGACTCGGGGATGGGATGAGGGTGGGCGTATAATTCTTCAACCTGTACGGGGATCGCATGGCTGAAGTGATCGAGGCACCGCGCACACTCGCGGTCAACAGTGACGGTGAGGTCGGCCTGCAAGAGGATGCCTTCTTTGGCACGGCTCAAACGCAAAGTTCCCTCAACGGCGTTGGCAACGAGGTCGTCAGCGACACGGACGGGATCAGTGATATTGATCGACATATCCTTGATATTGCCCGGCCCGGCGGCTAACAAAAACCCAACATTCAGTCGCAACACGCGACGATTTAGGAGTGTTGCACGATTCGTATTCACGGTTTTGTGCCTTAGTGGTGTGCTGTTTGCGTTGATGTGTTGCAAGTTTGCAACCCTACAGTTCGATTATAAGGATATTTGTCACGGCATGTCAAGCAATGGGGGGGGATCTTAAACGGAATGCAAACGCTTTTTATCACATTTATACACTTGTGCGGGGCATATCACGATGACCTGTGCTATATATTTACGACTCGCGTGTATCGTCGGGGCGTGGTCGGGTATGATAGGATGATGACCGAGAAACCTAGCCGCCCACGCTGGTACGGGTGCGCTACTACACAATTGCAAGAGTATTTAGGGTTTTATCTTGTCCCCTTTTTCAAAAGCTCATGGGTCTTAGGGCAAAGCCCTAAATGACTATCGCACACGTTCAACATAAGAGCGTTAACCAAAAGTTACATTGGTCGTGTACTACTCGTTCAATCGTTTCGCTTGTATAAACCGTGAGGATCATATGCCAGATAAAGAACTCGTCATCTATTCGCGCACTTATGGCTGTCCCTTCGTCACCATCGCTAAGCGCGTACTCAGTCGCCATAACGTCCCCTATCGCGAGATTTTCATCGACAAGGATGAGCAAGCAAAAGCGCGGGTGATCGCCTGGACGGGCTTTCAATCGGTGCCGACGATGGTCATCGCCCATGCTGGCGACATCGCACCCTACGAACCGGTCGCGCCCCTGCCCGCTGGCACATCACCGCGTGGGATTGATCGGGGGGCAATGCTGACCGAAGGCAACGCCGACGAAGTGACCGCGTGGCTGACGAAACACGGCTTCATCCGCCCCTGAACGCAAACGAGCGCATCGCGTGGATGCGCCCGTGGTCGTTTGCTCGCTATTCGGGTACGCTGTATCGTTTGGGGAGCGTTATAGCATGCGATCGACCGATTGCAACGCTTCGGAGACCGTTTTCAGCAGTAAACTGCGGCTAATCGGCTTGGTCAGGTACGCGTTGCATCCGCTTTGCATCATCAATGCTTTGGCAGAATTACGATCGTTGGCGCTGACGGCAATCACTGGAATGTGATGCAGGTCAGCATCGGCGCGGATGATTGCGGTGGCTTCGGCACCGTCGATGCTCGGCATGTGTAAATCCATCAAGATAACGTCAGGCTTCAGGTAGCGGGCAGTGTCTAAGCCCGTCTGTGAATCGAGCGCTGAGTGAAATTCATAGCCCATGTGCGTCAGTGATTTCTCAATCAGACGAATGTTGAGCGGGTCGTCATCAATGTAAAGGACTTTGCCGCGGGTTTGTGTCGAGACTTGCATAGGTTTTCTTTCTATATACCGATAATATTTACTGAATTATTCGTAGTACACCACATGCAGATGAATCCAGCATGATTGCCGGTATAGATAATATTTGATCGCGTATTAAAATTCGCTGAATATCAGTATAAACCCTGATAGCTGTGTCCGCCACAAGCTGACGCATTAGGGATTTGCTATTGATGTTTCACCGTAACTACTCAGCCCTCACCCTAAATCCCTCTCCCGACCGCCACTATGTGGTTAGGAGAGGGACTTCAACCGTGCTTGTCTTGAGAGCAAAAGCTGGCGCAAATCAATTGACCTGAGTAGTTACGTTTCACCAATGTTTCACCAATAAAGTGGAGAAGGGTTGTAACCGTAACAACAGACCCCTGGGACTGGTAAGG
>DAOTTV010000154.1:0-2747 GCA_034437755.1 Anaerolineae bacterium | reverse complement strand
GCAAAAGCTGGCGCAAATCAATTGACCTGAGTAGTTACGTTTCACCAATGTTTCACCAATAAAGTGGAGAAGGGTTGTAACCGTAACAACAGACCCCTGGGACTGGTAAGGGTGACGGTCACGGCACTCGTTCTGTCACAGACGGGTTCGCTGTAGCAAATCCTTACATCTGCTGACTTCGCCTTTTGTTGGTTGACTGACTAACAGCGAACCCGCGGGCGCACTATTTATCTGGGTGGAATTTATCGTAGATCACCCGCAGCCCTCAGCACTAAACCCTCAGCACCCAGCCCTCAACACTCAGCCCTCAGCCCTCAACACTCAACAGTCTTGTCTCAATATCCGCTTACGAATAATGACGAATCACCGTACCTGACCATCTGTCAGACATGCTTTAACTGAAAGGTAATACAAAATTAAAGGTTTTGTCGGTATAATTAATGCCAATCTATCCTTAACATCAATTCTGGGTGCATTATGTCATGGCGCATTCATCTCGCTAACCAAGCAATCCAAAATTTGCACGTCATCCCGTCCAAGCCACCGATTCTCGCGGTGTGGACGCGCCGCAATCGCGTGCATTACTACGATTTCACCAACGGTCGCTTGCTCTCAGAGATGACTCTGCCCGCCGCGCCGACGGGTGATCGTACTCAGGATGCGTGGCAGGCGTACCTCGCGCAACTCGTCGCGCCCGAGACGCACCACCACTTGCCCTACGTGCGCGCCGGCAATGGCACTGATATTTATTCGACGGACGATGGCAAATTACATCTCTACTGCCAGAGCGACGACCGCCTGTTCATCGCCACTGAAGCGAACGAAGCGCATGTCGATCTGGGCGATAGCCAGCGCCTGATTAGCGTCGATCTCGATCGTGCGCTGGGGACGATGGTCGGCTTGGATGATGCGTGTCGCCTGCACGTCTACCAGCAACAGACGCGCGTCGGCGTGTTCGACATTGGCTTGACGCGTGCGCCCGACCTGCGCCCGACAGTGGTTGTCTCACGCGGGGGGGGCAACGTCTACGCCACGGATGGTCAGCGTGTCGTCGCCACCAATACCAGCGGGCAAATCCTCACAACGCGCGAGATGCACTATTACATCGGGCGTATGACCTGTTCGCCGGGCGGGGGGATGGTCATCACGACCGATGTCGAAGCGGGGGTGATGCGCGTCTATCGCGGCGAACAACTGACGTTGACTCATCAGAAGTTCGCGATTGATCTGGTCGCGGCGGCGAATCAAGTGCAACTGTTGGCGGATTTACCGCCGGTCGGTACGTCCGTCAGCGCGTTGACCGCTTACAATCGCGGGGCGATCGGCTTCGCCATGTCGGGCGTGGTCTGCGTGACCAACGTCGAATTCATGGATGAAATCCCGCGTCCTAAAGCCCTCTCCTGAGCATCAGCGCACGCGCAATGTGTAATCGCTGGTCTCATCGCTGAAGATCGTCCGCACCAGCACCAGATACTCGTCAGTCGCAGGCAGTTCCAGCGTCAGCAAGCTCTCATTACCGTCGTTGTTATAACTCCGCACGCTCTCCGTCAAGAAGCCCAGCGATCCATCCTGATACACCAGCGCGACTACCGGCGCGTTGCCCTGATCAACATCCGCGCCCGTTAGCTCGAAGCGCACAGTCTCGCCAGCAGTCCCCTCGAAGCGATAGGCATCCCAGTCTTGATCGCCCACGCGCCCGTCGACAGTCTCGCCAATCTCGATTGTGCCCAGCATCTCGTAGTCGCGCTCGTCCGGCGCTTCGATGAGTCCCTGCACCAGCGCCACCGAGCCGAAGCAAGCGGCACAGGCACACACGCCGAACATCACAAGCACCCCCGCGAGAACCTTGCTCAGCGTCGCACAACCCGTGTTCGAGCTACTCGCAGATTCGCGCGGCGTGTCGATTGTCGGGCGGTCGTGCGCTTGAGCGACGGCATAACCGCCATCGCTATCATTAGCGACGCGCGTCGCGGCTTCTTCGCGCGCGTGCAAGTTATAATCATCATAAACTTCGTCGCTCGCATCATACGAACGCTCGTTCTCCAGAATATCCAGCATCTCGTGAGCGCGTGCCTCGCGTGTCGGGTTCGTGCCAATGCGTAAAACGTTGTTCAAAGCGTTGCGCTTGGCGGCGGGGTCGTCGGTCGCATTGGCGAGCAACCACCACGCATCATCGTTATCGCGCTCGGCACGGATGAGCGGTTCTAAAATGTCGATTGCCGCTTGCTTATCCCCCGCTTTGATGAGGTCATAGGCTTGATCTAATTGCTCCTGAGACATAATTTCTACTCTCCCCTTATAGTAAGTTTCGGCACATTTTTACAACGCTCTTATGTCGAACGTGTGCAATAGTCATTTAGGGCTTTGCCCCAAGACCCATGAGCTTTTGCAAAAGCTCAACCAAAACTTTCACAGGTTGCTTTTTCAACGCTATTGCGTTGAAAACAAATGGTTTCAAAAGGCATAAGCCTTTTGCCGGGTGTAGGACAGCGCCCCACTTTGCACAACGTTTACACATGAGCCTTTTACAAAAACAACAGGATGTAAGGGCGTGCGATAGTGCGCCCGCGGGTTCGCTGTAGCAAACCCTTACATCTGCTGACTGACCCTTTTATTGGTGGACTGACCAACAAAAAGGGTAACTACTCAGGTCAATTGATTGACGCCAGCTTCTGCCCTCAAGACAAGCACGGTTGAAGTCCCTCTCCTAGCCACATCGTGGCGGTCGGGAGAGGGATTTAGGGTGA
>DAOTTV010000153.1:0-4471 GCA_034437755.1 Anaerolineae bacterium | reverse complement strand
TGGCACGTATCAGGTGCAAGTACGGGCGCGTAACGCCTTCGGCTGGAGTGACTGGACGGTGACCGAAATCGCGGTCAACAACACGGGTGCGCCGATTGCACCGACGCTGGCGACATCTGGCACGGTCAACACGACCAGCACAACGGTCGAATGGTCGCCAGTCAGCAACGCGCAAGGCTATATCGTCGTGGTCTACGACCCGCTGGGCAATAGCACGAGCTACGCACCGGATACCAGCGTCTGCGCTGAGACCTGCACGCTGGCACTCGATGGCTTGCTGGATGGCACATATCAGGTGCTTGTCCGCGCCCGTAACACGGCGGGTCAGAGTGCGTTCGCTAGCACGACCTTCAACGTGGTACTACGCGAGGACATGCGCGCCGCCGACATGGATGCGGACGGCATCGCTGATGCCTTCGACAACTGTGCGGCAACCGCTAATGTCGATCAGGTCGATCGTGATGGCGACGGTATCGGGCAGGCGTGCGACGATAACGACAACCCGACCAACATGGGCGTTGGCGGTAGCGAAGCAACACCCGTCCCCGACGAACGCGAACGCGGCTTAGGTAACTAGGCGGGGTAAAACGGGGGAGCAATCCCCCGACCATGAACAAAACAAAGAGACTGCGCTCATGGCAGTCTCTTTTCGTGTTATATCGTATATGATTGGCAACTGAGTTTAGTTATCGAAAAAGTCCAGTGCTTCGCACGTCCCTAACTCATCGACGGTATCTTCGCGCACCCACACTTGCTCGTTGCCTGCACGCACGCGCCACCAGCGGAAATCCTGACTATCGACCGCCTGAGAATCAGCAGGCAAGCGCACGCCCGGCGACATCACGCCGACGACTTCGCCCGATAAATTCGGTTGATCGCGCAAGTTGGCGTTCAGGTCACCATCACGCGGACGCTGGACGACGCAGGGTTCAGCGGGTGGTGGCGCACCATCCAGAAAACCAGCCCGTACCAGATAGCTGAGGGCGACTTGCTCAGCGGCAACGTTGCGCGGCAGGGTGGAATTAGCAGTCGCCAGATTGAGATCGCTGAGCGTGCGGCTATCGAGCGATGCGAACACCGGTCGCAGTAAATCGTTGATTTGCGGATATTGCTGGATTACTTCTAAGCGCACGACAGGCGCAGGCTGGTAGACCGGTTGCGCGCCGAGATTATCTTGCAGGACGCGCACATCATAGATCAAGTTCTCGCCGGATGTGCCATAGGTCATGGCGACGTTGGTGCCGTTCTCGCCACGCTGTAATTCCGGTAGGGTATCCTGCGGTTGACCATCAGCAATACAATTGAGTTGTTGCTGGAGCAGTTGGAAGTTATACGTCGATTGATACGCCGCTAGCCCATCAGGACGATCACAGAATTCGCTCCCGCTAGACATGATAATCTGGTTGCCATCGTTGACGAAATTGGCGAAGTCTTCGATTGTGAAGATGTTATTCTGCGTGGCGAAGTCGTTCTTCACGGCGATCGCGTAGATATTATTGCCCGGCGCAGGCGGTAACCACACAAGACTATTGTTGATTAAGTCATAATTGCTGACTTCGAGGAAGGCGGCATCCGAGCTATACGCGCGCGTCTCATCGATCTGATCGGGGAATTGCCCGTCCAGATGCAAAACGCCAGTTGCGGTATACTCCACATAAATGTCAATCTCGCCCGTCTGCAATTGCTCGCGCAGGGTAAAGGTATCGAAAGATTGATTGCTGACAAAGACACTGCCGTTCATGGCATCATCGCTGTTGAGCATATGCCCGACGATATGCGCCAGAACGAGATTTTCGGTAAAGGATTTATGCCCGATGCGGATAACGAACACCTGTGCATCAGTGGGCTGGCTGGATGTAGGCAGGAAAATAAGCAGACCGATCAAGAGCAGACAAACGAAAGAAATGTTATTTTGGGGTTTCACTTTGCACCTCTTGTACAAAATTGTTATTCTTTAAACCATATTATAGCGAAAAACAGACGGTAGGCGAATCGAAAAGCCATTGTCGGGACTACGCGAGGGGTCGCTATAGCAAACCCTTCTCATGATAGCTTGTTCGTAGACCCGCCCCTGTCTCCCGTCGCTTTCATCATCGTCCGCAGCGGATTTGCGAGAGAAAGGAACATACGTGCCGACTGTTTTTATGTACTATCGTGAGGAGGCAGACACCGCACAGCTTGCGCTGATTTCTGCGATTGTTGACCGCCTGCAATCGGCATTAGATTTCGACGAGCGATCGCGCCTGTTCATCCATCCCGATGAGATGGTCGGGCTGGATCGTGACGACTTGTTAAGCGAGATCGATCGCCACGACATCGCGCTTTTCATCATCGACCACAGCTGGAATACGCTTGATTTCATGACGACGACTGACGAGCGCCTGCGCGCTGTGATTGCCCATGCCCTGCGGCGCAAGAAGATCATCATCCCGATTGTGCTCGAAGGCACGGCACACCTCAATCCCGATCAATGGCCCGAAGACGTCCGTCGCTTCATCCAAAAGCAACCCCTCGTTGTCGATTCGGTCGATGATGTCAAACAGGATTTGTTACCAGCTATCAAACGGCGCCAGCGCACCAAACGGACGTGGAACGCCACGCGCTGGCTCGCGATTGTGATTACAACGGTGACCGTCCTCGGCGCAGTGGTCGAAATTCTCGGCGTGGGGCTGGTAGACATCTGGAACGAGTTCACGTCATCGCCAACTGGGATCGGATCAGTACCGATCATGTCCGATACGCCACTACCAATCGCAACGGTGACTGACACGCGCACGCCAATCCCACGCGACACCCACACGCCGCGACCAATCGCAACGGTGACCGATACGCGCACGCCCGATGATGTGCCGACAATTGACATGGGCGCATATCGCATCGAAATTGCGGCGATCGAATCCTCAGCGACCGCTGAAGAAGCGGCGAACGCCTGTCGCAATCAGGGGATGCGCCTGCCAACGCGCGATGAATGGGTGCGGGCGCTCGGTCAACCCACCTTCAACCCGGAGTTGAACGTCGAGGAGTGGGTGCGCGAAGATTTGGGCGGTATCATCTTCTACCGCGTGCTGACCAAAAGGCAGACCGACGGCACATGGGTGACTGTGCCGATTGCCGAGCGCACGACGGATAATCTGATTTTTAGATGTGTGCGCGATCTGTGATAGAGTCGAGTGACACCTGATGACCCGAACAAGCGAGAAAAGGAACGCTATGACTTACACTGACATCCTGAAGCAGATTATCCCGATTGCGCGCCAAGCCGGTGCTATCCTGCGCCAGCAGTTCGACCAGCCGCATCAACAAGCGACTAAATCCAGCGCGATCGACCTCGTGACCGAGACCGACGAACAAACCGAGACGCTCATCACCGAGCAATTGTTGCACCGCTTTCCTGAGCATCATCTCGTCGGCGAAGAAGGCGGCGGGCAGGGCACAGCGCACGACCAAGCCCAGTATCTGTGGTTTATCGACCCTATCGACGGCACGACCAACTTCGCCAGCGGTATCCCGCACTTCTGCACCAGCATCGCGCTGACTGACCGCCAGCGCCGGACGCTGGTCGGCGTGATCTACGACCCGATGCGCGATGAACTCTACACAGCTGTAGCGGGGCAGGGCGCGACACTCAACGACAAGCCCCTGCGCGTGACGACAACGACGACCCTGCAACAAGCGGTACTCGCCAGCGGCTTCGCCTATGATAAGCACAGCAACCCCGATAACAACGCGGCCCAGTGGCGCACCTTCATGACGCAGGTACGCGGCGTGCGGCGGATGGGCAGTGCCGCGCTCGATTTGGCTTATGTGGCGGCGGGGCGTTATGATGGCTACTGGGAGCGCAGTCTACAACCGTGGGACGCGCTGGCGGGCGTGTTGCTGGTCACAGAAGCCGGCGGTACTGTGACCGATTATGGCGGGGGCGATCAACCGCAGTTCGACACGGACGGGCGCTATGTCGCCAGCAACGGTCACTTACACGCACACATGCTCGATGTCCTCCAGACCAGCTACGCTTGATAATATTGGGGCTTTCGTATCTTGCGTGGTCAAGCTCCTTTTGTCCCCTTTTTGAAAAAAGAGACCCCCAAAAACTTTTGGTTTTTGAACAAGGTCAAGGAATGACAGTTCCTTGTGGGGAGGGCGGGGACAAAGGCCCTGCGACAAAAACCACGCGACATCCCAAAGAGCCGCAATCTTTAGCCAAATCGCTTCAGCATTTGGCGATGAACTGGCGAATTATGCACACTATTCATTTAGTTGAGATGTACGAACAGATGACCAGCATCGGCGCGTTAACCAGCGTTAGACTATTAGAAAAAGTTGCTCCGTATTGTGTATGGGTGCTATAGTACGATTAATGGTAACTACTCAGCCCTCACCCTAAATCCCTCTCCCGACCGCCACGATGTGGCTAGGAGAGGGACTTCAACCGTGCTTGTCTTGAGGGCAGAAGCTGGCGTAAATCACTTGA
>DAOTTV010000152.1:0-4199 GCA_034437755.1 Anaerolineae bacterium | reverse complement strand
GCCTTGTAACTACTCAGGTCAATTGATTTACGCCAGCTTTTGCCCTCAAGACAAGCACGGTTGAAGTCCCTCTCCTAGCCACATCGTGGCGGTCGGGAGAGGGATTTAGGGGGAGGGCTGAGTAGTTACAAAAGGGAACAAAAAGAGCTTGACCACGCAAGATACGAAAGAACCGCCTTTTGAAGATATAGCCAAATCGTTTTAGCGTTTGGCGAGATAATAAATGACTTATGCACACCCTTCAGATAGGATGAAAACACATGATGGAGATTCAATGTATTGATTGTCAGCAGACCAGCTCTGACCCGCTCGCGTGGCGTTGTGAGGCCTGTGGTGGCGTGCTAGATTTCAGCGCGTATCCGCCCTTCGACGCTGACGCGATCGACGCGCACGACTTCAGCCTGTGGCGCTATCGGGCGTGGTTGCCGGTCGAACAACACGTCTCGCTGGGCGAGGGGTTGACACCGCTGGCCCGCGTTCGCATCAGCGACGACGACCTGTTGCTGAAGCTGGAATACCTGAACCCGACCGGCTCGTATAAAGACCGCGGCACTGTGACGATGATGAACCACATGGCAAGCCACGGTGTGACTAGCGTCGTCGAGGACTCGTCGGGCAATGCCGGCGCGTCAGTCGCCGCATATAGCACCGCGCTCGGCATTCATCCGCGCATCTACGTACCGGCGCACGGGTCAGCGCGCAAGAAAGCCCTGATCGAACACGTCGGCGGCGAGTTGATGGAAATCGGCGGCACGCAAGAAGCCAAGACCATCGCCGCACGGCAAGCCGCCGCGACGACCCCTTATGCCAGCCATGCCTACAGTCCGTACTTCGTGCTGGGGCAGATGACCGTCGCCTTTGAAGTGTGGGAGCAATGCCAGCGCACCGCGCCGGATGTGATCGTCACGCCATTGGGACACGGGGGCTTGTTTCTGGGCTTTGCACGCGGCTTTGCTCTCTTGCACGCCGCCGGCTATGTCGAGCGCGTGCCGACGATGATCGCCGTCCAGAGCGACCACAGCGACCCGATCGTGCGCGCCTACGAGACCGGCACCAGCGACCCCGCGCCCATCAGCACCGGGCAGACCATCGCCGATGGCATCATCGTCGCTGACCCCGTGCGCGGACGAGCCGTGTTAGAGGCGATCGCGACGACCGGCGGGGCGGCTTTCCGCGTCAGCGATGCGGCGATCCAGTCAGCGCGTGCCACGCTCGCCCGTCATGGCTACGTTGCCGAGCCAACCAGCGCGACAACGCTGGCGGCTCTGCCACAGGTACGCGCCCACGTCGGCACGTCAGCTAGCGTCGTCCTCGCGCTGACCGGCAACGGCTTGAAGTACATCTGATCGCCCGCGTAATATAGCGTCAGCTTGCGTCAGGTTATGCGTGTAATATAACGTTAGGTCGCGGTGGGTAAGCGTCAAGTACCAGGCTGAATAATGTGCTACACTGATGCTTGTAGTGGATGAGTTCCCCCACACTCATCATTACAGCTTCCCCGAAAGACCGCGCTCCGGTTCATCATCGGAGCGTTCGGTTTTTTTCTACGGCAACTACTCAGCCCTCACCCTAAATCCCTCTCCCGACCGCCACAATGTGGCTAGGCGAGGGGCTGCACACGCGCTTATCTCTCCTTCTCCCAGCGTAGCGTTCGGGAGAAGGGGCTGGGGGATGAGAGCCGAAGACAGCGCCAATCAATTGCCCTGAGTTGTTACTTTTTACGGCTGACCTGACCTTGCCAGATTCGACGATTTGCGCCATGCTTAAGCCTGATCGAATACAGACAGAATTGATAGACCGGCTCATCATGATTGATACTCTGCGCTCGTTTTTACCCGCGTTCATCTGCGCCTTATCTGCCAGCCTGATTAGTACCGCTTGTATGCCAGCGACCACACCAGATGTGATCGTGCCGACCCGCGCCAGCCTGCCCGATATTCGCACCTTAGACTTATGGCAAGAGCAAACCAGCACCTTCGCCGATAGCACCAGCACCGAGAACTGGCAGTTCTTCGGCGAAGCCGGACGCGACGTGACTCTACGGGCCGTCCAGACCGGCACCGCGCCCAATCTAGTGCTGTCTCTGCGCGGGGCAGTCCTCGCACAGGGATCGACCATACAGGTGCGCTTGCCTGAGACCGAAGTGTATCGGGTACAGGTGCAAGCGCGGCAGGCGGGGACGTATCGCATTGGCGTACGTGCGAACGACCAACCCAACCCCAACGCGCCTACAGCTCTGCCACAGGTGGTCGGCGTGCCTACGCCCACGCCTGATTTCAGCAATCAGGGCACGTATATCCAGCGGTTGACCGCGCCCGGCGATGTCAGTGGCGTGTTATCCGCCAGTGCGCCGCGCCACGTCTACACGCTCGACGGTCAGCAGGGACAGCGCGTCACCTTCCGACTGCAACGCATCGGCGGCACGCTCGACCCACGGTTGACGCTCTTCGCGCCTGATGGCGAAGCGATCAGCATGGATGACGACAGCGGCGGCGGCGTAGCGGCGCGTCTGTTGAATATTTACCTGCCGGTCGATGGCTTGTACAGCGTGCAGGTCGATGGGCAGGGATTGTTCGGTGATTATGTGCTGGGCTATCAAGCTGGCGAACAGGTCGCCCCGCTTGATCGCCTGCCGACGCTGATCCCGACCGATGTCGATCCGTATGCCCGGCCAGCCACGCCCGCCCCAGCCGAGACCGATAGCCGCCTGCGCGATCATCAACCGGTGATCGGCACGCTCGCCCGTCCGGGGGATTTCCAGCGCTTCTCGTTCGTCGGGCAAGCCGGACAAAGCGTGACCGTCGTCGCCCGCCCACGCCCCGATAGCGCGGTGATCCCGCAGCTTGAAATCTTCGATCCCGATGGCGCACTGCTGACACAACCGCCGGTGCGCGGGAGTCTTGTGCCGTCTCGTGCCGCGGTCGCCGCTAACCTGACGCTGACGCAAGACGGGACGCACATCATCATCGTCACCGGCGAGAACAACAGCACCGGCGCGTATACGCTGGGATATGGACAGGGGACGAGCATACAGGATGTGTATCAGGGCGAAGCGGCAGTCGATCAACAGGTGCGCGGACAGATCGCGCAGGTCGGGGCGCGGCATGTGTGGCAGGTGGCGCTCGTGCCGGGGGATGCCATCAGCCTCGCGGTCAGTCCGGCGACGGTCGGCTTTGATCCGGTCGTTGAGTTAGCGACTGCCGACGGTACGGTACTCATGCGCGATGATAACAGCGGCGGCGCGAACCAAGCCGCGCTCATCCGGCAATTCAACATCACACAACCGGCGACGCATCTCGTGCGCGTGTACGATGCCAGCGCACAGGCGACCGGCGCGTATACGCTCTTGTGGCGTACCCTGACCGCCGCGCCGACGGCTACGCCGCCCCCGCCCAGCACGACGATACTGGCGATCAGCGATACGGTCGCGTTCAATGCGTATCAGTTTTATCGCTTTCAGGGGGATGCTGGTCAGCGGGTGCAGATACAGGTGGTGGCGGATGAGGCGGGTTTTGATCCGGTCGTCGCTCTGCTCGATCCGTTCGGAACAGTCATGCGGATAGTGGACGACACGCAGGAGTCACTCAACCCGACCTTCACTGTCGTTCTGCCGGAGCGCGGGACGTATAATCTGCGTGTTAATGGCTATCTCTCAAGCGGGGCCTTCCGCCTGACGGTCAAGCTCTTGCAGTGATGGTTGGTGACAGGATAAGCGTCAGTTGCGGTCGTTGTGGCGTAATTGCTTGAGCAAGAACTGTAATTCATCGAGATCATCCTGCATCACATAGATGATCTCAAGCAGGTTTTGATCCTGCACGGTCTCAAGCACGCTCATGCCCAGTGTCAGGGCATTCAGGCGATTGTTAATCGCATGACATAAATCGCGTTGGGTTGTGGGTTGTTGCTCATTCATCATCGTGCATACCTTCGCATACATATCTTTTGAACCTTATGCACCCATGATAAAGTATAAATGCTGAGAAAATAATTGAGCTTACGGCAATTCGATATTCATCTCTATACATGTGGTCATACCAGTGGACTTACCGTGCGAGTTATACCCGCAAGATACGAAAGAACCTATATTCGTAACTACTCAGCCCTCACCCTAAATCCCTCTCCCGACCGCCACGATGTGGCTAGGAGAGGGACTTCAACCGTGCTTGTCTTGAGGGCAGAAGCTGGCGTAAATCACTTGA
>DAOTTV010000151.1:0-15808 GCA_034437755.1 Anaerolineae bacterium | reverse complement strand
GCCTTGTAACTACTCAGGTCAATTGATTTACGCCAGCTTTTGCCCTCAAGACAAGCACGGTTGAAGTCCCTCTCCTAGCCACATCGTGGCGGTCGGGAGAGGGATTTAGGGTGAGGGCTGAGTAGTTACTACGTCTTTTGAAACCATTTGTTTTCAAAAAAGCAAAAGTTTTTGGCGTTCCCTTTTTCAAAAAGGGGACAAAAAGAGCTTGACTACGTAAAATATGAAAGACCCTGAAAGTCTTGGTTGAGCTTTTGAAAAAGCTCATGGCTAAATGGCTATTGCACACGTTCGACATAAAAGCGTTGTAGCAATAGGCGCTGAGTGCCCGATCATTTAAACGTAGCAAAAGGACAAGCCTCAATGGATGTGATTAGTCTCTTACAGCAGAAGCGTGTCGTACTCGCCGTTACCGGTAGCATTGCCGTCTATAAGGCGATTGATCTCGCCAGCAAGCTGACACAAGCGGGGGCGCAGGTCGATGTCGTGATGACGAGCGCCGCGCAGAAATTCGTCGCGCCGCTCACATTTCAGGCGGTGACGGGGCGCGTGGTCTATACCGATATGTGGGATACTGACCACGCCGGCGGCTTGCCGACGCACATCGCGCACGTTGGCTTGGGCGAGGGTACAGACTTGATCGCGATTGTGCCGGCGACCGCGCACACGATGGCGCGGCTAGCACAGGGCATGGCCGATGACCTGCTGACGGTCACCGCTTTAGCCGCACGCTGTCCGGTGTTGCTCGCGCCGGCGATGGATGGCGGCATGTATGAACATCCGGCGACACAGGCAAACGTGCAGACGCTGATCGAGCGTGGCGCGTATCTGGTCGCGCCGGAGGTTGGGCGTTTCGCCAGTGGCTTAAGCGGACGCGGACGCTTACCCGACACGCCGACGCTGATCGGGCATATGCGGCGCGTGCTGGGGCAATCCGGCGCACTCGCGGGCCGGCGCGTGGTCGTCACGGCGGGGGGCACGCGCGAGGCAATCGATCCGGTGCGCTTCATTAGTAATCATTCGTCGGGCAAGCAGGGTTATGCCATCGCGCAAGCCGCGGTCGATGCTGGCGCCGATGTGACGCTCATCAGCAGTGTTGCCCGCCCCACACCAATCGGCGCACAGGTCGTCACGGTCGATTCGGCACAGGATTTGCAGGCGGCTGTCCACGCGCACGCGCTCGATCCTGCCGCCGACGCGCTGATTATGACGGCGGCTGTCGCGGATTTTCGACCGGCGCGCCGGGCTGAGCAGAAGATCAAGAAGCAGGACGACGATGCCGGCTTGACGCTAGCACTCGTGCGTAATCCCGATATTCTACAGGGCATCAAAGACCAGCGCGATCAAGGGCAAGCGGTGCCGCCGGTGATTGTGGGCTTCGCCGCCGAAAGTCAGGACTTGCTCCGCAACGCACAGCGCAAACTCCAGCGCAAAGGCTTGAGCATGATCGTCGCCAATGACATCACCGCCAGCGATGCCGGTTTCGCCAGCGATCAAAACCGCGTCACGATACTGGATACAGCCGGCACACAGGAGACTATCGACCTGACCAGCAAGGCGCAGATCGGCACGCACATCATCGAACGGGTCGCGGCACTGCTGGCAGATTAACACTCGATGAGCGAACGATGATCTATCCTGACCTGTTATCAGCGCCTCTGCCCAGATCAAAGATTAGAGTTCGTATGTAATCTTGTTTTGATCGTGTTTAGATTGTGGACTGGTTGATGCGGATGTCACACACAAGTTACAAAATTGTGATACAGTAAGATAGTCATTCATTATTTTATGTTCATAAGGAACGTTTATATGTCAGCACGTTCTCATCATCATATTCTTGTCATTGAAGACACGATCGATTTCGCACAGTACACAATGATGGCACTCGAACGCTATGGGTTTCGGGCGCATCATGCCGCCGATGGGCAAGCCGCGCTAGAATACATTCAAGAGCATCGCCCCAGTGCGGTCTTGCTCGATTTGAATTTGCCGGATACCAGTGGTTGGCAAGTGCTGGAAGAGATGAAAGCTAAGTACGGCACGATTCCGGTCGTGGTAACAACCGCTTACAGCGATAGCGCGAACCGCGTCGTTGGTAAGTTGCAGGATGTGTATCGCTACGTCGTCAAGCCCTTCTCCCCGCAGGAGATTGTCGCGATTGTCGATGAAGCGCTGGGCATCAAAGAACACTGAGCGTGTGGGGCGCGCCATCACTGTGCGCCCCGCCGCGTATCCCGCTTAGCCCAGTTGCAGGGGCGCGTCTGCCGTCTCGCGGTTGGCATGATACCACTCGACCACTTCGCGTAAGCCCTCGTCAAAATCAATCTCTGCCGTGAACCCGAATTCGCTCTGCGCCCGTTGTATATCCACGTTGCGGCGCGGTTGTCCGTTGGGTTTATCCGTATCCCACACAATCTCACCCGTAAAGCCGACGAGTGATTGTATCTTCTCGGCAAGATCACGAATGCTGATCTCAAAGCCACTGCCGAGATTGACCGGCGCGGGGTCGTCGTAATGCTCGGCGGCGAGCAGGATACCGCGCGCGGCATCGCGCACGTACAAAAATTCGCGCGTCGGGCTACCATCGCCGAAGAGCGTCACCGTCGCCTGTCCCTGTTCCTGTGCGCTGGTCATCTTGCGGATCATCGCCGGAATGACGTGCGAGGTTTCCAAGTCGAAGTTATCGCGTGTGCCATACAGGTTGGTCGGCAGGATATGGATCGAATTAAAGCCGAATTCTTGCTGGTAGGCTTCGCCCATCACCAGCATCGCTTTTTTGGCGATGCCATAGGGCGCGTTGGTCTCTTCGGGGTAGCCATCCCACAGATTCTCTTCTTTGAAGGGCAAAGGTGTGAACTTGGGATACTCGCAAATCGTCCCCATGTTGACGACCTTGCGTACGCCCGCTTGCCGCGCCTGCTCCATGATATGCGCGCCCATCATCAAGTTATCGTAGATGAAGGTGCCCGGATATTTACGATTCGCGCCGATACCGCCGACGGTCGCCGCTAGATGAAAGACCAGATCAATGTCGGGATAATCGTCAAAGAGGGCGATGACCGCCGCTTTCTCGCGTAGGTCATAATCCTTGCTACGGGGGACGATCACCTGCTGGCAACCGCGCTCGTGCAGGGCATCCACCAGATGACTGCCGAGAAAGCCCGCCCCGCCGGTGACGATCACGCGTTGATCAGCCCAATTAAACTGACTCATATGTCTTGTCCTCTCTTATTTGGCACTCTGTGGCGCATGATCTTACACAATGTCAGCAGTGAGCGCTAGATCAGTCCGTGAGCGTAGGGCGTATTCGCTGGCGATTGTGTGCGCCGGCGCTCGGCGCGTTATAATTTAAGATGTGTGATGCTGACCGCGTCACACATGATAGCGAGACCATTCACACGCACGAGACAAAGGAAGACACTTATACGATGACAAGCGCACAAATTGGCATCATGATCGAAGGACAGGACGGCTTGAACTGGCAACGCTGGGATACCATCCTCAAAACTGCCGAGCGCGTCGGCTATCAATGCGTATTTCGGAGCGATCACTTCACCAATGCGAGCGGGCCGCACAAGGACGCGCTGGAACTATGGACGAGCTTAACCTACGCCGCCACCGTCACCGACCGCATTGAATTTGGCTCGCTCGTCGTGCCGATTACCTTTCGTCATCCGTCGATGCTGGTGCAATACGCCGCCGCCGTCGATATGCTCGCGCAGGGACGCTTCGTCTTTGGGCTGGGGACGGGCTGGCAAGACCGCGAACATCGCGAATTCGGTATTCCTTTCCCGCCGCTGAGCGAACGCTATCAACGGCTGGAAGATGGCTTAGAGATGGCGAAACGTCTCTTCCACAGCGATGACCCTGTCAGCTATGACGGGCATCACTATCAACTCGATGGCGCATTGCTGACGATGAAGCGCGCCGGCGGCCCACCGATCTTGATCGGCGGCAACGGCCCCAAGAAAACCCTGCCCCTCGCCGCTAAATACGCCAGCGAGTGGAACGCGGTCTATGCTGATCCTGAAACCTTTGTCGATCGAACCCAATTGCTCGATCGCTATCTCGCCGATGAAGGACGCGCCGCTAGCGATGTCAAACGCTCCTTGATGATGCGCGCGATCTACGGCGATGATGCCCGCATCCAGCAAATCACCGCGCAGATGAGCAACGACCGCCGCACAATCACTAAGGATGATCTGGTCGAGCGCGGGTTCATCATCGGGCAAGGGCAGGAGATTGTCGATCAGGTCGGCGCGTGGGTCGAGCGCGGGGTCGAGCGTTTTATGTTGCAATGGCTAGAGCCGGATAATATGGACGGTCTGGAAGCGATGGCACAAGACCTCCTGCCGCACTTCCACGCGGCCGACGCTCACCAATCGCCATCGGGCGTGTAAAAGCGTAAGAGCAAGCGCGAGATAGCGCGGGCAATCGGTGATGCGGCGTAAAAAGCGAAGTTGTTGCGTGTATCCGGCACGTAGCCGATGCGCTGTTTGTAACGCTCTGCGCCAATATCGCCGATGATGATGTTGGCTTGCAAGTGGTCGATCGCATGTTGGATGACTGAATAATGCGCGTGAAAGTAGAGAAAGTCCACATCGTCATCGCGCCCGAATAACTTGGGGACGATCGTGCCGGTGCGCGCATCGTAGAGCATCAGCGAGCAGGCGACCAAGCGCCCGTCGAGATACGCCAGCATCCAGAAGGTCTCCGGTACGAGCGTATGCGCCTCGATCATGTTCGCTTCATAAGCATAAGAGGCGGGATCGTCGTAATCGTCGTCGTACTTCTGGCGGATGTCGCGCATTAGTTGCCGCGCTGGTACGACTTGATCGGGTGGTAACGTGGGCTGGAAAACGATCTCAACACCGGCTTTGATACAGCGATTCATATGCCGTTTGAGGTCTTTGTACGTGCCTTTGCTCTGCTGACGAATCATCTGCTTGTAGTCGTCGAAGCTGGCATAGGGCGTGATGTCCAGATACGTCCCCACCAGCATAAAATCCGGCAGAGTCATGAATGCGCCCCACGCGCTATCCAGATCAGCGTGCGTCAGATAATCGCACAGCAAGAACGACCCGCGACACTCACGCAAGACATCGCGTCCCGCGTGTCGGATTTCTGTCAGCACTGCCGGACGTTGTGCAGGATCAACCGGCAGATAAACGCCGCGATGGTCAGTACCGCGTGCGGTGCGCGCCACCACCAGCGGACGCGCCTGCAAGTAGCGTTCGATCATGCCCTTCACCAGCGGGTTATCGACGGGGATAATCTCGCGCTGGAGTACCCAGAACGATGCCCCGCCGACGATCTGATCGCCGTCGCGCACGATGGCATAATAGCCCGCCCGCCCGCCGAGAACGGCTTCGCCATAGCGACACCAATCATAACCGGCGAAGGGTTGTCCAGCGGTGACCTGTTGCCATGTCTCACGATCAACCTGATCAATACCGTGATGAATAATCGTTTGCACGCTAATTCCACTCTCTTACTCGGTGGGCGATCACACGCAAATCTTCCAGCGATTATCCTCGCGTATCAGTGGCACGTCGATGGTCAGCGGCACGTCACGCGCGATGCCGACGACGTTCATCGTCACATTGCCGTCCAGCTGGACGACGGCGCGTTGCTCGCGTTCTTCTACTGTGCGGTAGCGCACGCCGCTGACATCCGTATCGACCCCGATATCAAAGCTGACGGTCATATCACCGACGCTGAAGCCATCGAAGCTGTTGACCGACCCCAGAATGCCGGATGCGCGTTGCGTCTCGTCAAGGATGCGCTGGCAGGTGTGATATTGCACGCGCCGGTCATCGCCCGCGACGGCGGCGTTGAGCCATTGGCGCGTGACCCACGCTGGATTATCGCGCTGTGCCCACAGCGTAATCGCGCTGATTGTCAGCACTGCGACGACGACCAGTATCGGTCTCAAAAAACGTCTCATCGGTCAGTTCTCTCCAACATTCATCATCTGATTGCGATTGTGTCTCACTCGCCTCTACGCACGTCCGGCGGGTGACGTTGCAGGCGCTCAGCGCACGTCCGAGTTATCGTCGAAGATGCCGGTCGGGTGGCAACCGCGATTGTTGCGGGCGGCTTCGCGCTCAAGCTCTAAGAAGCGTTGATAGTGGCGGTCGTCCGGTTCGTAGAGTACCGCTTCGGCGAAGCCTTCTTCCACTAATGCTTGATTGACAAAGGTATCACCGACGTAGACGTAACGAAGCAGGCGATCATACCGATCGGTATTGCTGTCATCGCGCACAAGGCGCACCCGTTGCCCTTCGACGTAACCGGCGTTAGCTTGCACCGCCGACGTGTAGCAGGGTTCATCGCGTTCGGGTGTATTCATGCCGACATAACGCACGCGGTAAACCGTGCCGTTAATATCAACATCAATCGTATCGCCATCGATCACCCGTGTGACCGTGCCCGTCTCACCAGCAGATGTGACAATATCACCGGTGCAGGCGGTCAGCGCGAGCGCTATCAGGATCATCGTTATCAGTGCGAGGCGTTGTATCATTGCTTATCTCTCCGCTTATTTACAATAGGCTCATGTATACACGTTGTGCAACCATTTGTTTTGGCTTTTTGGAATGTCGCGTGGTTTTTGTTGCAGGGGCTTTGCCCCCACACCCCCACAAGGAACTGTCGTTGCTTGACTTTGCTCAAAAAAGCAAAAGTTTTTGGCGTTCCCTTTTTTCAAAAAGGGGACAAAAAGAGCTTGACCACGCAAGATACAAAAGAGCCTTTGTTTTCAACGCAATTGTGTTGAAAAAAGCAAGCTGTGAAAGTTTTGGTTGAGCTTGTGAAAAAGCTCATGGGTCTTAAGGCAAAGCCCTAAATGACTATTGCACACGTTCGACATAAGAGCGTTACAATAAAAAGATGTATGATCGCGTGCGCTCAAGCGCGCTTCGGGATTAACTGGACGTGGAGCGCGTCGAGCACGCTCTGCAAGGGCGTGAAGACCGTCGCCGATGGCGAACCAGCGAACAACAAGCCGACAGCGTTCAGCGAGTCGTGGTGCATCACCAATGAACCGCTATCGCCACCTTTGCTCATGCTCGTCGCGATGATTTGCCCGGTGAAGCGCGCAGTACGTCGCCCGATTTTGGTATTGTAGCCGACATCGACCGTCGTGTTAATCACTTTCACGTCGCCTTCGGTGTAGCCGGTGGTGCGCCCCACTTTCCGCACACGCATACCAACATCCGGCGTACGTACACTGATCGGCGTGCCGAGACCGAGAATCGTCGGGCTGACTTCTTCGACGTTCGCCAGTTGTGCCAGCGCGGCATCGAAGGCATTGGTGGGGGCGGCGACTTGGGCGCTCACGTCGGTGGTCGATGCTGTATCGACGCTCTCGGCAAAGGCACGGGCAGGCGCGGCGGCTTCGGGGGCGCTCTGCGGGCTGGTCGATGTTGTGTTGGCATCGGCGAGCGCGTTTGCCAGCGTGATTAATAATTGCGCGCACCCGTTATTGCTTTCCGGCGGGGTCGGGCGCGGGCCTGTGTCATCGTCATCGCGGGGCGGCGGTTTGGGGCGGGGCTGGTCATCTTGCCGCGCATGCTCCGGCAGACCGACAATCGGCGTTGAACCGATATCGACATCATCGACGTAGATCAGCTTGCCATAACGCGCTAACTTGCCAATCTGGTCTTGTGGGGCAGTGCCGCCATCGGTCGCGCCCGGCTGTAAAATGGCATCGCCCAGCAGGGCATCGTTGCTATTGGCAAACACATGATTATTCGAGAGCAGGAAGGCTTCGCCCGTTGTGCGGTCATAAACCACCGCGCCGATTGTGCCCGCCGTCACCAGATGATGCCCGCTACTGATACCCGGCTGTATCGGACGACGGCGGCGGCGCGTATCCGGGAAAACTTGCTGAGCGGTGATTATGCCCACTTCGCGGACATCGGTGCGGATACCGTCCATCTCTTCGGGGATTTTATCGGCATCGTCCAGCGCCGCGGCGGGTTTCTTCTGCTCGACTAGCGTCACCAATGAGAGTTGGTCGGTTGCCTCGCCGTTCTCCTCGCGGTAGCCAATCCCCACGCCGACGACGTTCGCCTTCGCCAGTAATTCGTTGATAAAAAGGCGTTGCGCCTCCAGAATTTGGTCAATCAATGCCATCTGTGCTGTGCCTTTCGTTTATGAGCGCGAATCTTATCTCGTATGCTTATTATAGGCGCATTGTAACGCATTTTGTTGATTTTGCGCGCGTTTTGCCCGCCAATGCTGATAGTCGCGGGAGCTTTCTGTACGTTACATCAGACACCTGCCATGCTTCAGGGACTGTTGGCGACTCCCGCCCTCACCCTAAATCCCTCTCCCGACCGCCACAATGTGGCTCGGAGAGGGACGGCGCACGCGCTTATCTCTCCTTCTTCCAGCGCTAGCGATCACGATGCTGAGGGTGTTATACAGGCTGAAATTGTCTCTTTCATGCGCTGATCTGGTCTGCTATACTGATATTACTATGCTTAATTTATTAAATGCTTTAAAATAATTCGCCAGATGAAAAATGTCATAGTTAATCGCTTAATGGCGTAACCGCATTGACTCCCGTGTGTTGTAAGGCGTGACGTTTCATTTAAAATCACACTGGAGTATCACAATGCGTATTTTAATTTTAGGTGGTGACGGCTATCTCGGTTGGCCGCAGGCGCTTTATCTCTCGCAACGCGGGTTTGAGGTTGCGGTGTTCGATAACCAAGCCCGTCGCCAATTTGACATGAAGCACGGCTATAACAGCCTGACCCCGATTGTGAGCTTTCATCAGCGCGTCAATCGCTGGTATGAATTGACGGGCAAGCGCATCAAGCTCTATCACGGCGATACGCGCGATTACAGCGCCCTCGCGACGGCGCTGACGGAATTCACGCCGGATGCCATCGTGCATTTTGCCGAGCAACGCGCCGCCCCCTATTCGATGATTGATCGTCAGCACGCGCTCGCCACGCAGGATAACAACGTGCTGGGGACGCTCAACTTACTGTATGCGATGAAGGCATTCACGCCGGACGCACACCTCGTCAAGCTGGGGACGATGGGTGAATATGGCACGCCCAATATTGAAATCGAAGAAGGCTTCATCGAGATCACGCATAAGGGGCGCACCGACAAATTGCCCTTCCCCAAGCAACCGGGATCGTTCTATCACCTCAGCAAAGTCCACGATAGCAACAACATCCTATTCGCAACTAAAATCTGGCAAATGCGCGCCACAGACTTGAATCAGGGCATTGTCTACGGCGCAGACACCGACGAGACCGCGCTCGATCCGATGCTCAGCACGCGCTTCGATTACGATCAGGTCTACGGTACGGCGCTCAATCGCTTCTGCGTACAGGCGGCATATGGCTACCCGCTGACGGTCTACGGCAGTGGTCAGCAGACGCGCGGTTATATCAACGTGCGTGATACTGTGCGCTGTATCGAACTGGCGATCACTAACCCGGCTGACGCGGGCGAATTCCGCATCTTCAACCAGATTACGGAGTGGTTCAGCGTGATTGAACTGGCAGAGCGCGTGCAACGCATCGGCAATGCGATGGGGCTGGACGTGCAGATTGACCAGCTGGCGAACCCGCGTGTGGAAGCTGAGGAACACTTCTACAGCGTCAAGCATACGGCACTGCGCGAACTCGGTTTAGAGCCGCACTTGCTAGATGATGATGTCATCAAGGGTATGATCGAACTGGCACAGACGCAGAAAGACCGCGTCAATCCGCGCTTGATCGAACCGACGGTCAACTGGCGCACCCACGCGAACATCGTCGATGAGAGCGACAACGAACCCACCCTGCAACAACTGGGCGCAGACTAAGCGCGCATCCCCCGCCGCCGTTGGGCAGACCGACGACAGGGGGCGGGGGATCATGGCGGAAAAAGCGGCGATTTAGACGGTATAAAATCGCCTTTCATCGTAACTACTCAGGTCAATTGATTTACGCCAGCTTCTGCCCCCAAGACAAGCACGGTTGAAGTCCCTCTCCTAGCCACATAGTGGCGGTCGGGAGAGGAATTTAGGGTGAGGGCTGAGTAGTTACCTTTCATCAGAGACTAAAGTCTCTGGCTAGCAAGATCATAAGCCTACTAAAGGGGCTGAAAAACGTATTCGGCGGGGTCAGAGCCACTTCAGATGGCTTCCCCGCCGCACCACTTAGCCGCGATGCTTCAGCTTGCGGCAGAAAAAGTAGCGATTTAGACCTTACGGCACTTCGTGACCCGCACTCGCCTCCCAGATGCTAAACCACTGTTGACGATCGAGCTTGTATTGCTCGGCATCGACCGCTGCGCGCAGCCGTTCGATCTTACCAGTGCCAAGCACGGGCAACATCTTGACTGGATGGCGCATCAACCACGCCAGCGCGACTTGATCCAGCGTCGCGCCGCCCAGTTGCTCGCCGACGGTTGCCAGTGCGCGTTGGACGCGATGCTCTTGCTCGGTCTGCGGGTTGAAGATCGCCCCCCCCGCCAGCGGTGACCACACCATCGGCGCGATGCGCGTTTGCTGGCATTGGTCGAATGTGCCGTCGTGGAGCGTGTCCAGATGCAAAACGGAACACTCAACTTGATTGGTCACCAACGGGAAATTGAGCCGCGATTGTAGTAAGGCGAACTGGCGCGGTGTGAAGTTCGACACGCCGACATAGCGCACTTTATCCGCCTCGCGCAGGTCGGTCAGCGCGCGGGCGACTTCGTCGGCGTTCATCAGCGGGTCAGGGCGATGAATCAAGAGCAAGTCGAGATAATCCGTGTGCAGATTCCACAGCGATTGCTCGGCACTCTTGATGATGTGGTTGTAGCTCGTGTTGTAGTGGTGGACGTACGTTCCGGGGCGATTATCGGATTCAAGCATGATATTGCACTTGCTAATCAAGACCATGCGCTCGCGCAGGCTTTCATCGAGCGCGAGTGCCTCGCCGAAGCGGGCTTCGTTGGTGTAACTGCCGTAAATATCCGCATGGTCGAAGGTCGTCACCCCCATGTCCAGACAGGCTTCGATCCAATCGCGCAGTCCATCCGGCGTAAGTTCCCATTCGTGCAGGCGCATCAAACCGACGATAATCCGGCTCACTTCCGGACCGTCGGTACTCATCAACAGGTGAGAAGCGGTCATGATTTGCTTTCCTCAAGTAGTATGAATAGTATGGTGTTATGATAGTTGTGTGTATGCCTTCGTCACAATCTTACGCGCAATCGCTGGCGATCGCATGAAGTATGATAACGTCATGTGACAGCCGCCACGCGACCGATGAAGGACTTGTAATGAAGATTTTACAATTTTGGCGGTGCGTCGGGATAGCGTCAATGGCGTTTTAATGGCTTTTTGCTTAAACTATAGATATAGTCTGTCACGTTCTGTTGGAAAGGCACGTATGCACAAGCGTCTGATAATTTTCATCCTAGCGGCGGTATCGCTGATTATGGTTGCGCCGGGCACAGCACAGGACGACGCAACCTTCACGACTGCGGTCAATACCGCGATTATGGTTGACCTGCCGCTTCCCGATGGTATGGTCGAGCCGGTCACCGTCTTGATTGATCGCGCCCCGACGGCGGGTGTCCTCACAGGGTCAGCGGCGAGCTATCGCTACACGCCGAATGAGGGCTTCACCGGCGAAGATCGCATTGTCTACACCGTGATCGGCTCTGACGGCCGTTTCGTCACGGGGACGATCACCATTCGCGTGTTAGCCGAAGATGAAGCAGTCGCTAGCGGTGCTTTACCACAAGCCTTCAATGCGACCTACGACACGCAGGTACGCACACAATCCGCCGTGCCGGTCGATATTACGCTGGCATATGGCACCAACTACGAGATCACACGCACCCCGCAAAACGGCACGCTCAGCGGGCAGGTGCCGCGCCTGACCTACACGCCGGATGCGAGCTTCAGCGGGCGCGATCGCTTCTCGTATGCCGTCGTCATCGACGACCAAACGCAGACGATCGACGTGGACATCAGCGTTCAGCCCAATCAAGATCTCACGCCGGAGCGCAGTGGTCGCCTGACGGCGCTATCGAGCGCGCGCGAGCAGGGCTTGCCCGGCTTAACGCCAGAACTCGCCGCCGTCGCGCAACCAGGCATCAACGATAGCCTCAGTCGCTTCAGCGCGAATAACGGCAACGTCAGCGATTTGACCTACGGCGACACGATCGAAGTCATCGTCAACAGTCGCAACGTCGCCACTGCTGAACGTGCGATTCGTGGGAACGGTGGGCGCGTGATGACTATCACTGGCAATCAGATCGTCGCGCGCGTGCCGACTGCCCAATTGATCGGACTCGGGCGCAATGACGCAGTGGCTAACGTGCGCCTGCCCGAACCCGCACTCCCCTTGAGCGGCACCGGCGTGATCGTCAGCGAGGGCGTGGCGACAATGGGCGCGGACGTGTGGCAGGCGAACGGCTACGATGGCAGTGGCGTTAAAATCGGCGTGATCGATTACGGCTATTACGGCTTCAGCAATGATGCCGCAGTTGAGGTCGATTGCAACGTCACGCCGCCCTATGACATGAGTACCGAAGCGACCTATATCGAACCAACGAACCGCACCCTCAACAATTTTCATGGTACGGCAGTGGTCGAGCTATTATGTGATACTGCCCCCAGCGCGAATATTTACCCCGTCCATGTTTTCTACGAGTCAGAATTCGTGAACGCGATTGATTATCTCATCAACACCCACGACGTCGATATTATCACCGTCTCGCTAGCATGGGCGAAAACAGCAGGCGATGGCGTGACACACGTCACATCGGCGGCCGTCAATCAAGCCGTTGCCGATCACGATGTGTTGTTCGTGATTGCGACTGGCAACAACTACCTCGGGCATTACGAAGGGCGCTACTCGCCGTTTGACGTTGACCCCGATGAGACACCCGGCACCGGCGACGAATACACCACGCACGACTTCCAGGAGACGCAGGATAGCGGCGGCGACTGGGGCAACACGATTAACGGCTCGAACGCGATCGGCTTCGAGATCACTGCCGGCACCCAGCTGAACTTCAGCCTCGTTTGGGAAGATGACTGGGCGAACGTGGCGAACGACTTCGACTTTTACCTGATGTACTACGAAGAAGACCCTAACGGCGATCAGGATACCAACGATGCACGCTGGATCGAAGTGGCGCGCTCGGCTAAAGATAATATCGCCAACAACTTCGTCGGTGAGCAGATCACATACACGGTTCCGGATGATCCGGAGGATAAGAAAGATGGTTGGTATCGCCTGCTGATACAAGATTGGGACGTGACGGGCAATCCATGGCTCCAAATCTACGAAGTGAACGAGGGGCAAACGCTGGAATACACCTATCCCTACAGCAGTATCTTCGATCCGGCGGCATCGCCATCAGCATTCAGCGTCAGCGCCTATTACTGGGACGACATGACCCAGATCGAGATCTACAGCGCCCGCGGGCCAGTCAACACGGTGGGCGGGGGCGCACCCCTGCCTGATGGCGCGTTCCAACCGCAGGCGGCGGCACCGACCGGCGGCGATACCGCGATTGCCCCCTCCGGCTTATTCGGCACGTCTGGCGCGGCACCCCACGCGGCCGGCGCGGCGGCACTGGTCTGGAGCGCAAACCCCGACTGGACGCGGACACAGGTCATGAACTTCTTACGCAATCGGGCGGCGGATAATGATCGCGGCGACGACGGCCCCGATTATACCTACGGTCATGGTCTCCTGACGTTAGGCGCGTTGCCGGGCGATAACCCGATCGGCATTGATACGATCGCCATCTACCGCGATAGCGATCGCAGTTGGTACTTGAAGAACGAGAATATCGACGGCGATGCTGAACTGGTCTTCCCTTATGGCGATCCCGCAGATCAAGCTGTGGTTGGCGATTGGAACGGCGATGGCGTGGATAGCGTCGGCATCTTCCGCGAGGGCGTGTTCTACCTCAAGAACAGTAATGCCGATGGCGCGGCTGATCTGGTGTTTGAATTTGGCGAGCCGACCGACTTGCCCGTTGCCGGCGATTGGGATGGCGATGGCGTGGATAGCGTCGGCGTGTATCGTCCGGCGGCAGGCACATGGTACTTGACCAACAGCCTCGACGCACCCACGCCGGAACTCGCGTTCACCTATGGCTTGACCAACGAAACGCCAATCGCGGGTGATTGGGATGGCGATGGCGTGGACACAATCGGTATTTTCCGCGCCAGTGATCGCAGTTGGTACTTACGCAATAGCAACACCGATGGCAACGCTGAAATCGTCTTCGTCTACGGCGACCCAGAGCTGGATACGCCGGTCGTCGGTGACTGGGACGGCGATGGCGTGGATACGGTCGGCATTTATCGCTTCGGCGATGGCGTGTGGTACTTACGCAACAGCAACACCGAGGGCGATGCCGAGATCGTCTTCCCCTATGGCTTGACCAATGAAGTGCCGGTGATCGGCAATTGGGACGGTCAATAAGCGCGCACATGCGACGCACCGCGCTGATCGGGCTTATCACGCTTGGCGCGGTGTGTCGGCTGGCACTGATGCCGATCACCATGCAAGCCGACACGCGCTTCGTCGGTGATCTGGTGGCGATGCACGTCGATGCCCGCCAGTTCGTGCAGGCACAAGGCGCGGTCGATGTCGCGCTCTATCCACCGCTAGCATACTACACGCTTTATGCCTATCAACGCCTGCTAGCTCCCATCCTCCCGGATCTCGATCAATTACAGAAAGACGGCACGCAAGCCCAGCGCACATGGTACAGCGACCCGCACCGCTTCCAGAAATTGTTCTGGCTCAAGCTGTGGCTCTTGCCCTTTGATCTGGCAGTGGGCGTGCTTCTCGCTGGTCTTCTGCGCGATCATCGCCAGCAAATATGGGCGCTGGCGCTCTGGTGCTTGAACCCCATCATGATCTACACGACCGCCGTTCACGGGCAGTTCGACGCGGTGCCGATCTTCTTCACGGTGCTTGCCCTGTGGTCAGCGCGGCGACAGCAGTATCGCTGGGCGGCGGCGGCGCTAGGGCTGGGGGCGGCGGTCAAACTCTATCCGCTTCTGTTCGTCTTGCCACTGGCGATCAGCGTCCCGACGCGCCATCTGCGCGGGCAAGTGCTGTTCATCGCGCTGATGATCGTCCTCTTGCCCTATGCCGGACAGCTCGATCATTATCGCGTCGCCCATAGTTATTATCGCTTCGGCTTGGCGGGCGTGGTCGAGCTGGCGCAGGGGCAAGCCTATTATCTCTTCGGCGTGGCATATAGCGTCTTGTGTTTCGCCCTGTGGGACCATCAGCGCGGGCGTGATGCGCCGTGGGCGTGGTTGTGGGTGCTGGTCGCGTTTTATGTACAAGCGACCTTCGACCTGCATTATCTGGCGTGGGTGATGCCTTTCGCGGTGTGGATGGCGGTGCGCGTGCCAGCGAGTCGGGGGGCGTGGGTGCTGGTATTGCTCGCCGGCATCGCGCTCAACACCCGTGATTTGCCGTTCGGCTATCTCCTGCCGCTGGATTACGAGACTTACCGCGCTTTACCGACCGCTAGCGCGTGGATCGGGCGCGTGATGCCGCTGGATTTGTTCAATCGGGCCGTGCATAGCCTCTTGATCGGCGGGTTGCTGTGGGTCGCGTATAGCGGGTGGCGCGATCACGCTAGCTGGTCTCTGCCCCTTGATGCGAGCACAACGGGGGCAGAGCCGGCGGCGTGAGTCAAGATTGCGGGTCGAAGGGCATCAGCTTCTTCGCCCGTACCCACAGGCGTTTGTCGCTCGTCTCGATCGGGTCACTGCCAGCCCAATGCATGACCTCATCGGCAATATCCCACACGGCGT